>DATJIA010000090.1:0-2844 GCA_035493675.1 Kofleriaceae bacterium | reverse complement strand
GGCGGCGCGGACGCGACCGCCTGCGGCGTGCCCTCGGGCAGCGCGAGGGTGAGCGTGAAGTGGCTGCCGGCGCCGGGCGCGCTCGCGACCTCGATCCGCCCGTGCATCTTCGCGGCGAGCTCGCGCGCGATCGCGAGCCCGAGCCCGGTGCCGCCGAAACGGCGGCCGGCCTCGCCCTGCACGAACGGCTCGAACACCTTGCCGAGCCGCTCCGGCGCGATGCCGACGCCGGTGTCGTCGACGCGCAGCGTGACCTCGCCCGCGTGCTCGCCGGGCGCGACCGCGAGCGCGACGCCGCCCTTCTCGGTGAACTTCACCGCGTTGCCGAGCAGGTTGACCAGGATCTGGCGCACGCGCAGCGGATCGCCCTTGCGCCAGCGCGGCAGGTCCGGCGAGATCCACGCGTCGACCGCGAGCTTCTTGGAGCGCGCGTTCGCCGACACGACCGCGACCGACTCCGCGACGACGTCGGCGAGATCGAAGTCGCGCACGTCGAGCTCGATCTGTCCCGACTCGAGCCGCGCGTAGACGAGCAGATCGTCGATCACGCCGAGCAGGTGCCGCGCCGCGGCGCTCGCGCTGCGCAGATCGCGCTCGGCGGAGAGCGGATCCTTGGCGGCGACCGCGAGATCGATGAGGCCGATCACGCCGGCGATCGGCGTGCGCAGCTCGTGCGAGAGCGCGCCGAGGAACTGCGTGTGCTCGCGGATCGCGCGCTGCGCGTCGTCGTGCGCGCGCGCGACGTCTTCGTGCGCGGATCGTTCGTCGGTGATGTCGAGCGCGCTGCCGCAGATCAGCGTGCGCCCGTCGGGGCCTCGATCGGTCGTGAGCGCGCAGCGGACCCAACGCACCGTGCCGTCGACGCGCAGGATGCGGAACTCGGCGTCGCGGCGCTCGCCGCCGGGCGGCGCGCTCCAGAACCAACCGCGCACGCGATCGAGATCGTCGGGATGGACGTAGCGGTTGAACGCGGCCGGATCGCTGACGTCGGTGTCGTGCGGGACGCCGATCAGATCGTAGATGCCCGCGGTCCACGACATCACGTGCGACGACGGGTCGAGCTCGAAGCTGCCGACCTTCGCGAGCGCCTGCGCCTCGGCGAGACGGTGGCGCGTGCGCCCGAGCGTCGAGCCGACGTCGCGCAGCACCGCCTCCGCGCGGCGCGCCGCGCGCTCGCGATCGCTGACGTCGATCCCGACCAGGACCGCGCCGCGCGGCCTCACGATCCCGAACACGCGCACGGTCGCGCCGCCGAGCGCGACGTCGACGGTGCCGCCGGCGAGCGCGGCGCCGATCGGACCGTCGCCCAGCTCGCTCGCCGGCTGCCCGGTCGGATCGCGCCCGAGCCGCGCGGTCCACCCGGCGCCGACCGACGAGACGCGGCCGTCCTCGACGACGGCGGTCAGGTCATGCGCGGCGGTCAGCGCGCGGAGCTCGTCGGGCACGAAAAACTTCTACCATGGGCATGGTATAGGGGCGCCGTGGCGAACGACGATGAAGACTTCGGGGCGATGCTCGCCGAGTTCGAGGCCGGCAAGAAGCCCGACAAGAGGCGGCCGAAACCCGGCGATCAAGTCCGCGGCAAGGTGATCTCGATCGGCAAGGAGGCCGTCTTCGTCGACGTCGGCGGCAAGGCCGAGGGCGTGCTCGATCGCGGGCAGGTCACCGATCGCGAGGGCGCCATCACGGTCAAGGTCGGCGACGAGGTCGAGGCGCGCGTGGTCAACGATACCGGCGGCGTGCTCGAGCTGCGCGTGAAGATCGGGCGCGGCCCCGAAGCGCGCGCCGAGCTCGCGCAGGCGCAGGAGCTCGGGCTCCCCGTCGACGGCCACGTCACCGAGGTCGTGAAGGGCGGGCTCGTCGTCGACGTCGCCGGCGTGCGCGGCTTCGTCCCCGCGTCGCAGATCGACAACAAGTTCGTCGAGGACCTCTCGGTCTACGTCGGCCAGCGCCTGCAGTTCCGCGTCTCGCGCTACGAGCCCGGCCCGCGCGGCAACCTCGTGCTCACGCGTCGCGCGATCCTCGAGGAGGAGCAGAAGAAGCGCGTCGCCGAGGCGAAGGAGCACCTGGTGCCGGGCAAGGTCGTGCGCGGCCGCGTCACCGGCTTCAAGCCGTTCGGCGCGTTCGTCGACATCGGCGGGCTCGAGGGCATGCTGCACGTCAGCGAGCTCGGCTACCAGCGCGTCGAGCGTCCCGAGGACGTGCTCGCGCTCGGCCAAGAGGTCGACGTCGTCGTCTTGAAGATGGAGACCGACGAGAAGGGCCGCCCGCGCATCTCGCTCTCGCTCAAGGCGCTCGCGTCGGATCCGTGGCTCGAGTCGACGCGCTCGCTCGGCGAGGGCTCACGCGTGCGCGGCCCGATCACGCGGCTCGCGCAGTTCGGCGCGTTCGTGCAGATCGCGCCCGGCGTCGAGGGCCTCGTCCACGTCTCCGAGCTCGGCGCCGGCCGCCGCATCAACCACCCGAAAGAGGTGGTGAAGGTCGGCCAAGAGGTCGAGGCGACCGTGCTCTCGATCGATCACGACAAGCGCCGCCTCTCGCTCTCGATCGCCGGCGCCGGCGACGCCTCGCCCGACGAGGTCGCCGCCTCCAAGCCGGTCGCGCCTGCGAAGCTGGGAACGTTCGCGGACCTGTTCAAGAAGAAGTGATCGACTTCCGACTTCCGGCGTCCGACTTCCGGATTTCGGATCCCCGATCGTTCGAGCACGAACGATTCGCGCAGTCGGGGTTCACTTCCCGAGCGCCAACTTCGGCGCGGCCACCGACGTTCGTGCGATC
Organism: Kofleriaceae bacterium; assembly: GCA_035493675.1. Classification (GTDB taxonomy): domain Bacteria; phylum Myxococcota_A; class Polyangia; order Haliangiales; family Haliangiaceae; genus JAIOQA01. The sequence goes on along the minus strand of DATJIA010000090.1, from coordinate 66 downwards.
ACGAGGCTCCGCGTCGCCGGCCTTTTGAGATTTTCGGGTTGAATGCTGGATCGCCTGAGCGGCGCT
>DATJIA010000089.1:0-17903 GCA_035493675.1 Kofleriaceae bacterium | reverse complement strand
GTGAACTGCGCGATCACGTGCTCGCGCAGCTCGCCCTTCACGTAGCCCATGCCGTACAGATCGAAGTTCACGCGGATCGTCTCCTCGTACGCCGCGCGCTCGAAGCGCATCCGAAAATACGCGAGGCCGATCGGCAGCGGCACCAGCAGGTAGAGCAGCGCCATGCCCGGGAGCGTCCAGCGACGGAACTGGCGCAGGTGCACCGCCTCGTGGCGCATCGTCGCCCAGCGATCACCGTCGCTCCGATCGTTCCAGTCCGAGCACACATAGATCGTCGAGCCGATCGTCGTGACGAAGTCGTCGAGGTATCCGCGCATCCCGCCGAAGGTCAAGATCACGAGCGCGCGATGGATCGCGCGTTGCAGTCGAGAGTCGCGCTTCGCGATCACGCGGAAGCGCGGGAACTCGCGACGGAGCTGCGCGCACAGATCCTCGTATCGAGACGCCACGTGCAAATGGTAGCGTGCGTTCCCCCGTGGCGATCGATCTCGCGAAGCTCAACCCGCCGCAGCGCGCCGCGGTGGCGCACGGCGGCGGGCCGCTCCTGGTGCTGGCGGGCGCCGGCTCGGGCAAGACCCGCGTGATCACGTTCCGCATCGTGCGGCTGATCGAGCAGGGCATCCCGCCCGAGGCGATCTGCGCGGTCACCTTCACGAACAAGGCCGCCGAGGAGATGCGCGAGCGCGTCGCGTACCTGCTCGGCGACAAGAAGACCGCGAACCGCCTCGTGATGGGCACGTTCCACTCGCTCGGCCTGCGCGTCCTGCGCGAGGAGCGGAAGGCGCTCGGCTTCCCGGCGGGCTTCACGATCTACGACGCGTCCGATCAGCTCGGCGCCTTGCGCGAGTGCCTGCGCGGCATCCACGATGGCGATCGCCGCTTCGACGTGAAGGCCGTGCTCACGCGCATCTCGCTCGCGAAGAACGCGTTCATCACGCCCGACGCGTACGAGCCGAACGAGGCCGACGACTACGACGCGATCACCGCGCAGGTCTACGGCAAGTACCAGGAGACCCTGCGCGCGGCGGCGGCGTTCGACTTCGACGATCTGATCGTCGAGCCGGTCCGCCTGTTCCGCGAGGTCGCCGAGGTCGGCGAGAAGTGGCGCGCGCGCTTCCGCTACGTCCTGGTCGACGAATATCAAGACACCAACAAGGCGCAGCTCCACATGATCGAGGAGCTCGTGCGCGAGCACGGCAACCTCACCGTCGTCGGCGACGACGATCAGTCGATCTATTCGTGGCGCGGCGCGGATCCGACCAACATCTTGCGCTTCGACGAGATGTTCCCGGGCGCGACCGTCGTCAAGCTCGAGCAGAACTACCGATCGTCGAAGACGATCCTCGACGCCGCGAACGCGGTGATCGCGAACAACAAGCTGCGCCACGGCAAGACGCTCTGGAGCGAGAAGGGGACGGGCAAGCCGATCCTCCACGCGGTCGCGCGCGACACCGAGCAAGAGGCGCAGTGGGTCGCGCGCGAATTGCTCGCGCTCCACGAGAGCGGCAAGCGCTGGGACGCGATGGCGGTCATGTACCGCTCGAACATCCAGGCCAAGCTGCTCGAGGAGCAGTTCCGCGAGCACGGCGTGCCGTACGTGATGTACGGCGGCCAGCAGTTCTTCGAGCGCAAAGAAGTCAAAGACGTGATCGCGTACCTGCGCGTCGCGGTGAACCCGAAGGACGAGCTGGCGCTCCGTCGCATCATCAACTATCCGGCGCGCGGCATCGGCGCGACCACGGTCGAGCGGCTGGTCGCGCGCGCGCACGCGCGGCACGCGTCGCTGTGGGACGTGCTCGTCGCGTCTCGCCCGGACTTGGCGGACGACGACTTGCGACCCGCGACCCGCACCGCGATCGCGGACCTGGTCGCCGTGCTCGCGCGCACGCGCAACGCGATCGAAGACGGCCACTCGATCGTCGGCGCGACCAAGGATCTGATCGACGACATCAAGCTCTACGACGATCTGCGCGACGCCTCGCCGAGCTTGTCGGCGGCGCAGCGACGGATCGACAACGTCACCGGCCTCATCGGCTCGCTCGAGCGTCACGAGCAGAAGTCGCGCGGCGTGAAGGATCTCGCCGAGTACCTGCGCCAGCTGTCGCTGCAATCGGACGGCGACGACGACAAGGACACCAAGGACAAGGTCATCATGACCACGCTCCACGGTGCGAAGGGTCTCGAGTTCCCGATCTGCTTCATCGTCGGCATGGAGGAGGAGCTCTTGCCGCACGCGCGCACGCTCAACCCGCAGGTCACCGACGTCATGGATCCCGATCACGCGACCGACGTGAGCGAGGAGCGCCGCCTGTGCTACGTCGGGATCACGCGCGCGCAGGAGCAGCTCTACCTCACGCGGGCGTGCCAGCGGGTGTCGCGCGGGCGTCCGATGGTGCGCACGCCGTCGCGGTTCCTGCTCGAGATCCCCGACGATCTGCTCGACGTGAAGGACCTCGCGGAAGAGGCCTTGCAAGAGGTCCCGCGCGAGGACGTGAAGAGCTTCTTCGCGAAGTTCTCGTTCGACGAGTAGCCGAGTAGAATCGGGCCGTGGGGATCCGCGACGAGCTCGCACAGCAGGGCTACTTCGAGCTCGGGCCCGCGCTTCCGGAAGACGTGATCGCGCGCGCGAGACGCGATGTCGAGGCGAAGCGCGAGGCGGCCTTCGAAGACGACGCGCTGTGGGACGTGCTCGACGCGCTGTGGCCGATCGCGCGCGAAGCGCTCGACGGTGACGCGGCGCTCCTCCCCGCGTGGTGGGCCTGGTGCGTCGCGCCCGGCGAGCGCGGCTGGCCTCCGCATCGCGACTCGCCGGCGAACGCGTTCGATCACGCGTCGAAGCTCGCGCGGGTCACGCTGTGGGTCCCGCTCGCCGACGCGACCACGCGCAACGGCTGCATGTTCGTCGTCCCCGCCAACTGGGACTACGAGTATCTCAACCCGAAAGCGCGCGGGGCGGTGGCCCACGAGCAGTTCATCCGCGCGGTGCCCGCGCGCGCCGGATCGATCCTCGGCTGGAGCCACGCGCTCCTCCACTGGGGCGGCGCGTGCGCGCCGGAGACGTCGCCGCGCGTGTCGACGTCGTTCGAGTTCATCCGCGCCGATCTCGCCGCGCCGCAGAAGTACGAGCCCGGTTGGCGGCCCGCGCCGTCGGAGCGACCCGCGTTGCTCGAGCAGATGCGCACGCAATACGCGCACATGGTGGAGTCGTGAACGAGCTGCGCGACTACCTCGACTACGAGCTGTTCCATCTCGGCCAGACGCCGATCACGGTCGGCACGCTCGCGACCTGCACGATCATCTTCATCACGTCGTTCGTCGTCGCGCGCATCATGCGCGTCGCGGCGCGGCGAGCGCTGATCGCGCGCGGCTATCCGAAGGGCTCCGCGTCGGCGGTCTCGAAGATCCTCTACTACCTGGTCCTCGCGACCGGATCGTTCGTCGCGCTCGACACGCTGGGCGTCTCGCTCACCGCCGTGATCGCGGGCAGCGCCGTGATCCTCGTCGGCATCGGCTTCGGACTGCAGAACATCGCGCAGAACTTCGTCTCTGGTTTGATCCTGCTCGTCGAGCGTCCGGTCCACGAGGGCGACTTCATCCAGGTCAAGGACATCCGCGGCACCGTCTCGAACATCGGCCTGCGCGCGACGCGCGTGATCTCTCGCGACGAGGTCACCGTGATCGTGCCCAACAGCGATCTCATCACCGCGCAGGTGATCAACTACTCGGTACCGACGCCTCGGATGCGCATCTGGGTCAAGGTCGGTGTCGCATACGGGACGCACCCCGGGCTCGTGCGCGACACGCTGCTCGCGGTCGTCGGGAAGGACGTGGGCGTGCTCGCGGACCCCGGCCCCGAGGTCCGCCTCGACGGTTTCGGCGATTCGTCCCTCGACTTCACGCTGTTGTGCTGGATCGACGACGCACGCGAGGATCTGCGCACGCAATCGCGGTTACGCGTCGCGGTGGTGGAAGCGCTCGAGGCGGCCGGGATCGTGATTCCGTTCCCGCAGCGCGACGTGCATCTGTTAGACCGCCGAGCGTGATCACCGCGCGGGGGCGTGGTAGGACGCGCCCCATGAAGCGCATTCCCCTGATCTTGGCCCTCGGCGCCGCGGCCTGCGGTGGCAAGGGCAAGCAGCCGGAGACGGTTGCGAGCAGCGGCGGGTCGAACACCGTTTCGACCACGACCACGACCACGACCACGACCACGACCACGCCTACGACCACGACTCCGGCCGCGCCGGATCCGCACCTCGACGCGCGCAAGGCGTACAGCGATCCGGGCGGCATGTGGCTGCCGCGTCAGATGACGCTGCCGCTGCACGAGCAGAACTTCCAGAACATGGGCGTCGAGCTCGACGCCGGCAAGCTCAGCGATCCGCTCAACGCGCCGCTGAACGCGATCGTGTGGCTCGGTGGCTGCACCGGATCGTTCGTCTCGCCCGAGGGCTTGATCGTCACGAACCATCACTGCGTGCAGGGCGCGCTGCAGATCAACTCGACCGCCGACAAGAACCTCGTCGAGAACGGCTTCCTCGCCAAGACCAAGGCCGAGGAGCTGACCGCGGGGCCGTCGCAGCGCGTGATGGTCGCGACCGCGATCCACGACATCACGAAGGAGATGACCGACGGGCTCGACAAGATCAAGGATCCGCTGGTCAGAAAGAAGGAGAGCGAGAAGCTCGCGAAGGATCAGATCGCGAAGTGCGAGAAGGACAAGCCGGGTACGCGCTGCCAGATCTACAGCCACTTCCGCGGCGCCGAGTACCAGCTGATCGAGTACCTCGAGATCAAGGACGTGCGCCTGGTCTACGTGCCGAAGCGCACCGTCGGTGACTACGGCGGCGAGATCGACAACTGGGCGTGGCCGCGCCACACCGGCGACTGGTCGTTCTATCGCGCGTACGTCGGCAAGGACGGCAAGCCCGCCGACTTCTCGGCGGACAACGTCCCGTACAAGCCGGCGCACTGGCTCCAGGTCTCGACCGAGGGCGTGAAGGATCACGACTTCGTGATGGTCGCGGGCTATCCGGGCTCGACCGATCGCATCTCGACCGCGTCGGAGGTGCACCACGACGTCGAGGCGTTCCTGCCGTACCTCATCGACTACCTGCAGCAGCGCTACGATCTCGCCGAGCAGCTCACCAAGGCGGGCGGCGAGACCGCGATCAAGGCCGGCGTCGCGAAGCAGTTCATCCAGAACTCGCTCGAGAAGGAGACCGGCGTGCTCGCCGGCATGAAGAAGGGCGACCTGCTCGCGCAGAAGGACGCGACCGACAAGAAGGTCCGCGACTGGGCCGCGCAGAAGGGCCACGAGGACTACCAGAAGGCGCTCACCAAGCTCGACGCGCTGATCGCCGACGATCAGAAGACGTGGAAGCAGGACTTCGATCTCGGCATCGCGCTCGGCGGCTCGCGCTTGCTCGGCACCGCGTTCCAGATCATCCGCATGGGCGAGGAGCGGCCGAAGAAGGACGCCGATCGCAAGCCCGGCTATCAGGACCGCGACATGTCGCGCATCATCGCGGGGCAGAAGTCGTTCGCGCGCACCTACGACCGCACGATCGATCGCGCCGCGTTCAAGCTCGCGCTCCAGCGCGCGGCGGCGTTGCCCGAGAAGGATCGTCCGTGGCTGGCGACGTTCGTCGGCGCGAAGAAGGGCGAGAAGATCGACGACGCGAAGATCGACGCGGCGCTCGACGCGCTCTACAAGGACACCAAGCTCGAGGACGAGGCGACCCGCCTCGACTTCCTGCAGAAGAAGTCGAGCAAGGAGATCAAGGCGTCGAAGGATCCGTTCATCGTGCTCGCGGTGAAGCTGTGGCCGCTGTATCGCGCGCGCGAGGACAAGGAAGATCGCAAGACCGGTGAGCGCCTGCTGGTCTCGCCGAAGTACGCGATGGCGATGCGCGAGGCGCTCGAGGGCAACCTCGCGCCCGACGCGAACGCGTCGCTCCGCATCACGTACGGCACGGTCAAGAGCCTCAAGCCGGACTCGACGGCGGAGGCCGACTGGCCGTTCACCGTCGCGCACCAGATCTTGAAGAAGGACACCGGCAAGGATCCGTTCAACTCGCCGCCCGAGCTGCTCGCCGCGATCAAGGGCGGCAACTTCGGCCCGTACGCGCAGTCGTGGCTCGGCGGCGATCTGCCGATCAACTTCATCTCCGACCTCGACATCACCGGCGGCAACTCCGGCTCGCCGACCCTCGACAACAAGGGCCGGCTCGTCGGCCTCGCCTTCGACGGCAACATCGAGGGCGTCGCCTCCGACGTCGTCTTCAACGGCGCCGTGACGCGCACGATCCACGCCGACGTGCGCTACATGCTGTGGGTCATGGACGCGGTCGACCACGCCGACAACGTGCTGACGGAGATGGGCGTCAAGCCGGTCCTCTAGCCCCCGTTCATCTTGAGCGGAGCGCGAGCGCAAGCGAGCGCGAAGTCGAAGGACGATGATGAAGCGCCGCGGTGGAAGCCGCGGCGTTTCACGTTTTCGGCGCCCGCAGAAGCGGACCGAAGTAGTGCTCGCGCGTCCTTCGACTCCGGGCTCGCTACGCTCGCCCTTCGCTCAGGACGAACGGGTGTAGTGTCCCGCGCATGCGGAGGATGATCGGAGCGGCGGTGATCGCGGCGGTGTGGGCGAGCAACGCGCGCGCGGATGCGCCGACGGTGGATCAGGTGAAGCAGGCGCTGCCGACGTGGACGAGCGCGATCGCGCTGCCCTTCACGTATCAGGGCATGCACTACGACAGCGACGACGGCGAGAAAGGCTTGCGATGCTACGCGGAGTTCAAGTCGCACGGCGTGATCAAGAGCGCGAAGAACTTACCGCGCTTCGTCGAGTGCGTCGGCATGAGCCGCGCGAGCTTCGCGATCGGCGCGAAGCCCGACGTCGCGGTGTTCACCGTCAAGGGCGCGTCGCCGGAGATGGAAGGGACGCTCAGCGCGATCCAGGACATGATGCAGGGGATCGAGAACGGCTACCCCGCGAAGCTCGCGAAGCTGGCGAAGAAGGGCGGCATGTTCGTCTCGCACTTCACGCCGCCGCCCGGCACCGACACCTTCTGGGACGAGGCGTGGAACCTCTACGCTACGCACGTCGAGGGCGGGGCGGTGAAGTTCGACGCGATCGTGGTGATCGTGTCGATTCCGTCGACGGACTGAGCAATCTCTCTCTCGCGAGGCCGACGTAGCGCGGATCGAGATCGCCCGCGATCCAGCGGCGGCCGAGGCGCGACGCGACCACCGCGGTCGTGCCGGATCCGGAGAACGGATCGACGACCAGCGCGCCCGGAGACGAAGAAGCTTTGATCAACGTCTCGATCAACGCCTCGGGCTTCTGGGTCGCGTGCTCGGTCTTCTCCGCCTGCCCGTTGCAGAGCACCGGCACCTCGATCACGTCGCGCGGCTTCGCGCCGAGCGGGTTCGGCTCCCAGCGATCGCGGCGCACGCCGCGCCCGTACTGCGAGTTGATCGCCTGCACGCGCGCGGGATAGCGCTCGGTGTGCGCGTTGTACGGAATCCGTACCGCGTCGACGTCGATCCGCGTGGCGCGATCGCGACGCAGATGGAGAATCGACTCGTGCGAGCGGCCCCAGTCGCGGCCGAGGTTCGCCTTGTTGCGGTAGTACCAGACCAGCCAGCGGCATCCGCCGAAGCGCCGCGCCGAGCGCGCCTTGACCTCCGCGAGGATCTCGCTGAAGCCGCACACGTACGCGCTGCCCGCGGGCGCGAGCACGCGCGCGACCTCGGCGAGCCACGCGACGCACCACGCGACGTACGCGTCGATCGACTCGAACTCGTCCCACTCCTCCTTCGCGATCGCGTACGGCGGATCGGTCACGACCAGATCGACCGAGCCATCGGCGAGCGAGCCCAGCAGCTCGAGCGCATCGGCCAGCCAGAGCGTCCCGCCCGCCCCTTGCCAGGCCCGATGGGGCCGGGCAACCCCGGCTAGGTCGGCCGGGATTCGTAATTCGCGCGCGAGTCGGGGTGGACGCTTGGGCACCGGTATTGGCATGGTACCTCCGATGTCCGACCAACAGCCCTCCGTCCACCCCACCGCGGTCGTCGACCCGGGCGCGCGGATCGGCGACGGCACGCGCGTGTGGCACTTCGTGCACATCATGCCGGGCGCGAAGATCGGCGCGCGCAGCTCGATCGGGCAGGGCTGCTTCATCGGCGACGTGACGATCGGCGACGGCTGCAAGATCCAGAACAACGTGTCCGTCTACGAAGGCGTGACGATCGAGGACGACGTCTTCCTCGGGCCGTCGTGCACCTTCACCAACGTCGTGCACGCGCGCGCGCACGTGTCGCGCAAGGCGGAGTACGTGCCGACGCTCGTGAAGAAGGGCGCGACCATCGGCGCCAACGCGACCGTGATCTGCGGCGTGACGATCGGCGAGTACGCGTTCGTCGGCGCCGGCGCGGTCGTGAGCCGCGACGTGCAACCGCACGCGATCGTCGTCGGCGTGCCGGCGGCGTGGGCGGGCTGGGCCTGTCGCTGCGGCGAGCGCCTGCCCGCGCCCGACGCGACCGGCCGCATGGTCTGCGCGCGCGACGAAGACGCGTATCGCACGCAAGGCGGCGGCATCGTGCGCGTCGGTGGCCGCGATGGCTGAAGCAGCGCCGCCCGCGAAAAAGAAGAAGAGCAACTGGGCGCACGTCTTCACGGTCGGCGCGCTCGCGGTGGGGCTCGGCGCGCTCGCGTGGACGATCTACTCGGTCGGCATCTACGAGCTCTGGCACAACCTCGAGAAGGTCGGCTGGTGGTTCTTCGCGATCATGGGCCTCGAGGTGATCATCTCGAGCCTCGACGCGGCGGCGATGCACCGCTTCATGTCGCCCGATCACACGATGATCCCGTACTCGCGCACGCTGCTCGCGCAGGTGTCGGGGCGCGCGGTCAACGTCGTCGTGCCGTCGGGCAACGTCGGCGAGGTCGTGAAGGTCAGCGTGCTCGTCGAAGGCGGCGTGCCGGACTCGCGCGCGGTCGCCGGCATCGTCGTCTACAACCTGGCGGGCCTGCTCGCCGAGCTCGCGATGGTCGCGGTCGGCGCGCCGATCATGGCGGTCGCGGTGCCGATGGGCTGGGGCCTGCGCGCGGTCTTGTTCGGCGCGGCGGGCTTCTCGGTCGTCGTCGGGCTCGCGCTGCTCGTGCTCGTGCAGAAGGGCATGCTCGTCAGCTTCGCGCGCATGTTCCGGCGCATGCGGCTGATCTCGCAGCCGCGCTTCGAGCGCTGGTCGCAGAAGCTCGGCGCGATCGACGCGAAGATCCGCATCGAGCCGGGGCCGCAGCTCCGCGATCGATGGATCGGCATCGGCATCGTGTTCCTGTCGCGATCGATGAGCTGGAGCTTGACCGCGGTGCTCCTGCACGCGGTCGGTCAGCCGATCACGTTCGGCTACTACGCGGCGATCACCGTCGGTGGCTTCGCCGTGTATCTCATCGCGACGCTGGTCCCGTTCGGGCTCGGCATCAGCGAGGGCGGCAACGCGGCGCTGTTCAAGGCGCTCGGGATCGATCCGGCGATCGGCGTCGCGACCGCGCTCGCGAAGCGCGTGCGCGACATCGCGTACGCGACGATCGGCCTCGTCTTGCTCCTCGCGAGCGAGACGGTGCAAGAGGCGCGCGCGCGCTCGAAGCGTCGCAGCATGCAGATGCCGGCGCAGCCGGGGCCCGACGGTGGTTGAGCGCAACTTCGAATGCCCGCGCTGTCACGCGAAGGCGATCGTGCGGGTGCCCGCGGTCGGCGCGAACGCACAGGCGCGCGAGTCGGACGCCGATCGCGCGCTGCGGATCGCGGCGTGTCCGATCTGCTACGAGCGTCCGGCGCACGTGGTCGCGTTCGCGGCGCTGCGCATCGGTGTGATCGCGTTAGCCGCCGCGGTCGCGACGTGGATGATCGGCGCGACGATGATGGGCATGCGCTACGACGCGCTCGCGCAGCTGTGGGCGCTGATGCCGATCGTCTTGATCGGTGTCGCGGGCTGGCTCGGCAGCGCCACGTTGCGTCGATGGCGCGCGACCTCCGCGATCGAGCTCGTGCGACGCCTCGGCGTCGCGCCCGAGCGCACGCTGCCGAAGGCGATCGCGGTCCGTCCTCAGGTAGACGGACGACGGACGACGGACGACGGACGACGATAAAAGTGCTTCACCTGCGCCCACAGCTCGAGCGGATCGAAGCCGAGCAGCGCGAACGGGTGCGCGCCCGACTGCTTCATCGCGTCGGAGGCGCGCGCGGCCATCGCGGCGGCGGCGTCGCGCGCCGACTGCGGCAACAGGTTCGCGATCGCGCGCGCGCCGCGTGACGCGAACGCCGCGACGGTCGCGCCGCCGAGCAGGCCCATCAGCCACGCCGGCATCGGATCGATGATGACCTTGCGCGCGTTGAGCTCGCGCGCGAGCTGATCGCCCGGGCCGGTGAGCACGCGATGGAGCGTGGCCTCCTCGAGGAACACGCCGATCGACGGCTTCGCGATGCGCGCTTCGATCGCCGCGAGCACGGTCTTCGCGTGCTTCGCCCAATCGCGCGCGAACGTGCGCTCGTCGATCGCGTCGGCGATCGCGAGGTGCGTCGTGACCTCGACCAGATCACCGCCGCGCTTCACCGCGATCCCCGATGTGTGCACGCGACGCTTGTCGTCGTCGATCACGTAGCCGACCAGCGCGGTGTCGTCGGGGACGAGCAGATCGAACGTGCGCTGGATCGGCTCGGCGTGGGGCGCGGGCGCGATCTCGAGCAGGTGCGGATACGACCACACGCCCTTGCCCGCGTGCTTCTTGAGCGCGCGCAGCGCGAACAGGCCCTGCGCGGGCATGTCGTGATCGATCGAGAGGTGCGGCTCGATCTCGGCGGCGATCGACGCGATCGAGCCGACGTCGAGGACGATCGCGCCGTCGGCGCCCAGCGACTTGCAGAGCGACGCGAGCCCGCGATCGTCGAGGTGCGGCGCCGCGAGATCGGAGAGGTCGATCGCGCCGCGCGCGTCGTGACCCGCGAGCACGATCTTGATCCAGCGCGGCGGCGAGCCCTCGACGAAGCCGAGCAACACGCGGGGCGCGGTGAGCCCGGGTGGGACGAACAGGCCCCAGCCGTTGATCACGTGACGCGGATCGAGATCATGCAATTCGAGATCCGCGCTCAACACGAACGCAGGGTACTCCGACTTGCAACCGCCTGCGACCCGCGCGAGCCTGCCGCCATGACGAAGATCCTTTCTTGTTCCGTGGTGGCAGCAGGTCTCCTCGTCTCGAGCGCGGCGTTCGCCGGCGGCTCGAAGGGCTCGCTCGGCGTCGGCGTGAACCTCCCCCTCGCGGGCGGCTCGCTGCCGAGCATCGGCGTCCAGTTCGACGGCGGGCAGTTCCACGTCGGCGGCGCGTTCGGCGCGCAGAACCCCGACGGCGGCGACAACGGCTCGGTCGACATCATGGGCGACTTCTACTTCCACGTCGCGTCGACCGCGATGTCGGACTTCGGCCTCGGCGGCAACGTCGTGATCAACATGGATCGCCTCGGCGATCCCACCGACAACAACACGACCAACATCTTCCTCGAGCCCGGCTTCCAGATCCGCGCGTTCCTCGCGTCGAACGTCGCGATCCACCTGACCGCGGGCCTGTCGATCGGCGTCGGCGACAGCAAGGACTTCTTCCTCGGCGGCGATCCGGTCGGCGCCGCGGGCTTCTACTACTACTTCGAATGATCGACGCGCTCCGCGATCGATTCGCGGCCGCGGGCTCGCTCGCGACCGCGATCCGGATCGGCCTCGCCGAGGATCCGCCGTGGCAGGTCGTCGACGTCGTCGTGCAGGACGAGTTCACGCACGACGTGATCTTCGCCCGCGCGACCGGCGGCGAGACGATCGTCCTCGACTGCACGTGACTGGGCCGCGTCGACGGAGCCTCCGTGTGGGGCTCGCGCCCGACCGCGGATCAACTGCTCGACGCGCGCGTCGCGGCCGGTTGGCGTCCCGTGCCGAGTGACACGCGCGACGGCCCGGTCGTGATGGGGTTCGCGTGTAAGCTGCGCGGATGAAGCGCGTGCTCGTCATCGCAGTGCTCGCCGCGTGCGGACACAAGGCCAAGCTCGACACCAGCTCGCCGCCGCCGCCCGCGACGCCCGACGCGCAACCCGCGGGGCTCTCGCCCGGCACCGAGTCGCTCGCGTGGATCGTCGGCGATTGGGTGAGCGAAGACGGCACGCAGCACGAATCGTGGCTCGCGGCCGCGGGCGCGGTCTACGGCGTGCGCTACGCGCCGGGCGGGAAGTTCGAGGCGTACATCGTCGACGACGCCGGCGACGGCGGCGCGCTCGTGCGCTGGACGTACGCCGAGCAGCAGGCGCAGGGGCCGATCAACGTCGTCGACGATCCGAAGAAGACCGGCGATCAGACGATGAGCGATTCCGGAACGACGTGGCGTCGCGCGCCGAATGTCTCGACGGCGCCCGCGCTCGAGGACGCGGATCGCGCGTTCTTCGCGGCGACGCGCGATCGCGGCGCCGACGGCTGGGCCGACTTCTACGCGCCCGACGGCGTGAACTGGGGCGGCGGTCAGATCGTCAGCGGCCGCGACGCGATCAAGGCCGACATCGCGGGGCTGCTCGCGAAGGCGAAGCTGGTCTGGCGACCGGTCGGCAGCCGCATGGGTCCCAGCGACGGCCTCGGCTTCACCGTCGGCACGTTCGAGGTCGTCTCGCCCGACGGCAAGACGATCGCGAACGGCAGCTACGAGACCGTGTGGGCGAAGCAGCCCGACGGCTCGTGGAAGGTCGCCGCCGACGCGGGCCGCCCCGACAACGACAAACCCCGTTCGCCCTGATCCTGAGCGAAGTCGAAGGGCGAAGGGTGATCACTCGTCGCTCGATGATCCTGCCGACGCCGCCGCGATCGCGATGTCCGCGGCCTTCACCTTCGACGGATCGAACTTCTTCGCGCCCTCGATCATCTTCGCGATCGTCTTCTCGAGATCCGGCCGTTCGCCGCCCGGCTTCACGAACCGGATCGGGTTGATCCGCGCCACGACGATCGGCTTCAGATATCCGCTCGTGAAGCCGGCCTCTTTCAAGCGCGCGACCGCGGCCGTGACGTGGGTGTCGAGCTCGAGCAGCTGCGCGGCGATCTTCTCGCGCTCGGGCAGCGTGTCCTCGAGCGCCTCCTCGCGCAGCGCATCGCAGCGCGACACCACCGACTGATACGCGCCGCCCGAGAAGCGGCCGTTCTGCTCGTAGCAGAAGCCGATCGTCAGGAACGCCGCGTTCTCGAACTCGAGCGCGAAGTCGGTCTCGTGCTTCTGCGCGGTCGCCGGATCCGCCGCGAGAGCGCGCGCCATGCGCACGACCTCGAGCGCCTTGTCCTTCAGGTTGTGCGCCTTCTCGGTGTTGAGCGCGAGGATGCGGAACGCGACCTCGTGCTCGGGCAGGACCAGCGCGGTGATCGCCTTCGCGCCGAGCGCGCGCATCGCGTTCAAGCGGTGCATCCCGTTCGGCGTGATGAACTTGTCGGTCGCCGGATCGCGCACCGCGATCACCGGATCGAGGAAGCGGCCGACTTTCGGGATCACGCCGGCCAGGCGATCCGCGTGCGCCTTCGACAGCTCGCGCTGATAGGGCGTCGGCTCGACCTTGTCGATCGGCAGCGATGCGAAGACGACCCAGTGCCCACCGAGCGGCTCGCGATAACTCGCGAGGACCGCGCCGCCGCTGTCGCGGATCGTCTCGGCGAGCGCGCTCGCCTCACGCGACGACGATCCTTCCGAGACTTCCGTCGCGGTCAGGCCGACGCTGCCCGCCTCGACCTTCTTCTTGCGCGGCTTCTTCGGTGCAGCCGGTTTCTTGGCGTCTCCGTCGGCCTTCTTCCGTGGCATGCGTGGACTCTACAGTAGACTTCGATCATGAAGTGGACGCCGGGCGCTCAGAGCGATGACATCGAAGATGTCCGCGGCATGTCGACGGGCGGACGAGGTTTCGGCGGTCGCGGCTTCGCGATGCCGCTCACGGGCAGCGGCATCGTCATCGCGATCATCCTCGCGATCGCCAGTCAGGTCTGCGGCGTGAACTTCTTGGGCGGCGGCGGTGACGATCAGCAGACGCAACCGACGCAGCAGCAACCGACGCAGTACTCGCAGTCGCCGCAGGAGTCGCAGCCGCGCGGCGCCAACGATCCCGAGAAGCACACGATGCAGTTCGTGTCGTTCGTGCTCGACGACGTGCAGAAGACGTTCGACCAGATGTTCGCCGAGCACGGATGGAAGTATCGCCACGCGCACCTGGTCGTCTTCACCGACGACATCGACACCGGCTGCGGCGAGTCGTCGGCGGCGGTCGGCCCGTTCTACTGCCCGCCCGACGAGAAGGCGTACATCGATCTCAGCTTCTTCCAGGAGCTGCACGATCGCTTCGGCGCCGCCGGCGAGTTCGCGCAGGCGTACGTGCTCGCGCACGAGCTCGGCCATCACGTGCAACACCTGCTCGGCATCGACGAGAAGATCGGCCGCGGCCACGACGATTCGATCCGCCTCGAGCTGCAGGCCGATTGCTTCGCGGGCGTGTGGGGCCACTCGACGGATCAGCGCCACCTGCTCGACGAGGGCGAGGCGCGCGAGGCGATCGACGCCGCGGCCTCGATCGGTGACGACCGTTTACAGAAGATGTCGGGCCGTCGTGTGAATCCCGAGACGTGGACGCACGGATCGTCGGACCAACGCGTGAAGTGGTTCCGACGCGGATTCGAAAGCGGCCGGTTCGAGGATTGCGACACGTTCACCGCGCGCGACTTGTGATAGCGATCGGGCATGCGCTGGCTCGTCGTCGCAGCGTCGCTCGTGTGCGGATGCTCGTTCGATCGCCGCGGCGTGACCAACACGTCGGTCGCGGACGCGACGGTCGATGCCACCGTCGACGCGACCGTGGACGCGACCGTCGACGCGATGGTCGACGCGAACCCGTGCCCCGCGGGCTACGCGCCGATCGCCGGCGGCGAGCCGAAATCGCAGTACCGCTTCATCGAGAACGGCGCGCGCTGGATCGACGCCGAGAAGGACTGCGAGGACGACGGCCTCGCGCACCTCGCCATCCTCGACGATGACGGCGAGCGCAACGCGGTCGGCGCGATCGCGAAGGGCCAGCCGTGGCTCGGCGTGAGCGATCGTGTCGCCGAGGGCACGTTCATGAAGGTGACGACCGGCCTCGCGACGTACCTGCCGTGGCTCGGCGGCGAGCCCAACGATCAGTTCGGCGAGGATTGCGTCGAGCTCAAGGACGGCGGCTTCAACGACGAGGACTGCGACGCGGCCAACACGTACGTCTGCGAGTGCGACGGACTCGCCGCGAACCCGCTCAGCTACACGCCGCCGTAGCGCTTGGCGAGCGAGGGCGCGAGCTGCGCGCGCAAGGCGATGCACTGATCCATGCGCTCGATCGCCTGCGCGACCGAGCGCGGGCCGCCGACCGACGAGGTCAGCTGATCCTTCACGAGCGAGGCTTGCTCGTCGCGGCGCGCGGCGTCGCACGCGGATGCGACCGTGCCCGCGATGCGCGCGCGCGCCTGCTCGGGCAACGCGGCGACGATCGCGGTCAGATGCTCGCGCAAGAAATCGGCGAGGAGCTGCTGCGTCGCCGGCTCGAGGCGGACCGCGGCGAGCACGCGCGCGACCTCGCGGCCGTCGAGCTTCGGATCGAGCGCGAACGCGAGCGCGGACTTCAGGCGCGCCGGATCGCGCACGCCGCCGAGCGCGTCGAGCAGCTCGTAGCGGCGATTGCGATCGGTCTCCTTCGGCAGCGCGGCGGCCAGCGCGGCGAACGTCTTCGCGTCGGAGGCCGCGATCCAGATCACCGGACCGCGGATCGCGTTCGGGAGATCTCGCCACTTCGCGGCGAGCTGGATCGCCTGCGCGCGCAAGGTCGCGTCGCCCGCGTCGGCGACCAGCGGCACGATCTGCTGGCGCAGCCGCTCTTGATCGTAGGTGTCCGCGAGCGTGTTCTTCTTCTTCGTCCAGCCGAACGCGCGCGCGCGCGCGCCGAACGTCTTCACGATCCACGCGTCGTACGCCTTGCGCTGCTTGCCGTCGACGAACCGCGCGGGCAGCTTCGCGAGCGCGATCGCGGCGAGCACCTCGCGCGGCGATCCGCCGGCGAGCTTGGTCGCGAGGTCGAGCGCGGGCCCGAGCTCGAGCTTGCCCGCGCGCACCATCGCGGCGACGTCCGACGCGAGCGTGAGCCGCTCCGCGATCGACAGCGCCTTCCAGCCGTGCGTGACGATCGCCGCGAGCTCGCCGGCGTCGAGCTCGACGCGGTAATAGCCGGTCGCGCCCGCGTTGCCGTAGACCCACTTCGTGCAGCCCATCGACGGGTCGACCAGCTCGCCGCCTTCCTTGTCGAGCTCCATGCACTCGCGTCCGCGATCGCTGATCGCGCACACCGGCACCGCCCAGTGCGGCATCGACGTGTCGCCGGGCGCGCCGATCGGCAGGTAGCGCGCCTGGTGCATCGGGAGCTTCTTGCACTCGGCGTCGACCTCGACCATCGGCGCGCCGACCTGCTCGAGGAACGTCGCGAACGCGGGGCCGACGTCATGTCCGGCGGCGTCCGAGATCGACGCGACGAAGTCCTTCGACGTCGCGTTGCCGTACGCGTGCTGGCGCAGGTACGCGCGCACGCCCTCGCGGAAGGTGTCGGGCCCGACCGCGGCCTCGAACATGCGCAAGACCGACGCGCCCTTCTCGTACGTGATGCGATCGAACGCGCTCTCGATGTCGTCCTGCGACGCGACCGGTTGGCGGATCATGCGCGCGCTCGCGAGCGAGTCGGCGTCGAGCGCGGTCTCGCGTTGATCGAGCGCGTCGAGCTCCGCGTTCCACTCCGGGAACTCTTTCGCGATGATCTTGCCCTGCACCCAGGTCGCGAAGCCTTCGTTCAGCCAGATGTCGTCCCACCACGACATCGTGACGAGATCTCCGAACCACTGGTGCGCGATCTCGTGCGCGAGCGTGGTCGCGCAGTTCCGTCGACGCACGAGCGACGGATCGTTCGGATCGATCAAGAGCCCGCTCTCGACGTACGTGATCATCCCGGCGTTCTCCATCGCGCCGAAGCCGTACGTCTGCGGGATCGAGACGATGTCGAGCTTCTCGTACGGATAGGGCAGGGCGAAGAAGTCGTCGAGCGCGTCGACGATGCCGGGCGTGATCTGCGCGGCCCACTTCGCCTCGGCGGCGCGCCCGGCGAGCGTGATGATGCGGACCGGCTGCGCGCGACGCGTGAGCCCGGCGTCGACGATCTCGAACGGACCGACCGCGAACGCGACGAGGTAGCTCGGCAGCGGCTTGGTCTCGGCGAAGCGATGCGCGACGAAGCCGGCATCGAGCTTGTCCTCTTGCTCGATGCCGGTGTTCGACACGACGACCTGCTTCGCGGGCGCTTCGATCGTCAGCTGCCACGGGACCTTCGACCACGGCTCGTCGACCGACGGGAACACGCGGCGCGCGTAGGTCGACTCGAACTGCGTGAAGACGTAGCGCGCGTTGGCGACCGGCTGGACGAACGCGCCCGCGGAGGTCTTGGTCTCGAACGTGCCGTGATACGCGATGTGGATCGTGATCGCGCCGGCGGGCGCGGGCGTGTCGGCGTGCAGGCCGAGGAAGTCGGTGCCCGCGAGCTCGGTGCGCACGGCTTGCGTGCCGATCTCGGCGTGATCGATCGTGAGGCCGCGCGCGTTCAGCCAGATCGTCTTCGAGGTCGTCGCGAGGGTCGCGTCGATCCAGACCTCGCCCGCGAAGCCCGGTTGATCCGGATCGATGCGGAGCCGCGCGCGGACGTGCGTGGGTTTCAGCGCGTCGCCGAGGCGGAAGGTCGGCGCCGGAGGATCCGCCTCCTTCGACTCCGCCCCTTCGGGGCTTC
>DATJIA010000088.1:0-22552 GCA_035493675.1 Kofleriaceae bacterium | reverse complement strand
GTGCGAGCAGGCGGCGGCGAACAAGAAGATCAAAGCGAGGCGCATACGCATCCAACGCACGATCGCGGCCAACGCTTACTTCGAAGCGGACAGATTCTTGATGAACGGGATCACCTTGCGCTGCGCGACCTCCTCGGCGACCGCGAGCACGCAGTCGCGGATGCCGCCGGCGACGAGCGTGTCGGAGGTGCCGGTCTCGGCCATGCCGCTGCCCTTCGCGGTCGCGGCCTTGGTCGCTTCCCAGCGCTCGTTGCCGTCGCTGCCGTCCCATGGCGCGATGCGGATCGCGACCGTGCAGTCGATCGTCGTCTTGCTCGCCGCCTGCTCGCACGCGTCCGATCGCAAGGACCCGCCGCCCGGCGGCTCGCGCACCGACGGCTCGCACGGCGCCGTCTGCTCCTGGGGCCACAGCGAAGCCGCGCACCCCGACACGCCGCTCGCCGCCTGCCAGACCGATCTCTCGTGCTGCTATCCGTGCGGCATCGACGGCTGCAGCTCGGTCTGCGCGACCAAGGACGAGTGCGCGTCCTGGATGACGCTGCCGTAACGCGCTACGACTCGCGCATGCCGACCCCCGTGCAGCTCGCCGCGGAGACGTACATCAAGGTGTTCAGCGAGCGCGATCCGGTGAAGCGCAAGGCGCTGATCGAGGCGTGCTGGGCCGAGGACGGGCGCCTCGTCACCGCGAGTCGCGTGATCCGCGGCCGCGACGGCCTCGAGAAGATGGCCGCCGCGTTCCTCGCCGATCCGCAGTGGAAGCACATCCGCATGCTCAGCGTGATCGACGCGCAGGGCACGACGTTCCGCTTCCGCGGCGTCGCCGAGCGCCACGACGGCACCGGTGTCGAGGCGTACGACGCCGGCGAGATCGGCCCCGACGGGAAGATCATCACGATCTACACGTTCGCCGGGCCGCTCGCGGACGCTTAGCTGGCCTTGGCGACCGCGGCGTCCGCGGCCGGCGTCGCGGCCGGGACGCTCGCGCGCGACGCCGCGAGCATCGGCACGATCCACGCGATCAGCGCGTGCGGCACGAACGCGCACACGATCGGGATCCACAGCGGCTGCTTGAAGATGCCGACCGCGCAGAAGATCGACGCCCACACGACCATGCCGGCGCGGATCTGCGCGTACTTGCGCCGCGGCTCCTTCTTCAGGATCGGCAGCAAGACATCGAACGGCACGAACAAGAAGATCGCCTCGTTCCAGCGCAGCCCGGGGATCGACGAGATGATCGCGACCAGCCAGATCAGCGTCCCCATCAACACCAACGGCACCGTCGCCCACACCAGCGCCGCGCGCACGCCGCGCGCGAAGCCGATCGCGACCGCGAGCGGCAGGTAGAAGAGCAGCGCGATCAAGAGGACGTACCCGCGATCGCTCGGCCCGTCGAGCGGGAAGTCGGGGCCCTTGCGTTGATAGACGAGCACCGGCGGCGCGTTCATGCGGCGCGCGACCTCGTCGCGCAGCACCGTCGGGAGGAACATCGCCTCCCACAAGGTCGGCTTGCGATCGAGCGTGCGCCCGACGACGAAATCCGACAGCGCGATGATCGGCGGGAACTCGGCCATGCCCGCGCGCCCGATCTGCCGGAACGTCTGCGGGTAGTCCACGTCAGATCCTTTCGACAGCACGCCGCCGGTCGCGTGATCGATCATGTCGCGCAGGCGCGTCGTGCAGTTGTCGAAGAAGTGATCGTAGTAGTAGTAGTGGTCCTCGTCGTCGTCGCGCATGCGGAGGACGGGGTCGTTCCACAGCACGTCCTCGATCTCGCGCGCCTGCGCGTCGGTGAGCGGCAGCGTCTGCCGCCAGATCGTGCGGTCCTCCCACTCGTAGAAGCGGACGATCTCGCGCTCCGGCACCGGCGCCGCCCAGAACTTCTGGTGCGACCTGAGGAAGCCCCACACCAGCGAGACCGGCGGACCGCCGAACTCGGTGATGCCGTAGTTGAAGCAGACCGCCTCGCGGCCCGGCTCGTGGTAGCGGATGCAGATCGCCGAGTGGCCGAACTTCTCGAAGATCACGGCGCCGCGATCGAACGAATAGAGATCGATCGTCGGCGCCTGCGCCTCGGGGTTCTTGAAGACGGTGCCCGGCCGATAGCGCTGCGGCTGCGCGCTCGCGACGCCCGCCGCCGACGCGACGAGCGCGATCGCGACGAGCGCTCGCTTCACGGCTTCGCGCCTCCGGCCGGGGCCGGCGCCGCGGTCGGGCCCTTCGGGCGCGCGAAGAGATCGTCGCCGAGCTTCCCGTTGAGCTTGATGTCGCTGACCTTGAGGTCGATCGACTCGGCCTCGTTCTTGTTGACTCGGTGCTGCGCCACCTGGATGCCGTCGACGGCCTTGTAGTCGTCGAACACGTCGAAGGTTACGCCACCCTGATCGGGGTAGGCGAGCTGTTTGATCAGGTGGGTCTTCTTGTCGATGAAGATCGCGACCGACATCTGATCCGGCGACGTGACGTTCACCACGGAGCAGTCGACGCCGTCGACCTTCTGGTCCGGCAGCGGCCGGACGACGACGCCCTTGTCCTTGAAGCGGAGCAGCACGAACTCGGGATCGGTCCACTCCTGCTCGGCGAGCAGCATGAGCTGCTCGGTCGGGATGTCGACGACGCCCTGCGGCGTCTGCTGCCAACCCGACTTGCCGACCACCGCGTACGCGATCGCGAGCGTGCCCATCGGCGCGTGGATCTCGACGTCGACGCGGATCTTGTCGGGCTGCGAGAAGCGACGCTGCACCTTCACGTCCATCGACTGCGTCTGCCCGTTCTGGGTCGCGCTGATCGAGCCGGCCGCGGTCATGTCGACCGACTTGAGCGCGCGGAGCTTCGCCTCGCCGCCCTTCGCGGCGAGCGCGTCGTCGAGGACCTTCTTGGCGACGGCGACGTCCTTGTCGGACGGCGGCGGCACCTGCGCGGTCTGCTGCGGCGGGTGCCCGATCGGATCGGTGAACGACACCTTCTCGTACTTCCAACCCTCGGCCTTGAGCTGCGGCTCGATCTCGCTCGCGTCGCCGACGAGGACGATCACGTAGTTGTTGGGATCGAGCACCTCGTGCGCCGCGTCCTTCGCGCTCGCCGAGGTGACCTGCCCGATGCGCAGCGCGTACTCCTCGATGTACGCGTCGGTGAAGCCGTGGAGCTCCGCGCCGAGCAACGCGCCGGTGACATCCGACGCGCTCTCGAACCGCACGCCGTACGAGCCCGCGATGTTCGCGATCGCGTCCGCGACCTCCGCGTCGGTCGGCCCGTCCTTCGCCATCTTCGCGATCTCGGCGATCACGAGCTTGGTCGTCGCGATCGCCTCGCTGTTGCGCGTGAAGGTCTGCGCGACGAACGATCCGCGATCGAGGTTGCGATCGAACGTCGACGACGCGCCGTAGGTCTTGCCGCCCTTCGCGCGCACCACGTTCATCAAGCGCGAGCTGAACTCGCCGCCGCCGAGCACGTAGTTCCACACCATCGAGTCGAAGAAGCGCGGATCGTCGTGGCGGATGCCCATCTGCGCGACGCGGATGTGCGTCTGCGACTGGTGCGGCTTGTCGACGAGCCGGATGCGCACGCCCGACATCTTCGGGTCCGCGTAGCGCATGTGCGGCGGCGTCTTGGTGTTCTTCCAGCCGCCGAAGGCCTTGGTCAGCTGCGCCTTGATCTGCTTCGGATCGACGTCGCCCGCGATCGCGAGGATCGAGTTCGACGGCGAGTACCAGACGTCGTGCCACGCCTTGAGATCGCCGGGCGTGGTCGCCGCGACCGACGCCTCGTCGAGGACGAAGCCGCGCACGTGCTCGTCGCCCCACAGGAGGTTCTGCACGTGGATCGACGCGAGCGTGCCGGCGTCGTCGTAGCGCTGGCGGATGCCCGCGATCAGCTGCTGGCGCACGTGCACCATCTCGTCCGGCGGGAACGTCGGGTTGATGATGATGTCCGGCAGCACGTCGAGGCACATCGACAGGTTCTTCGACATCACCTTGCACGAGGCGACGGTCGCCTCGTAGCTCGAGTCGACGGTGACGCCGCCGCCGACGAAGTCGACGGCCTTCGCGATGTCGAGCGCCTTCCGCTTCTTGGTGCCCTTCACGAGCATGTCGGCGGTGAACTCGGACACGCCCATGTGCGCGTGCGGCTCGTCGGCGCGGCCGGCCTTGATCGCGAGCTGCATCGAGACGACCGGCAGGCGCTTGTCCTGCACGACCATCACCTGCAGCCCGTTGGGCAGCGTGAAGCGATCCACCGGCGGCAGATCGAGCTTCTGCGGCGCCTTCGGCGCGGGCGACGTGATCAGATCCTTGCGGTTCGCCCACGGATCGTCGGCCTTCGCCGTCGTGTCGACGGGAGGCTTGGCCGTGTGCTCGGTGCCTTCACCGGGCAAGGTCGGCGTGATCTGCGTGGTCGAGGCCTTCGGCCCGCACGAGAACGCCGCGAACGCGGCGAGGAGCGACAGACTGAGCTTCTTCACTGGGCACCTGCCGGCGGCACGACGAGGATCGTCGCCGTCTTGGGATCGAGGTACTGCTTCGCGAGCCGCATGACATCGGCGGCCGTCACCTTCTCGAACTCGTCGACCTCTTTGAGCCAGCGCGCGGGATCGCCGGTCAAGATCCACGACTCGCCGATCTGCTCGGCGATGCCGCCGACCGACTCGAGGCCGTAGACGTACGACGCCTGGATCTGGTTCTTCGCCTTGCGCAGCTCGTTGGCGTCGGGGCCCTTGGTCGCGAGCTTCTGGACCTCGTCGAAGAGCGCGTCCTGCACCTGTTGCTGATTCGCCGGATCGAGGAACGCGCCGACCACCAGCAAGAGGCCCGGCTGCTCGTGCACGAGGATCTGCGTGCCCGCGGCGACGCCGAGCGGCTTCGGCTGCTTCGCCTTCGGATCGATCGGCTGCTTGATCCGCTGCATCAAGCGCGACGACTCACCGCCGCCCAGGATCAGCGACAAGACCTGCAGGCCGTAGATGTCCTGCTCCTTCGCGGCGGGCACGTGATAGCCCGCGATGATCACGCCGAGCTGCGCCGGCTCCGACGTCACCTTGCGCTGCTCGGTCTGCGCCGGCTCGGTCGCCTCGTCGGCGGGCCGCGGCGGCGTCGCGCCCTTCGGGATCGCGCCGAACCACTTCTTCGCGCTCGTCTCGACCTGCTCGCGCGTCACGTTGCCGACGACGACCAGGAGCGCGTTGTTCGGCTGGTAGTAGAGGTCGTAGAACTTGTGCAGATCGTCGGGCGTGGTCGCGTCGAGGTCGGCGATGTTGCCGGCCGCCGTCCACGCGTACGGGTGCTTCGTGTACGCGGCGGCGAGGAACTTGTTCACCGCCTTGAGCAGCGGGTTGTTGTCCTGCTGCCGGATCTCCTCCTTCACGACCTCGCGCTCGGTCTTGATCATGTCCTCGCGGAAGAGGAGGTGGCGCATGCGCTCGGCCTCGAGCTGCAGCGCGAAGTCGAGGTAGTCGGCGGGCAAGAGGTTGATGTAGTGGGTCGCGTCCTCGGTCGTCTGCGCGTTGACGTAGCCGCCGAGCCGGTTGAGCTCCTTCGCGTGCGCCTCGGGCGGCACGTGCTCGGTGCCCTTGAACATGATGTGCTCGAACATGTGGGCCGAGCCGCGGCGGTTGCGCGGCTCGTCCTTCGAGCCGACGTGGTACCAGACCTCGACCGAGACGACCGGCGCGCCGTCGCGGTGCATGAACGCGACCTGCAGCCCGTTGTCGAGCGTGAAGGTCTCGATCGATGGCAGCGACAGCGTGGACTTCGCAGCGGGCGCTGGTTTAGCCGCAGGTTGGGCGGCGACGGCTCCGGCGAGGAGCGCGACGAGGACGAGCGGTTTCATCGCGGCGGACACTACTCCGTGACCCGCGGTGGTGCCACGTGGGTTGTCTCAGAAAGACTCGCAACCCCTTGAACCGGCACCCACAAAATTCAGAATTATCGAAAAATTATTCCTTGACTGGAATCCTGGGGTCCGGCAAGCTGCGTCACCAAGGCAACGTTTATTTCCCGGAGGAATGGGACGTGGCACGACTGCAATCAGCTGAGGCGGACACGAACGGCGGACGGATCATCGACGTGACCGGAGTGAAGGTCTTCTCCGCCACCAAGGCCAAGGAGCGCGAGCTCCTGGGCGAGCTCATCACCGATTGGATTCGCACCAACCCGAACTGCGAGATCGTCGACAAGATCGTCACGCAGTCCTCGGACTCCGAGTTCCATTGCCTGACCATCACGCTCTTCTACAAGCACAAGGCCGCCTGAACCTGAGGTATTGACCCGCGCGAGCGGATCGGGTACCCAACGTGGCTCCCATGGAAAACGCGTTCGGCAGGCCGGTCGAAGTCGAGGTGCGTGACAGCCTCGAGAAGGCGATGAAGATCCTCAAGCAGAAGATGTCCAAGGAGGGCATCCTGCAGGAGCTGAAGCGTCGCCGCTTCTACGAGAAGCCCAGCGTCAAGCGGAAGCGCAAGACGCGTGAGGCTCGCAAGCGTATGCGCCGCGAGATGAAGCGTCGCGCCGGCGCGCAGGCCGGTCCGCCGACGAAGTGACCGACTGGTGCGAGATTGTCGTCGGCGCAGCTGCGGCTGAGGTCGACGAGATCGCCGCCGTTCTCGCGGAGGAAGTGCCGAACGCCGCCGCGGGGACCGAGATCCGCGGCGACGAGATCGTCTTCTGGGCGCCGCTCGCCGATCGCGAGCAGGCGCTCGCCGCGACCCGCGAGGTCGTCGCGCGCCTGGCCGCGGCCGGCGCGGGCGTCGATCCCGACAAGGTCCGCGCGCAGCCGGCGATGCCGGAGGCCGAGTGGCGCGACGCGTGGAAGAAGTACTTCCACGTCACGCGGATCGGGCCGCGCGTCGTGATCGTGCCGAGCTGGGAGAAGCACAAGGCCGCGCCCGCCGACGTCGTGATCGATCTCGACCCGGGCATGGCGTTCGGCACCGGCACGCACGCGTCGACGCGCATCGTGCTCGAGCGGATGCAGGAGCTCGCCGCCCCGCCCAAGACGGTGCTCGACGTTGGCGCCGGCTCGGGCATCCTCGCGATCGCCGCCGCCAAGCTGTGGCCGGGCGCGCGCGTGGTCGCGATCGACAACGATCCGATCGCGGTCGCCGCGTGTCGCGAGAACGCGGCGCGCAACAAGGTCGAGCTCGAGTGCAGCGAGACGCCGGTCGCCGAGATCAAAGGGCAGTTCGATCTCGTGCTGGCGAACATCCAGGCGCACGTGCTGTACGAGATGAAGGACGCGCTGCTCGCGCGCACGGCTGATCGTGGATATCTCATCCTCTCCGGCTTGCTGGTCGCGCAGGCCGAGGGCGTCGTGAGCGCGTTCGCGTCGACGGGCGGCGCCGCGTGCATGTCGCTCGCGCCCGACGCGCAGGACGCGCAGTGGGCCGGCGCCGTCTTGTGGCGCCTGCGGAGCTAGCGTGCCTCGCGCGTTCGTGGAGCTGTTGCCCGCCGCGGGCGAGGTCCTGATCGAGGGCGACGAGCATCATTATCTGTTCCGCGTGCGGCGGCTCGCCGTCGGCGACGCGGTGGTCGTGACCGACGCGACCGGGCGCGAGGCCGACGCGCGGGTCTTGTCGGTCGACGCCACCCGCGCGCGCTTGTCGATCCAGGGCGTCCCGCGCGACGCGATGCGACGCGCGCCGCGCATCACCGTCTTGCAGTCGCTGATCAAGGGCGAGCGCATGGACTGGTGCATCGAGAAGCTCGCCGAGTGCGGCGCCGACGAGATCGTGCTGGTCGCGGCCGCGCGCTCGGTCGTCAAGCTCGAGCCGCAGCGCGCGGAGTCGCGGCGCGCGCGCCTCGACGCGATGGCGCGGGCCGCGGCGCGGCAGTCGCAGCAGCCGGTGCCCGAGGTGCGCGGGCCGTTCGCGATCGCGAGCGCGCTCGCCGACGTCTCCGCCGATGTGCGCCTCGTGTGTCATCCCCAGGCGCGGGAGTCGCCGCTGCGCGCGCCCGCGCACGCGCGCGAGATCGCGATCCTCGTCGGGCCCGAGGGCGGGCTCGCGCCCGAAGAGCTCGAGGCGGCGCTCGCGCACGGCTTCGCGCCGGTCTCGCTCGGGGCCGGCGTCTTGCGCGCGGAGACGGCCGGACCCGTGGCGTGCGCCGCGATCCGACTCGGCGCAGTGAAGTCTTAGGTTCCCGGTATTTGCCTGCGACATCGTGTGCGCCGTATAACGATTCGGTGACGGACCGCGAGCCAGCCCTGCTCGGCGATCCGGCCGAGGCGCCCGCGAAGGAGCCGACGCCGGCCCCCGCTCCGCGCGCGCCGACCGAGCGTCCCGCGCGCGCGCCGACCGCGCGGCCCCGTGTCGACAAGGGCCCCAGCGTCCACGTCGTCGGGTTCTGGAAGCGCGCGGCCGCCGCGGGGATCGATCTCGCGATCATCGTCCCGGTCGCGTCGCTGCTCACGTGGATCACGGCCGCGATCGCCGGCGTGCACATCCCGCGCTCCAACATGCACGGGCCCGACTTCTGGCTCGATCTCTTCCTCGCGAGCGATCCGGCGCTGCTCATGGCGCTCGGGCTCTTCACGGCGATCGGCTGCATCTACCTGTTCGTGTTCCAGGTGACGATGGGCCGCACGCTCGGCATGCACGTCCTCAAGCTGCGCGTGATCGACCTGTGGGGCGACACGCCGTCGAACACGCGCTGCGCGGTGCGCACCGCGGGATATCTCGCGAACGCGCTGACGTTCTTCCTCGGCTTCCTGTGGATCGGGTTCGACAGCGAGAAGCGCGGCCTGCACGACTGGATCGCCGGCACCTACGTCATCAAGGGGTGATGGGATGGCCTCGCGGCTCTCCTCGCTCCTAGTGCGCGACGGCCTGGTCGGCGTCAAGCGCATGGAGAAGGCGTTCCAACGCCAGGTGATCTACGGCGGCGCGCTCGACACGATCCTCCTCGAGATGGGGCTCGTGCCCGAGGATCGCCTCACGCAGTACCTCGCGCTCGCGACCGGCCTGCCGCCGGCGAATCGCATCGAGACCGCGGTCTTCGATCCCGACGCGGTCAAGCGCTGCCCCGAAGAGGTCGCGCACAAGCATCGCGTCGCGCCGCTGCAGATCGACAACGGCGCGCTGCGCGTGCTCGTGTGCGATCCGGTCGATCTCACGTTGCTCGAGGATCTCGCCGACGTCCTCGATCTGCCGGTGCAGCCGCTGATCGTGCCCGAGTACCGGTGGCACGTCGTGTTCTCGCGCAGCTACGACAAGCAGGCGCCCGCGCGCTTCGCGACGCTCGCCAAGCAGGCCGAGGTGTCGCCGGTGATCGCGCCGATCGGCCGCTCGAAGACGGTGATCGTCGAGACGCTCGCGTCGGATTCGGCGCCGGATCACGTCGTCGTCGACGTCGTGTCGAACGGCGTGCCGCTGAAGCCCGCCGCGCCCGACGCGCCGACGATGCGCTTCAACGCGGCGAGCCCCGACGACACCAAGCCGCAGTCGCCGCGCGCGATCACCGCCGAGCTGTCGACGCCCGCGCTCGCGCGTCACCTCGACGAGCAAGAGGCGCTGCGCCGCGACGCCGCGCAGAAGGGCCCGGTGCGCCACACGCTGCCGGGCTTCGCGCCCGTCGCCGCGTCGGTCGTGCCGCCGCCGGAGATCAGCGAGAGCGTACCGCCGCCGCAGCCGATGCCGCGCGCGCGCGAGGACGCCGCGCCCGCCGCGCCGCACTCGATCTCGAAGTCGGGCAGCGTGACCGGCTCCGGCATCCACCGGCTGCCGACCGGCAGCGACGCCGAGCCGCCGCCGCCCGGCGACGGTCCGATCAAGCCGACCGTCGCGCGCGGCGCGCTCGCGACCGCCGACGATCGCGACGCGATCTTCGCGCTGCTCCTGCGCGCGTTCCGCAGCCGCGCGCGCTACGCCGGCCTCTTGACCGTGCAGGGCGGCGCCGCGATCGGGCGCCTCGCGCTGGCCGAGGAAGGCGTCGACGCGAGCGCGGTCGGCTCGGTCTTGATCCCGCTCGATGCGCCGAGCGCGTTCGCGAACGTCTTGCAGACCAAGGTGCAGCACATCGGCGCGGTCGAGACCGGCGACGACGACATCGACGGCATGCTGCTCAAGATGGGCGGCGTCGTACCGCCGGCGGCGCTGCTCCTGCCGATCGCGCTGCGCGAGCGCGTGATCGCGATCGCCTACGCGCACAACCTCGAGCGCGGGCTCGGCGTGCCCGACGTCGCCGAGCTGTTGCCGCTCGGCGCGGTCGTCAGCGAAGCGCTCGGCCGCCTGATCGTGAAGCAGAAGTCGATCGGCTATCGCGCGCCGTCGTCGGAGCCGATGCCGGTGATCGAGATCGACGGCGGCGAGATCCCGACCAAGCGCATCGAGCGCCGCGCGAGCGAGTGGAGCGTGCCCGACGGCGCGCCGCAGCCGCCCGAGCTCGATCACGCGCTCGAGCAAGGCACCGAGCTGTCGATCGACGCCGCGCCGCCGGGCCCGATCGCGGAGCTGCTCGACACGATCGAGAGCAGCGACGAGACCGCCGGCGAGGCCGCGATCCAAGAAGCGATCGCGCGCGCGCCCGAGGTGATGCTGCTGCTCGGCAAGCGCTTCCCCGGCAAGCTGCGCGTCGATCGCTATCAGGTCTCGGGCCGCGCGCTGCGCGCCGCGCAGTACGGCGGGCTCCTCGATCTGTGCGTGCGGCTCGGCTCGCCCGCGGCCGATCTCCTGATCGAGAAGATGAACGACACGCACCGCGACTCGCGCTTCTACGCGACCGTGTGCGCCGCCGAGACCCGCCCGCGCAACGCGATCTACGCGCTGGTCGAGCGCCTGTTCGACCCCGACTACGGCGTGCGCGGCGTCGCGGTCGAGGCGCTCGCGGGCTATCCGGTGCGCGAGCTCGATCTCGCGATGGTGCGCTGCCGCCACGCGCTGCACTCCGACGATCCCGAGCGCGTCGCCGCGGCGGCGCACGCGATCGCCGAGCTCGGCGACATGGGCGCGATGAACGATCTGATCGACACCGTCGGGCGCGACGGCAAGCGCGGCGAGCACGTGCGCCGCGCGCTGATCGCGCTGACCAAGCAGGACCTCGGCACCAGCGAGCGCAAGTGGCGCAAGTGGTGGGAGGAGCAGCGCAAGCATCACCGCATCGAGTGGTTGATCGACGGGCTCGTCCACAAGGACGCGGCGATCCGGCAGAGCGCCGCCGAGGATCTGCGCAAGCTCACCGGCGAATACTTCGGCTTCCACCACGATCTCCCGAAGAAGGAGCGCGAGGCGTCGCAGACGCGCTGGCGCCAGTGGTGGAACGAGACCGGGCGCCACCGCTTCGTGCGCAACGACGACGAGCGCCATCGCCCGACCGCGGTCGTGAAGATCGTCGAGAAGAAGACCGAGCCGCCGCGATGAGCTGGTCGCGCGTCGGCTTGTCGCGCGAGGAGCAACCGGGCGGCGGTCCGTTCGTGATCGAGTACAGCCGCATGGACGACGACGATCCGTGGAGCCAGGACGTCTCCGAGCACTGGCGCGTGATCGACCGGCGCACCAACCGCGAGGTGCTGGACCTCCACGGCGGGTCGCACCACAGCGCGAATCGCGACGAGACGTTCGGCGCGCAGAGCGCGCGGTTCGCCGATGCGCGCACGGTCGTCGAGCTCGACAAGGACGGCAAGCGCACCGAGCACGCGCTGCCGGCGATCGCCGCGACCGATCCGGACGAGGAGCTGCTGCGCAAGGCGGTCTTCGCGGCGCCGCACGACGACGCGCCTCGCCTCGCGTACGCGCGCTGGCTGATCGAGCGCGGCGATCCGCGCGGCGACTTCATCGCGCGCCAGCTCGCCGGCGACGACGCGCAGGATCTGATCGCGCGCCACGAGCAGGCGTTCCTCGAGCGCGACGGCGTCTTCGCCGAGCGTCGCGTGTGGCGGCGCGGCTTCGTCGACGAGATCGAGACGCAGGCGCCGTTCTGGCTCGAGAAGATCGCGTGGGCGGTCGCGCAGCCCGCGTTCGCGTGCGTGTCGTCGTTCACCTGCGACGCGAGCTACTCGCCCGGCGGCGACGAGGCCGCCGAGCTGCTCGCGGCGTCGCCGCACGCGCACGGCCTACGCGCGATCACCATCGATCCGCTGAACGAGCGCGGGCTCAACGCGCTCGCGCGGGTGCCCGCGCTGCGAGCGCTCGCGACGCAGGCTCGACGTCGTAGGTGACGTCGACGCGCTTCGCCGCGTGATCGACGTCGAGCGTGTGCGTGATCAGCGCGCGCTTCACGCCGTGCACCGCGAGCCAGGTCGCGAGCCGCTCCTGCGTGCGCTCGATCGCGCGGACCGAGACGTCGTCGCCGGCGGTGATCGTCAGCTCCGAGGTCAGCGCCGGATATTTCATCGCGAGCGTGCCGGTCAGCCGCACGGCGCCCATGCGATAGACCGGGCCCGCGTGGATCGTGAAGACGACGTCCTGGCCGCCGCTGGCGTCGACGGTCGCGTCGAGGTGCCCTTCGACGACCAACATCGACTCGATCAGCGCGCGATCGGCGGCGACGTCGCTCGCGTCGATCCGCTCGCCGATCTTCGAGTGCAGCTGCCCGCGCACCGCGACCGGATCGAGATCGCCGTGGAACTTGATGCAGCGCACGACGTCGGTGCGCGCGGCGGGCGCGTCGCCGTCGACGTCGTCGAGCACGCCGGCCTGGGTGTCGCGCGGGACGAGCTGCACGACGCCCCAGGTGGCAAGCGCCACCCCGAGGACTCCCGTCGCGATCGTCGCGAATGCGCGCACGAGCAGAGTGAGTGCATTCCGCACGCCAGCGCGCGCGGCGCCAACCCCGCGATCTCCGGATCATGGAGTGTCACGCCGTCGCCACACCGTGCCTCGCGCTCTCAGATCACGAGCATGATCGTGCGCTCGAGGAAGCGCGTGGCGGGCTGCGGCGTGAGCCCGGCCAACCCCTGGATGCAGAGCACCCTCGGGTGCGCGCTCGTGATCGGATCGTCGAAGAGCGGGCGATCGGCGATCGCGATCGGCGCGCCGTAGCCGGTGTCTTCGTCACAGCGCACATCGGCCGCCGCGCCTTGCTTGATCCGGTAGTACGGCAGGCCGTGATCGGCGATCGCGACCTGCCACTTGCTGATCGCGTCGTCGGTGAAGCGGCCGTTGATCGGCGCGACGCTCGGCACGTCGGTGCGCGTGAGCGAGCAGCCGGGCGCGTCGAGATCGAACACGCCGCCCGTGAAGCACGACGCGAGCGATCGGATCGGCGCACCGTACGTCTCGCCGACGCGCATGTGCACGCCGCCGTCGAGCTCGCACGGCACGTTCAGCCAGCACGGCGGCTGCCCGTCGGTCGGCGGATCCGCCTGCGTGCTCAGCACCGCGAACAGCCGCCCGTGCTCGTCGAGGAACGCGCCGCCCGAGCTGCCCGCACGGATCCACGCGCAGTCGTTCGCGAGGAAGTCGAGGAAGACGAACGGCCCCTCGGCCAGGCGCACGGACGCGTCTTCGTCGCAGTGGCTCGCGTGCAGCACGCGCTTCGGATCCTCGGGCACCTCCATCGGATAGCTCGCGATCGTGATCGGCGCGCCGGTCGCGGGCGGCGCGTCGGCGAGCGCGATCGGCGCGACGCCGCGCGCGCGCATCGAGCCGATCGTCGCGTCGAGCCGGTAGATGCCGAGATCGGTGCCGTCCATGCTCTCGTACATCATCTGCGCGATCGTCGCGTCGATCGGCGCGGCGTCGACGAACGCGCCGAAGTGGATCACGCCGCCGTCGGCGGGGCCGGCGTCGATCACGTACGGATAGAGGATCGGTTCGAGCCCGGTGCAGTGGCCCGCGGTCAGCACGTACGCGGGCGCGTCGTCGGCGCCGCCGACGTCGATCAGCGTGCTGCTGCAGCGGGTCTCGATCAGCCCGACCGCGGCGAGCGCGGTGTCCGCGTGCGTCGGCAGCTCGACGCTCGCCGGCATCCCGCCGTCTCCGCCGCCGCAACTCGCGAGCACGATCGCGATCGCCATCACGATCGATCGAAACGAGCCATGCATCTGACGAGGATCGTCCGTCGGAGAAGAGCCGTCAGGTCGTGCGCCCTCGCGTGCCCGAGGTTTCCGCTCTTTCGACAGCGTCCTGCGAGGAGGTCCGCCGTTAGGGTCCCTCGCCATGAAACGATTCCCCCCGATCGTCACCTTCGCGTTGTTCCTCTCCGCTTGCGGTTCGCAAGCCGCGCTCGTCACGCGCGTCGACGTCGAGCCCAAGGGCCCGCACTGCGCCGACGGCGGCTCCGCCGTGAAGATCGGCGCCGACGACAACGGCGACGGCGTGCTCGACGACGCCGAGGTCGACTCGGTGCAGTTCGTCTGCTCGACGCCGACCGCGCCCGCGCTCGTGCGCATCGTCGACGAGCCGGCCGGCGCGAACTGCGCGTCGGGCGGCCGCGCCGTGCAGTCGGGCCTCGATCTCGATCACGACGGCACCCTCGACGACGCCGAGGTCACCGCGACCCAGTACGTGTGCCGCGACGCCGACGCGCTGCCGCTGTCGCGCCTCGATCCCGAAGCGCCGGGCGCGCACTGCACCGCGGGCGGCACCGCGGTGAAGACCGGCCTCGACACCGACGGCGACGGCACCCTCGACGACGCCGAGATCACCTCGGTCGCGTACGTCTGCAAGAACGCGCTGCTCACGCGCGTCGACGTCGAGCCGGCCGGCGCGCACTGCGCGGTCGGCGGCGCCGCGGTCGAGAGCGGCAGCGACACCGACGGCGACGGCACGCTCGACGACGCCGAGATCACGCACACCGAGTACGTCTGCGGCACGACGATCGCGGGCGACTACACGGTGAAGGCGCAGAGCGACGTCGACGCGCTCGCGGACGTCCAGGCGATCACCGGCACGCTGACGATCGACAACCAGTCGAGCGTGACCGCGATCTCGCTGCCGAAGCTCCGCGCGGTCGGCGGCGATGTCGAGATCAAGGACAACACGAATGCGGTCAGCCTCGACGCGCCGCTGCTCGCCGAGGTCGGCGGCGACTTCCAGATCGTCAACCAGGACAAGATCGCGGCGATCTCGCTGCCCGCCCTCGCCGACGCCGGCGGCGTGCGGATCGACGGCAACGGCGTGCTCTCGAAGCTGAGCCTGCCCCAGCTCCGCATGGCTCGAGGCCTCGAGATCTCCAACTCGCCGCTCACGCAGGAGCTCGACCTGTCGTCGCTCACGTCGGTCGGCGAGCTGTCGATCTGGAGCGTGAGCACGCCGGAGATCGCGTTGCCGCAACTCGGCACCGTGAGCGGCAAGCTCACCGTCACCAAGGTGGCCTCGTCGTCGCTGTCGGCGCCGCTGCTCTTCTCGGTGAACGGAGACCTCACGATCAGCACGAGCCCGAAGCTCGCGAGCCTCGACCTGAGCTCGCTCGGCACCATCGGCGGCGAGCTGCGCGTCGAGGAGACGATCCTCTTGACGTCGCTCGACCTCCCGTCGCTCGACACGATCGCGACCAGCGTCTGGATCAACGACAACAAGAAGCTCGCGTCGATCTCGATGCCGATCGAGCGGATCTACGGATACCTCTACCTGCTGAAGAACCCGGCGCTCGCCGATCTGAAGGGCCTGTCCTCGCTGTACTCGGTCGGCGGCTTCTACTTCAGCGGCAACCACACGCTCGCGAACCTGTCGGATCTGAGCACGCTGTCCACGCTCGGGACGATCGCGCAGATCCAGGACACCGATCTGCAGAGCCTCGGCCTGCCCAAGCTGACGACGGTCAACATCCTCGAGATCGGCAACCTCGGCGTCGCCGGCAACCCGAAGCTCGCGACCCTCGATCTGCCGAAGCTGCGCGACGGCCTGACGATCAGCATCAGCGAAGCGCCGAACCTGACGGCGCTCGATCTGCCGGCGACCAAGGCGGTGTGGGGCCTGTTCGAGATCTGGAACGCACCGAAGATGAAGAAGTGCACCGCGGCCGCGTGGCTCGCCGGCGTCGAGGTCCAACCGACCGAGACGAAGTACGTGAACATCGACTCCGCCTCGACCTGCCCCTAGTCTTCTACGTCGGCGGCAACGCCAGCGTGATCGAGTTGCCGTGCTGGTCGGTGACCGTCACGTGATCGGCGCTCTGCGTGAGCGGATGCGAGTAGGCCCAGTTGCCGCTCGCATCGCTCGTCGTCGTGCCGGTCACGAGCGTCGTCGATCCCGACGTGAAGGTCAGCGACAGCATCTGCGATCCGTACGGCACCGGCCGGTTCGACGCGAGGTTCATGTCGAGGAGGCGATAGCCCTTCGGCGCGTCGAGCGTGATCGTGCCGGTCACGTTCTGGCCGGTGCGATCCGCGGAGCCGCCGAGCCCGCCCGGCACGACCGTGAACGGGCTCGAGTCGAGGGTCCAGTTGTGGCCGACGACGTGAAACCGATATTTCCCGGTCGGGACCGACGCGCGATCCGCGAGCGTGTCGAGGCCGGGCTCACCGAGCCACGGCACCGCCTGCCACTCGACGACCCACACGTGCGTCTGCGGACCGCTGCCGCGCACGAGCGGCGACGGCGTGTAATAGACGAGCACGTCTCCATCCGAGACCGTGCGACCCGATCGGCGCGTGACGTCCATGTAGACGTTCGGCGCGGTCTCTTGCTGGAGCGTGACCTGCGGCGTGCCCGAGAGCGGATCGTCGCCGATGAACACGAACGTCGCGATGCCGCTGACGCGCGCGATCTGCGCGTCGGGCTGCGCCTGCGCGGGCATGCCGGTGCGCACGAACGTCTCGCTCGGGATCGACGACGGCACGGTGCCGGCGTTCGGCGCCGGATCGTCTTTCGGCAGATCATCGCTCGTCTTCGCGCTCGCGAGCTTGTCGGTGCCGCCGGCGGCGCCGTCTTCGCGCGCGGGCGTCATCGCGAGCGGCCACAGCGCCGCGAGCTTCTCCTCGAGGTACTCGGCCTCGAGCGGGCCCCAGAACGTGACGCTCGGCTCGTAGCCGCCGAGCACCCAGTCTTCCGGACGCAGCATGTAGCCGACGTGTCCCTGCGCGTAGCCGACGACGATCGTGTGCGCGGCGTCGACGGGCGAGTTGGTGCGCGCGAGATCGGCGAGCAGCACGCTGACCTCGCCGGGCAAGGTCCCGACCACGTGATCGCCGATGCGGATCGCGCTGATCGTCGTGCGCGTCGTCGAGCACAGCGGATGGTTCGCGTCGACGTCGAACTTGATCTTCAGCGCCTCGCCCAAGACCTCGGCGGCGGTGTCGATGCGCACGCACGAGCTGTACGGCACGAGGCCGTCGGTGCCGGGCATCTGCCCGGCGGGGAAGACCGCGGTGTCCTGCTTCTCGCACAAGGCGGCGCCGACCGGCGCGTTGAACTCGTCGACGGGCGACTTCAGGACATCGCCGTCCATGATCACGCCGTCGGCGGTGCGATCGAGCTGGAACGGCGCGTACGCGAGCGCGCCGTTGCGGATCGTGAACGTCTCCGGCTTCGGGCCGAGCTCGACCGAGCGCGTGATCATCTCGAGCTCGATCGACGTCTTCATCGACGCGCCGGCGGCGGTCCAGCCGGCCATGATCGTCGGCGCGGCGGCGCGGCCGTGGCCCTCGGCGGTCAGCCAGTCGAAGCACGGATCGCCGGGCTTGCCCGGCTTGTTGTTGCAGTCGAGGCCGCCGTGGCCCGCGGGCGAGGTGTCGGCGCCCGCGCTCTGCAGGTGCATCACGACCACCGGCGAGTCGAACTGCTCTTGCACGACGCGCTCCATCCCGCCGATCGAGTCGGTCGACGCGAACGAGTTGCTCTCGCCGAGCAGCGTGCCGTGCACGCCGTAGATCGGCACGACCGCGATCGGCTTGTCGTCGGTGCCGTCGACGCGGATCAGGTGCAGGTGGATGTCCTTGTGGTTGCCGCCGGGCAGCTGATCGTTCTCGCCGCGGCGATCGCGCGTGATCTGATCGGTCGGATCGAAGTTGTCGTCGTCGTAGAAGCCGATCTTCGCGGGGCGCATCGAGCCGATCGCGTCTTTCGCGGCGCCCTCCATCGCGTCGAGGAACGCGGTGTAGACGGTGTCGCGCAATTCGCCGGCGCCGACCTTCAGCGCGCCGTGCCCCGTGAACTGCGACCACGCCGAGTGCGAGTGCGACGCGGTGATCAAGATCTTGCCGTGGTACTGATCGCCGAGGCGCTGCTCGAGATCGAAGAGGAGCCCCTCGTACATGAAGATCGCGTCGACCTTGACGATCACGATCGTCTCGCCGCCGGCCGACAGCGCGAGCGCCTTCGCGCGCGGCGCGGTCTCGACGCCGATCGACGGGATCCACACGCCGGCGATCGCGACGCGCCGGCTGTCGACGATCTGCGTGGTCGCGCCGAGGAAGCCGGCGCGCGCGCCGTAGCCGCCCATCGCGCTGCCGATCGGCGCGCCGATCACGCGTTCACCTGCACCGGCCATCAGCGCGCCGGCGGTGACGGTCCCGCCGCTGTTGGCGTTGGCGGGCATCGGCTCGTACGTGCAGTTGTCGGTCGTGACTCCGACCGCGGCGTCCGGGGTGCCACTGCCGTTGCCCCCGCCGCACGCGGCGAGCGCACAAACGAATAGCGCGATCCTCCTCATCGGGCGGAACGTACCAGCGAGGACCGGCCAGCGCGCGACTTTCGTGTGATCTCGACTGTTGCGTGTGCCCTGTGGCACCGTCGGGCCATGGATGCAGGTGCGGCGCTCAGTGCGCTCGAAAAGGCGGGGACGGAGCAGAACCGCAAGGTCTACAAGCGGCACGGCTACCCGGAGCCGCTGTTCGGGGTCAGCTTCGCGACGCTCGACAAGCTCGCCAAGCAGATCGGCCGCGATCAGGATCTCGCGGAGACGCTGTGGGAGAGCGGCAACACCGACGCGCGCATCCTCGGCGCGATGATCGCGGATCCGGAGGCGATCACGCGCGACGTCGCCGATCGCTGGGTCGCCGAGGCGCGGTGCTCCACGCTGGTCGACTACGTCGCGAAGATCGTCGCGCGCTCGCCGCTCGCCCTGCCCTGCATGTCGTCGTGGGTCGGCTCCGACGACGAGTGGATCGGACGCGGCGGCTGGTCGGTGATGAGCGTGCTCGCGAACGAGCACCCCGAGGTGCCCGACGCCTCGTTCACGCCGTACCTCGCGGTGATCGAGCGCAAGATCGAAGCCGCGAAGAACCGCACGCGCGAGGCGATGAACACCGCGTTGATCGCGATCGGCGGGCGCAGCGACGCGCTCGCGACACCGGCGACAGCGGCGGCCAAGCGGATCGGCGAGGTCGAGGTCGACCACGGCGACACCGCCTGCGAGACCCCCGACGCGGTGTCCTACATCAAGAAGATGAGGGCGCGCGCAAAGCCGGCGGCCAAGAAGAAGGCGCAGACGACCAAGAAGCAGGCGAAGCCGGCGAAGAAGAAGGTCGCGGCCAAGAAAACCAAGCGCCGCTAACCGTCACGAGACCCCGGCGGCGACTCGACCTGTCGTAGAATCGACAGCTTCGAGGGTCGCTTGCCAGCAGTTCCGTACGCCGCAGACGTCATCGATCTCCTCCTCACCGTCGGCTACATCGACGGCGTGTTCCACGAGCGCGAGCGCGCGTTCGTGCACCACTACCTCGAGAGCTTGATCGAGAAGACCGAGAACGCCGCGCCCGCGATCGGCATCGGGATCGGGATGGGCATGGGCATCGGCATCGGCGCGATCGCGGGCAACGATCGCGGTCCGTTCGACGATCTCTTCGATCGCCTCGAGCAGGAGATCGCGATCCTCGCGCAGGAGGTGACGCCGGCGGCGCACGGCGGCTTCGTGCCGACGCGGCTCAAGGTCCGCGCGCTGACGATCTTCGCGAAGCTCCCGCCCGAGGCGCGCGGCCCGACGCTCGAGCTGGTGCGCGCGCTGATCGCCGCCGACGGCATGATCGCCGCGCCCGAGCACGATCTGTTCGAGGAGCTGTCGCGCTACTTCGCGACCGCGGCGTCGACGGCGGCGATCAAGCCGTCGGCGCGCCCGATGCAAGTGACGGCGCCCTTGCGCCTGCGGGTCGCGACCACCTCGCATCCGCTGCTCGATCCGATCGAGCGCGCGTATCCGATCGACGCCAACGAGCGCACGATCCAGGTCGCGCACGATCACGAGCTCGCGGTGCGATCGATCGCGGCGTGGCGGCAGATGCGCGCGAACGGCCACGGCAAGCTCGACGGCATCACCGACGTCGCGCAGCTGCCGGCCGGCGCCGAGTTCCTCGACGGTCACGTCCACGTGCTGCGCCCGGATCGTCCGACCGAGCTGATCGTGCTCGGCGATCTGCACGGCTGCTACGCGTGCTTGAAGGCCGCGATCATGCAGTCGGGCTTCCTCGATCGCGCGGTCGCGCACCAGCAGGATCCGCGCAATCCGCCGGTCAAGCTGGTCTTCCTCGGCGACTACATCGATCGCGGCAAGTTCGGGATGGACGGCGTCTTGCGCGCGGTCCTGCGCCTCTTCCTGTCGTTCCCCGAGGACGTGATCGTCCTGCGCGGCAACCACGAATACTTCATCAGCTTCCCCACCGAGGTGAAGAGCGCGGTCGCGCCGGCGGAGACGATCGCGTCGGTCGCGCCGCACGTGCCGCGCGCGCTGCTCGAGACGTACTGCCAGCTGTTCGAGGAGATGCCGACCTCGTACCTCGTCGATCGCACGCTGTTCGTGCACGGCGGCATCCCGCGCGACGACACGTTCGCGCAGAAGTTCCGCGATCTGTCCTCGCTCGACGATCCGGAGATCCGCTTCCAGATGATGTGGAGCGATCCGGCGCAGACCGACCGCGTGCCGGTCGCGCTGCAGCGCCAGAACCCGCGCTTCAATTTCGGGCGCCAGCAGTTCACGACGTTCATGCAGCGCGCCGGCCTGAAGACGATGATCCGCGGGCACGACAAGATCGAGACCGGCTTCGACGTGATCTACGACGGCGATCCGCTCTTGTTGAATCTGTTCTCGGCCGGCGGCGACTTGAACGACGATCTCCCGCCGGGCGCGTCGTATCGATCGGTGACGCCGATGGCGATGACGATCGAGCACAGCGCGAAGTCGATCGTCGCGACGCCGTGGCCGATCGATTGGCAGTCGTTCAACGTCGCTACGCACAACGGCTTCCGACGTCTACTGCCGTCGATCCCTTTCATCGCGTCGTAGCGCGATCGTGCGAGGAGAGATCTCCTCCACTACCGATTGATTGACGGATCCGATCGACCACGATATGTAGGGTTCGTACTCGGTGAAGGGAACCCGGTTGGATTCCGGGGCTGCCCCGCAGCGGTAAGTGGAACGAACGTCGTCATCGCACTGGCTGGAGAAGCTGGGAAGCGACGACTAGTAGGCAAGGCCACGAGCCCGAAGACCTGCCGAGCACCCGCGATGGGAGACATCCGTCGCGGCACCAGCGACCTGCCTCCGGGGGGAGGCGAGGAGGACTCGTGCGGACCGCTTACGATCCCGATCTCGACCGCATCACATCGCCGATGATCCCCACGATCGATCTCGTGGGCGCATCGATCTACGTCGCCGCGCGCGACCTCGCACCCGCGGATCCCGCGCGCGTCGTCGAGCTCGTCGTGCGCGGCCTACCTGACGGCGCCGATCTCGCGACCGCCGAGGAGCTCGCGATCCACGCGGCGGCGTCGCTCGTCGGCGAGGAGCCGGAGTACGGGCGCATCGCGGCGCGGCTGCTCGCGCGAAAGATCGAGGCCGGCGTCTCGTCGAAGTTCAGCGAGGCGATCGCGCGCGGCGCGGCGCTCGGCTTGATCGGCGACCGCGTCGCGACCGCGGTGCGCGAGCGACGAGACTCGCTGGACGCGCTGATCGATCCATCGCGCGACGATCGCTTCGATTACTTCGGCCTGCGCACGCTCTGCGATCGCTATCTGCTCCGTCATCCGACCACGCGCGAGCCGATCGAGACGCCGCAGCAGTTCTTCCTCCGCATCGCGGTCGCGTGCGCGCGCGCGCCCGGCGAGGTCGCGTCGCTCTACGATCGGTTGTCGCGGCTCGAGTACCTGCCGAGCTCGCCGACCTTGTTCAACGCCGGCGGCCGCCACGAGCAGCTGTCGTCGTGCTTCCTCCTCGATTCGCCCGACGACGATCTCGGCGCGATCTACGATCGCTACGCCGACGTCGCGAAGCTGTCGAAGTTCAGCGGCGGGATCGGGCTCGCGTACCATCGCGTGCGCGCGCGCGGCTCGCTGATCGCCTCCACCAACGGGCACTCGAACGGGATCGTGCCGTGGTTGAAGACGCTCGACGCGTCGGTCGCCGCGGTCAACCAAGGCGGCAAGCGCAAGGGCGCGTGCTGCGTGTACCTCGAGCCGTGGCACGCCGACTTCGAGGAGTTCCTCGAGCTGCGCGACAACACCGGCGACGACGCGCGCCGCACGCACAACCTGAACCTCGCGTGCTGGGTGCCCGACCTGTTCATGCGTCGCGTCGAGGCCGACGCCGACTGGTCGCTGTTCGATCCGAAAGGTGTGCCGTGCTTGCCCGATCTGTGGGGCGACGCGTTCGATCGCGCGTACGAGCAGGCGGAGCGCGACGGGCTGGCGTCGAAGGTCGTGCGCGCGCGCGAGCTGTACGCGCGGATGATGCGCACGCTCGCGCAGACCGGCAAC
>DATJIA010000087.1:0-22334 GCA_035493675.1 Kofleriaceae bacterium | reverse complement strand
AAGATGTCCGACAAGGAAGGCGCGGGCTCGCTGACGGCGCTGCCGATCATCGAGACCCAGGCCGGCGACGTCTCGGCGTACATCCCGACCAACGTCATCTCGATCACCGACGGTCAGATCTTCCTCGAGTCGGATCTCTTCTACTCCGGCCAGCGCCCGGCGGTGAACGCCGGCATCTCGGTGTCGCGCGTCGGCGGCGCCGCGCAGACCAAGGCGATGAAGAAGGTCGCCGGTCGCCTGCGCCTCGAGCTCGCCGCGTATCGCGAGAAGGCGGCGTTCGCGCAGTTCGGCTCCGACCTCGACAAGGCGACCCAGCAGCAGCTGGCGCGCGGCGAGCGCATGACCGAGCTCTTGAAGCAGGCGCAGTACTCGCCGCTCTCGATGGAGCAGCAGGTCGTCGTGATCTTCGCCGGCACCAACGGCTTCATCGACGACTACCCGGTCGCCGCGCTCGGCCGCTACGAGAAGGAGCTCCTCTCGTTCTTGGCGTCGCGCAAGAAGGAGATCCTCGAGGAGATCCGCACGACCGGCAAGCTCGAGGGCGAGAGCGAGAAGAAGCTCCGCGAGGCGTTGACCGAGTTCGCCAAGCAGTTCCAGGCGGACAAGGCGCAGGCCTGATCCGATGCCGTCGCTCAAGGCCATCCGCAAGCGCATCGTCAGCGTGAAGAACACGCGGAAGATGACGCGCGCGATGAAGCTGATCTCGGCGGCGAAGCTGCGCCGCGCGCAGGACGCGATCATCGCGGCCCGCCCGTACGCGGCCGCGTTGACCAAGGTCGTCAGCGAGCTCGCCGCGGTCGCCGGCACCGACGCGCACAAGCTCTTCGAGGTCCGCGAGACCAAGAAGGCCGCGATCGTCATGCTCACGACCGATCGCGGTCAGGCGGGCGCGTTCAACGCGAACATCTTCAAGAAGGTCGAGCAGCTCGTCGAAGGCGAGCTCGCCGGCGCGTCGGAGATCTCGCTCCGCATCGTCGGCCGCAAGGGCGCGAGCTACTACAAGCGCCGCAACGCGAACATCGCGTCGACCGACGCCGCGCCGACCAACAGCGCGACCGGGCTCACGCTCTCGCGCGAGACCGCGACCCGCATCGTCGACGACTTCGTGCACGGCCGCGTCGATCGCGTCTACCTCGTGTTCAACGAGTTCAAGAGCGCGATCAGCCAGGGCGTCGTCGCGAAGCAGATCCTGCCGGTCGCGCCCGAGGCGGTCGAGGCCACGCCGGTCGAAGGCGGCGCGACCGACTACGCGTACGAGCCGTCGAAGGAAGTCCTCCTGTCGTCGCTCGTCCCGCTCTACGTCGAGATCGGCATCTACCGCGCCGCGCTCGAGTCGATCGCGTCCGAGCACGGCGCGCGCATGTCCGCGATGGACAACGCCACGCGCAACGCCGGCGAGATGGTCGACAAGCTCACGCTTCAGTACAACCGCGCCCGTCAGGCCGCGATCACCAAGGAGCTGCTCGAGATCATCGGCGGCGCCGAGGCTCTCAAGGGGTAACGAACATGTCCGCCACGTCCACCAACAGCATCGGCAAGGTCGTCCAGGTCATCGGTCCCGTCGTCGACGTCGCCTTCGAGGCGGCCGACCTGCCCGAGATCAACACCGCGCTCCTCTGCTCGAACCCCGCCATCAACAACGAGCAGGACAACCTGACGATCGAGGTCGCGCAGCACCTCGGCGAGCACATGGTCCGCTGCGTCGCGATGGACACCACCGACGGTCTCATCCGCGGTCAGGCCGTGAAGAACACGGGCGGCCCGATCTCGATGCCGGTCGGCCGCGGCGTCCTCGGCCGCATCCTGAACGTCGTCGGCAAGCCGGTCGACGAGATGGGCCCGGTCAAGTTCGAGAAGACCTCGCCGATCCACCGCTCGGCGCCGAAGTTCACCGACCAGTCGGTCAACGTCGAGATGTTCGAGACCGGCATCAAGGTCATCGACCTGCTCGCCCCGTATCGCCGCGGCGGCAAGATCGGCCTGTTCGGCGGCGCCGGCGTCGGCAAGACGGTCTTGATCCAGGAGCTGATCAACAACGTCGCCAAGAAGTCGGGCTCGTACTCGGTGTTCGCCGGCGTCGGCGAGCGCACCCGCGAGGGCAACGACCTCTTCCACGAGCTCTCCGACGCGCGCCTCTTCGACGGCTCGACCGTCATCTCGAAGACCGCGCTGGTCTTCGGCCAGATGAACGAGCCGCCCGGCGCGCGCCAGCGCGTCGCGCTGTCCGCGCTGACGATCGCGGAGTACTTCCGCGACGTCGAGAAGCAGGACCTGCTCCTCTTCATCGACAACATCTTCCGCTTCACGCAGGCGGGCTCGGAAGTGTCGGCGCTCCTCGGCCGCATCCCGTCGGCCGTCGGTTACCAGCCGACGCTGTCGACGGAGATGGGCGGTCTCCAGGAGCGCATCACGTCGACCAAGGACGGCTCGATCACCTCGGTGCAGGCGATCTACGTCCCCGCCGACGACCTCACCGACCCGGCGCCCGCGACCGCGTTCGCCCACCTCGACGCGACCACGGTGCTCAACCGCGCGATCACGGAGAAGGGCATCTACCCGGCCGTCGATCCGCTCGACTCGACCTCGACGATTCTCGCCGAGTCCGTCGTCGGCGCGCGCCACTACAAGGTCGCCCGCGAGGTGCAGCGCATCCTGCAGCGCTACAAGGATCTGCAGGACATCATCGCGATCCTCGGCATGGACGAGCTCAGCGAAGACGACAAGCTCACGGTCGCGCGCGCGCGCAAGATCGAGCGCTTCATGGGCCAGCCGTTCCACGTCGCGGAGACGTTCACCGGTCAGCCCGGCATCTTCTGCTCGAAGGACGACACCGTGCGCAGCTTCGAGGAGATCCTCGAGGGCAAGTGCGATGATCTGCCCGAGCAGGCGTTCTCGATGACCGGCACGATCGACGACGTCCGCAACAACGCGGCGAAGATCGCGAAGGCCTGATCGTGGCTCTCCCGACCTCACTCGACGTTCGCCTGGTCACGCCGAAGGGCGTGGTCGCGCACGTGGACACCGACGGGCTCACCGCGCCCGGCGAGCTCGGCGAGTTCGAGCTGTTGCCGGGCCACGTCCCGATGCTGACCGCGCTCAAGCCGGGCGTGCTCACGATCGGCGACAAGCACCGCACGCGCTACGCCGTCTCGATCGGCTACCTGCGCGTCGATCCGCAGAACTCGGTCGAGGTGCTCGTCGAGCAGGCGACGCCGTCGGGCGACATCGATCTCGACGAGGCGCGCAAGGATCAGGCGGACGCCAAGGCCGCGCTCGACGCGTGGGGCGACAAGCCCGCCGACGGCGAGTGGAAGAACGCCGTGCATCGCCTGCAGTGGGCGCAGGCCCGCCTCGACGCCGCATCGTCGTAGCCCGAGCCACCGCGCTACTGCGGTGCTCGCCGGCGGCGTTGCCGGTCCCCCCCTGCGTCCTCGCGACCAGTCGGTCGCTGCGGCTCGGGGCCCCACCGTCGCCTTGCCAGCGAGCATCCTCGCTACGCGCAGCTGGATCGCGAAGCGTTCGTGCTCGCGCGGGGTACGATGGGTGTGATGGGCTCTAGCGAGCGCAACGTGACGCAGACCGGCGAGACGATCGTCGAGAAGCGCGCGCACGCGGAGCGTGGGGAGAGCGAGCGCGGGCGGGAGATCGGGAGGTACGTCGTCGTCGAGCGCGTGGGCGCGGGCGGCATGGGGATCGTCTACAAGGCGTACGATCCCGAGCTCGATCGCGCGGTCGCGATCAAGGTCCTGGCGCGCGCGGCGTCGCGCGGGCGCGAGCGGTTGTTGCGCGAGGCGCAGGCGCTCGCGCGCTTGTCGCATCCGCACGTGATCGCCGTGCACGACGTGGGCACGGTCGGGGACGAGGTCTTCCTCGCGATGGAGCTCGTGCAGGGGCCCACGCTCGAGGCGTGGCTCGCCGAGCAGCCGCGCACGAAGAAGGAGATCCTCGAGGCCTTCATCGCGGCGGGCGAGGGCATCGCGGCGGCGCACGCGGTCGGGCTGGTCCACCGCGACGTGAAGCCGTCGA
This sequence comes from Kofleriaceae bacterium, assembly GCA_035493675.1. Taxonomy (GTDB): domain Bacteria; phylum Myxococcota_A; class Polyangia; order Haliangiales; family Haliangiaceae; genus JAIOQA01. The sequence goes on along the minus strand of DATJIA010000087.1, from coordinate 18,308 downwards.
ACATCATGATCGGCGCCGACGGGCGCGTGCGCGTGCTCGACTTCGGCGTCGCGCGCGCGGCCGGCGACGCGCCGGATACGCCGGTGCCGGGCGCGACCGGCGACACCACCGGGCGCACGTCGAAGCTCGCCGAGCCGCTGACGCGCGCGGGCGCGGTGGTCGGCACGCCGCGCTATATGTCGCCCGAGCAGTATCAGCAGCGCGAGGTCGACGCGCGGAGCGATCAGTTCGGCTTCTGCGTCGCGCTGTGGGAGGCGCTCGCCGGCGAGCATCCGTTCAAGAGCGAGTCGCGCGACGCGCTGCGCTTGAAGGTGCTGACCGGCGTGTTGCCGCCGGCGAAGGGCCAGCTCACGCGCCGCCTGCGGCAGATCCTCGCGCGCGGCTTGTCGGTCGATCCGGCGGATCGCTGGCCGTCGATGGACGCGCTGCTGGCGGCCCTGCGGCGCGATCCGGTGCGCGACGCGCGGCGCGCGGCGATCGCCGTCGTCGGGATCGGCGCGATCGCGGGCGCGGTCGCGGTGAGCGCGAGCCGCGCGCCGGCGCCGCCGTGCCGCAGCGCGCGCGCGCACGTCGCGCAGATCTGGGCGACGCCGCAGAAGGCGGCGCTCGTCGACGCGTTCGCGAAGACCGGCGCGCCGTTCGCCGCCGATGCGTCGCGCCGCACGATCGCGAGCCTCGATCGCTGGACCGACGCGTGGGTCGCGATGCACACCGACGCCTGCGAGGCGACCCAGGTCCGCGGCGAGCAGAGCGCGGAGCTGATGGATCTGCGCATCGCGTGCCTCGAGCGGCGCCGCGCGCGCGCCGCGGCGACCATCGACGTGCTCGTGCACGCGGATCGCGAGGTCGTCGCGCGCGCCGGCGATCTCGTCGACGATCTGCCGACCTTGGCCGAGTGCGCGGATCCGGAGGCGCTGCGGCGCACGACCACGCCGCGCGATCCGGCCGCGCAGGCCGCGCTCGCCCGGGCGCAGGCGCTCGACGGCGCCGGCAAGAACAAGGAGGCGGCGGCCGCCGCCGGAGCCGCGATGACCGCGCACGATCCGGCGACCCGCGCGGAGGCGCGCATCGTGCTCGCGCGCGTGAAGAGCGCGCTCGGCGCCGACGCCGAGGTCGGCCCGATGCTGCGCGACGCGATGCGCGACGCCGCGCTCGCCCACGCCGACGCGATCGAGGCGCGCGCGTGGATCGACTTCGTGCACCAGGTCGGCGATCTGCAATCGCACTACGATCAGGTCGAGCCGTGGCTCGGCGAGGTCGGCGCGATGGTGTCGCGCACCGGCGACGCCGCGCTCGCCGCGGATCTCGACTTCACGCTCGGCGCGATGGCGTGGCGTCGCGGCCGCTACGACGACGCGCTCGCCGCCGCGCACCGCGCGCTCGATGCGTACACGAAGCTGTACGGCGCCGGCGATCGCCGCACGATGCGCGCGATCTGGGTGATCGCCAACGTCACCGACGAGCGCGGCGATCACGCGGCCGCGGTGCCCTTGTACCGGAAGATCCTCGACGTCGATCGCGCCGAGCTCGGCGATCGCCACCCGACGACCGCGCAGGACTACATCAACCTCGGCACCGCGTTCGGCTCGTCGGGCGACGAGGCGGCGGCGCTCGACAACTACGAACGCGGCCGCGCGATCCTCGAAGAGTCGAGCCCCGGCTCCGGCGAGCTGTCGAGCGTCCTCATCAACATCGGCACCGTGCACACGCGCCAAGGCCGCCACCAGCGCGCGCTCGCGTCGTACGAGCGTGCGCGCGCGATGGTCGAGCAGGCGATGGGACCGCGCCATCCCGACGTCGCGCACGTCCTGCTCAACGAGGCGGAGAGCCTGCGCGCGCTCGGGCGCGATCGCGACGCCGAGGCCGCGCTCGATCGCACACTCTCGATCTGGCACGAGACCTACGGCGCCGATCATCCGTACCTCGCGTACGCGGAGGCGGAGCTCGCGATCACGCTCGAGGACGATCACCAACCGAAGGACGCGCTGGCGCACGCGCGGAAGGCGCTCGCGATCGCGCAGGCGCAGCTCGGCGCCGAGCACGAGCTCGTCTCGCACGTCGTCAGCGTGATCGGCGAGGCGCTGGTCGAGACCGGTCACGCCGACGAAGGCTTCGCGTCCTTGAAGCGCGCGGTCGCGCTCGCCGACAAGGTCGGTGGCCCGCGCTCGACGCACCTCGGCTACGCGCTGGTCGCGCTCGGCCGCATGCAGCTCGATCACGGCGATCCCGCGGGCGCGCGCGCGACGCTCGAGCGCGCCGTCGCGGTCTGCGACGCCGCCGGCGAGCCGCCGCTCGCCGCCGAGGCCGATCTGCTCCTCGCGCGCGCGCTGCCGCCGACCGACCCCCGCGCGCGGCCCCTCGCGCAGAAGGCGCACACGCTCCTCGACGTAGACGGTGCCGGTCCGACGACGTTGCTCGCGCAGGCCGACGCGTTCTTGAGGTCTCCGTAGGAGCGTTCCGCTCGAGCGCGTCCGCGCGCGTTCGATTCGCGTGTTGCGAGGATGCTCGCGGGCAAGGCGACGGTGGGGGGGACCGGCAACGCGGCACGCGAGCACCGCAGTAACGCGCTCACTCGAGCACGAACATCAGTCGAAGACGACGGTCTTGCCGGCGTAGGCCAAGACGCGGTCGTCGAGGTGCGCGCGGACCGCGGTCGCGAGCACGAGCTTCTCGAGGTCGCGGCCCTTGCGGACCAGATCGTCGACGGCGTCGCGGTGCGAAGCGCGCGCGACCTGCTGCTCGATGATCGGGCCTTGATCGAGATCGGCGGTGACGTAGTGCGCGGTCGCGCCGACCAGCTTCACGCCGCGCTCGTAGGCCTGGCGGTACGGGTTGCCGCCGACGAACGCGGGCAGGAACGAGTGATGGATGTTGATGATGCGCGCGGGCCAGCGCGCGACGAAGTCGGACGACAGGATCTGCATGTAGCGCGCGAGGACGATCGTGTCGACGCGCGCGCCCTCGAGCAGCGACTGCGCCGCGGCTTCTTGCGCCGCGCGCGTGTCCGCGGAGACCGGCAGGTGATGGAACGGCACGCCGAACTGCGCGGCGACCGGCGCGAGGTCCGGGTGGTTCGACACGATCATCGTGACCTCGCACGCGAGCTCGCCGGCGCGGTGGCGCAGCAGCAGATCGTAGAGGCAGTGATCGTAGCGCGAGACGAAGATCGCCAGCTTGTGCACGTTCGATGCGTACGAGATCCGATACGTCATCGCGAAGCGCGACGCGACCTCGCCGATGCCGTGCTCGAGCGCGACGCGATCGGTGGTCATCGTCGAGAGATCGAAGCGGATGCGCTGGAAGAACATCTGCGCGATCGGATCGGTGTGTTGATCCGCGTCGAGGATGTTGGCGCCGTGCCCGTACAAGACCTGCGCGAGCGACGCGACGATGCCCTTGCGATCCGGGCACGAGACGAGGAGCGTGCCGACCGTCATTTGAAGTGGAACGTCGTCTTCTGATCGGCGCGCTTGCCGCGGCCGATCGTGATCTTCGCGGTCTTCTTGCCGAGCGTCGGGTGCCACGCCTCGAGCGTGTACGTCCCCGCCGGCAAGTCGCCAATCGTGAACGCGCCGTCGTCGCCGGTGACCGCGAAGTACGGGTTGTCGACGATCATCGTGTACGCCTGCATCCACGCGTGCACGTCGCAGTGATGGTTGATCACGTCGCCCGGCTTGCCCGGCGCGTCCTTGACCAGATCCGGATCGCCGGCGGGCTGCGAGTCGTTCCACACGTTCTTGCCGGCGAGCGTGCCGTGGACGTTGTGGTACGTCGGGTCGCCGTTGTGGATCGCGATCTTCTGGCCCGCGATCACCGCGGAGACGCGCGGCTCGTAGCGGCAGTCGTGCTGCGCGAGCACGACCGGCGCATCCGGCGCCTTCGAGGGCGCGGCGCCCTTGACGACATGCACGAGCACATCGCGAAGGTGCCCGTGATCCACGATCACGTCCTCGGTGAGCTCCTTGGTCTTCGCGCACACCGGATCGGTGTCGCGCTCGATCTCCTTGCGCACCGGCGCCGTGCCGTCGAAGACGACGACGCCCGTGATCGATCCCAAGACCAACAAGATCATGTCGAGGTCATGCCGCCGTCGATCGCGAGCACCGATCCAGTTGTGAACGACGCGGCGTCGCTGAGCAAGAAGACCGCGTAGCCGGCGATCTCCGGCGGCTGCGCGTGGCGGCCGAGCGGCGAGCGCTTGACGAAGTGCTCGCGCAGCATCGGGTTCTGCACGATCGCGCTCGCGAACTTCGTCTCGACGAGCCCCGGCGCGATCGCGTTCACGCGGATGCCGGCGGGCCCGAGCTCGAACGCGAGCGTCTGCGTCATCGAGATCACCGCGGCCTTCGTCATGCCGTACACGCCCTGCATCGGCGCCGCGCGCATGCCGGCCACGCTCGCGACCGAAACGATCGACGCGCCGCCGCCGCGCTGCTGCGCGTGCTTCGCGAGCGCGCGCGCGCAGTAGAGGTAGCCCTTCACGTTGACCTCGAAGGTCTTGTCGATCGCCGCTTCGGGGATGTCGATCGTCGGGCCGAAGTACGGGTTGGTCGCCGCGTTGTTGACGAGGCCGTCGACGCGCCCGAACTTCGAGATCGCGGTTTCGAACAAGGAAGCGACCTCCGCTTCGTGCCCCGTGTGGCACGCGACCGCGATCGATCTCGGGATCTGCGCCGCGACGCGCTCGAGATCCGCCTGCTTCCTCGACGCCAAGACGACGTTCGCGCCCGCCTCGCCGCACGCAACCGCGATCGCCTCGCCGATCCCCCGGCTCGCGCCCGTCACGACCACTACCTTGTTTTCCAAGGAAATCCGGCTGGTTACGTTCATCGCCAGCGACCTTATCACGGACTCCCTTGACGCATCGCGCAACTCAAGCTCAAAATGAATGAGTCGTCATTCATTCCCGGAGTACCGCGATGTCCCAGCCGATCAACCACTACAAAGCCGACCTCCGCGACTTCCAGTTCCTCCTCTTCGAGCAGTTCAAGCTGCAAGAGCTGCTCGGCAAGGGGCGCTACGCGAACTGGGGCAAAGACGAAGTGACCGCGGTCCTCGAAGAGGTCTACGCGTGGGTCTGCAAGGTGCTCGGCCCGCTGAACTCGGTCGGCGACAGCGTCGGCTGCAAGCTCGAGGACGGCAAGGTCACCACGCCGCCCGGCTTCAAGGAGGCGTGGAAGTCGCTCGCCGACGCCGGCTGGCGCATGCTCGCCGTCGACGAGGAGCGCGGCGGCCAAGGCGGACCGTTCACGCTCCACGCGGTCGCCGAGGAGATGATGTGCGGCGCCAACACGTCGTTCAACATGTACCCCGCGCTCACGCAGGGCGCGTCCGAGGTGATCGAGCGCTTCGCGACGCCGGAGCAGAAGCAGCGCTACCTGCACAACATGCACAGCGGCAAGTGGTCGGGCACGATGTGCTTGACCGAGCCGCAGGCCGGCTCCGACGTCGGCAGCGCGACGACCAAGGCGACCAAGCGCGCCGACGGCACCTACGACATCGTCGGCACCAAGATCTTCATCTCGGGAGGCGACCAGGATCTCACCGAGAACATCGTGCACCTCGTCCTCGCGCGCACGCCCGAGGCGCCGGCCGGCACCAAGGGCCTGTCGCTCTTCATCGTCCCGAAGGTGCGCCTCGACGGCACGCCCAACGACGTCAGCTGCGGCGGCCTCGAGCACAAGATGGGCATCAAGGCGTCGTCGACGGCGGTCTTGAACTTCGGCGAGAACGGCGGCTGCGTCGGCGAGCTGGTCGGCACCGCCGAGCAGAAGGGCATGTCGCAGATGTTCCTGATGATGAACTTCGCGCGCATCGGCGTGGGGCTCCAGGGACTCGCGCTCGCGTCGTCGGCGTATCTCAACGCGCTCGAGTACACGCGCGAGCGCAAGCAGGGCTCGAGCATCAAGCAGTGGAAGAACGCCGACGCGCCGCGCGTCGCGATCATCGAGCACCCCGACGTGCGCCGCATGCTCCTCGACATGAAGGCGCGCGTCGAAGGCATCCGCGCGCTGGTCGTGAAGCTCACGACCCACATCGATCGCGCGCGCATCATCGGTGAAGAGAAGCCCGAGGCGCAGTACGACCTCGGCCAGGTCGATCTCCTGGTGCCGCTGCTCAAGGCGTACGGCAGCGATCAGTCGTTCCAGATCTGCGCGACCGCGATCCAGACCTACGGCGGCGCCGGCTACTTGAAGGATCATCCCGTCGAGCAGTACTGCCGCGACGCGAAGATCTTCTCGATCTACGAGGGCACCAACCACATCCAGGCGCTCGATCTCGTCGGCCGCAAGCTCGCGCAGAAGGGCGGCGCGAACGTGCAGGCCTTCGCGAAGGACGTCGGCACGTTCGTCGCGACGCACAAGGAGCACGCGTCGCTGAAGGAGCCGATCGGGATCCTCGCGCAGGCGATGGAGTCCTTGACCGGCACCGCGATGCGCTTCCTCGGCTGGTCCAACGGCGGCAAGATGGAGCTCGTCCCGCTCGCGGCGAATCGCTTCCTCGAGATGATGAGCGAGACCGTGGTCGGCTGGCTCCTCCTCGACGCGGCGGTGATCGCGGAGCAGGCCGCCGCGAAGCTCCCCGCCGATCATCCGGACCGCGCGTTCTATACCGGCAAGGTGTTCGCGGCGAAGTACTTCGCGCAGAACGTCCTCGCGACGGTGCCGGTCAAGGCGCAGCAGATCGCGAAGGAGGACCGCCTCCCGATGGAGATCCCCGACGCCGCGTTCGCGACCCTCTGATACATTGGAGGGATGAGGGGAGCTGCGCTGGTCTTGGCGTTGGGTGTCGTCGCGTGCGGTGGCAAGGGCGCGACGCTGTTCGATGCGCCGCAGGGCGACGCCGCCGGCGCGGATGCGTCGGTCGCGGCGGACGCGCCGCCGCCGACGATCGACGCGACACCGCCCGCGCCCGATGCGGCGCCGGATCCGCGCATCGGGCTGGACGATCCGGCGCCGGGGGTCGATACGACCGGCGCGAACGGCGGCTCGGGCTGCCCGACCAGCACCGAGACCACCTTCACGATCGACGCGGGCACCGCGACGTCGTGGCACTTCGCCGGCACCGTGACGGGCGCGGTCGGCGACGGCACGTTCTGGGTGAAGGGCCCGAACGGCGAGATCGTCGGCGGCGCGCTCGAGACCGACGCGGGCGGCAACTACGGCAAGACCGTCCCGATCTTCTGCGGCGACAACGAGGTGAAGCTGGTGTGGAACAACGGCACGTGCCCGCTCGTGCTCGTCTACGACCTCACGCACTCGGGCTGCACGCCGTCGGACTTCACGATCACCGTGCAGTGGGACGCGATCGGCCGCGACTGGGAGCTCCACCTGATCAGGCCCGGCGGCAAGATCAACGACAACGCGACCGACTGCACGTGGACGAGCTGCATCGGATCGTCGCCGGACTGGGGCGTCGTCGGCGACGCGACCGACGACCCGCACAAGGACATCGACAACACCGGCGCGTACGGGCCCGAGAACGTCTGGCTCTCGAAGCCCGAGACCGGCACGTACACCGTGATGGTCGAGCACTGGAACGGCGGCGGCGATCCGAGCTCCGACGGCTTCGTCACGCTGAACATCGCCGGCACGCCGCACACGATCGCGATCCAGGACCTCGCGCCGTATCGCGTGTGGACCGCGGCGACGATCGATTGGCCCGGCGGCGCGGTGCACACGACGCAGGACGTCCACGACTGCAGCGCGAACTGGTCGAGCGGCTGCCGCGACCCGATCCCCTAGTATCATCGCGGCATGAGCGACGACATCGTCTTCACGGGTGACGGACAGGCGACGACCAACGGCGCCATCTGGTTCCTGATCGTGATCGGCATCGTCGGCGCGCTGACCGCCATGTGCGTCGCGATCGCGCTGCCGATCGGGCCGTGGTGGATGTGGCTCCTCGCGATCGTGCCGTTCGTCTTGCTCGCGCGCTGGGAGCTGCGGCGCTCGTCGGTCGCGATCGAATTCGTGAAGCGCGGCGGCGAGCTGCGCGTGCGCGTGAACGGCGGCGGCCTGAAGATCGACGAGCCGGTCGATCGCTACGATCACTGGGCGACCGGCGAGCGGGTGCCGGTGCGCTTGGGCGGCGGCGTGATGATGAACTTCAGCGTGCTCGTGATCGCGGGGCGCGGGCGTCGCATCGGGTTCCGCCAGATGGGCGGCAAGGACGCGCGCGGCTGGCCGGAGCGCAAGCCGCGCCTCTACGACGGCAGCGACGTCTTCTCGGTGCTCAACATCCACGGCATCGAGAAGGCGCTCGCCGCTCACGCGGCTTCGCGCGACGCGCTCGCGTAGTGCGCGCGCGCCCAGGCGAGCGTCGCGGGCACCGCGACCTCGAGCGGCGTCGGCTTGGCGCCGAAGCGCGCGCGATACGCGGTGTCGTCGAGGACGAACGGCGCGCGCCACTGGTACATCATCTCGGGCAGCTCGCCGGCCTCGCGGATGAAGATGCCCGCGAGGCGGAGCAAGAGCGGCGACAGCCGCATGAAGCGCGGCTCGACGCCCGCCGCCTGCGCGAAGCGGTTGATCCACGTGCGCGTCGATTCGGCGGGCAGGGCCGGCGCGTGCCAGACGCGGCCGTAGACGTCGCGATCGGTCGTCGGATCGGCGAGGCCGATCGTGACGAGCGCGTCGGCGACGTCGGGGCCGTACGAGTACGTGTGCGGTTGATCGACGTCGCCCATCGTCTCGACCGCCTTGCCCGCGAACAGCTTCTGCCAGAAGCGATCGCCGAAGATCGAGCGCGTGCAGCTCGGGCCGAAGAAGTCCGCGGCGCGGACGATCGCGACCGGCGCCTCGCCGCGCGCATCGGCGTCGAGCATCGCGGCGGCGGCCTCGGCGCGCAGCGCGCCCTTCTTCGAGACCGGCGCGACCTTGGTGTCGGGCGCGAGCCGGCCGTCGCCGGCGAGCTCGTACATGTAGAGGTTGTCGAGCGCGACCAGGCGCGCGCCGTTGGCCGCGGCGCCGGCGGTGATGCCCTTCGCGAGCGGGACCAGCTCCTCGGGCCACTTGTTGTAGCGCGGGTTCGCGCAGTGATAGACGACCGACGCGCCGCGCAGCGCCTCGGCGGCCTCGCGCGGATCGCTGACGTTGGCCGACAGCGTCTCGACGCCGACGGGCGCGTCGCCGAACGCGCCGCGCTTGATCATGCGGACGCGCAGGCCGCGCGCGATCAGGCGCTCGGCGACCAGCGGGCCGATCTGACCGGCGCCGGCGATGACGTGGAGGGGCTTGTTGCCGTTCGCGTTGCTGCTGTTCGCGTTGTTCATGGGTCCATTCATGCGCCTTGCGCTAATGCATCGCAACGCCCGTACTTGCAATGGTACCTTGCAAGGATGCAAGCCATCGAAACCTTGGACTGGGACCAGGTTCGCGTGTTCCTGGCGGTCGCGCGGGCCGGGCAGCTCGCGGGCGCGGCGGCCCGGCTCGGACTCGACGTCTCGACGGTGAGCCGCCGCCTCGACCGCCTCGAGACCGACCTCGGCGTGCACCTGTTCGATCGCACGCGCGAGGGCACGGTGCCGACCGCCGCCGCGGAGGCGATGTTGCCCGCCGCCGAGGACATGGAGCGCGGGCTCGCGCAGTTCGCGGCCGCGGTCGACGCGGTCGAGACCACCGCCGAGGGCGTCGTGCGCTTGACCGCGCCGCCCGGCGTCGCCGACGCGTTCATCGCGCCGCTGCTCGCGCGCTTCCGCGAGCGGTTCCCGAAAGTCTCGGTCGAGCTCGACGCGTCGATCGGTTACGCGGATCTCACGAGGCGCGAGGCGGACCTCGCGCTGCGCGCGTTCCGGCCCAAGAGCGGCGATCTGATCGCGACCAAGATCATCTCGACGCGATCGATCCCGATGACCTCGCCCGAGTACGCGGAAGAGCTCGGGCGGTTGAAGCGATGGAGCGACGCGCGCTGGATCACGTGGGCGCCCGATCTCGCGCACATCCCGACCGGGCGATGGATGACCGAGCACGTCGCCGGCGTCGAGCCGATCCTGCGCACGTCGCACTTCGCGAGTCAGCTGGTCGCGGCGTCGCACGGGCTCGGCGTCGTGCTCGCGTCCGAGCCGTTCCGCTACGTGCATCGCCTGGTGCCGGTGACGATCGCGAAGAGCTTGCAGCCGTCGTGGGACGCCTTGCCCCTCGAGGATCTGTGGCTCGTCGGCCATCGCGCGCTGCGCACGGTGCCGCGCATCGCGGCGCTCTGGGACTTCATCGCCGAGCACATGAGCGACGCCTCGCGCGCGGCCGAGCTGCATCGCCGCTAGAATCGGCGCATGCGCTACGCGTTGCTCGTGCTGATCGTCGCGTGCTCGTCCGGAGGATCGCAGCCCGCGGCGCAAGCGCCGCCGATCCCGTCATCGATCGATGCGACCCCGGTCGTGATGGTCGATGCGCCGGCGCAGCAAGAAGCGCAGCCGCCCGCGGTCTCGCCGCCCGACGCCGCCGTCGCGCAAGCGCCGCCGCCGAAGCCGCCGAAGCCCGGCCCCGAGTGCACCGCGAGCAGCGACTGCGTGATCCATTGCTCCACCGCGAAGGGCTGCTGCAGCTCCGCGTGCGGGTGTCGCACCGCGATCCCCGCCGCGCGCGTCGCCGCCGCCGACGCCGAGTTCGCGCGCACCTGCGAGAAGGCCACGCGCTGCCCGATCGAAGACTGCAAGTACATCGAGACCCACGCCGCCTGCGAGAACGGCCGCTGCGTCGCCAAGGCCGGCTTCGGCGTCGACCTCTGATCGGCATACCCCTCGCGCAGAACCGTATCGACAACTCGATATTATCGACAACTCGATATTATCGAGATCTCGATTAGCGTCGCGCGAAGGGTATGTCGCATCGGGGCCGGCCGAACACGGCGCCACTCTCGATCACGCCGGGGACGAGGACCGATCGCCGCGCAGCTTCGCGTTGACCCGATCGAGGTCGAGCGCGTTGCACCAGCGCGCGACGACGAGGGTCGCGATGCCGTTGCCGCAGACGTTGGTGAGCGCGCGCGCTTCGCTCATGAAGCGATCGATGCCGAGGATGATCGCGAGGCCGGCGAGCGGTACGTCGCCGACCACCGAGAGCGTCGAGGCGAGCACGATGAAGCCGGAGCCGCTGACGCCGGCCGCGCCCTTCGACGTGAGCAAGAGGACGCCGACCAGCGCGAGCTGGTGCCACAGATCGATCGGGATGTCGGTCGCCTGCGCGACGAAGATCGCCGCCATCGTCAGGTAGATCGCCGTGCCGTCGAGGTTGAACGAGTAGCCGGCGGGGATCACGAGATCGACGACGCGCTTGTCGGCGCCGAGGTCGTCGAGCTTCGTCATCATGCGAGGCAGCACGGACTCGGACGAAGACGTCCCGAGCACGATCAAGAGCTCGCTGCGGATGTACGCGATGAAGCGCCACGCGCTGAAGCCGTGCACGCGCGCGACCCCCTCGAGCACGCCGAACAGGAAGATCAGGCACGTCGCGTAGAAGCACGCCATGAGCTCGAGCAGGTAGACGAGCTTGTCGGCGCCGAAGGTCCCGACGGTGAACGCCATCGCGCCGAACGCGCCGATCGGCGCCGCGCGCAAGATGATCGCGACCACGCCGAACATCACGTGCCCGATCCGATCGATCAGCTCGAGCACCGGCTTGCCGCGCTCGCCCGACTTCCCGAGCGCGAACGCGAACAGGAGCGCGATCACGAGGACCGGCAGCAGGTCGCCGCGCGTGAACGCGCCGACGAACGTGTCGGGGATGATGTCGAGCAGGAAGTCCTTCACGCCGTGCAGCTTGTCGGCCGACGTGAACTTCGCGACCTTCGCGAGATCCGACTGCGGGATCTTGGCGGGATCGATGTGCATCCCGGCGCCGGGCTTGACGACGTTCACGACGACGAGCCCGATCACGAGCGCGATCGTCGAGACGATCTCGAAGTAGAGGATCGCGAGGCCGCCGGCCTTGCCCGCCGACTTCACGTCCTTCATGCCCGCGATCCCGACGACGACCGTGCAGAAGATCAGCGGCGCGATCACCATGCGCACGAGCTTGATGAAGCCCTCGCTGAGCGGCTGCATCTGCGCGGCGACGTCGGGCGCCGCGACCCCGACGACGATGCCGGCGACGATCGCGACCAGCACCCAGAAGTACAAGGAGCGGAGCATCAGTGGATCCGCGCGCGCACCGGCAGCGCGGCGAGGATCGCGGCCTCGCGCGCGGCGAGCTCGGCCAACCGCGGCGCGTGGTCCGGAGACACGCCGGCCGCGAGCTCGAGGAACGTGTCGCGGTGCCGCTCCTCGGCGGTCGCCAACGACTTGTACAGAGAGGCGGTCGCCGGATCCGGAATCGCGGCGCCCAGGATCGCGAGCCGCTCCGCGCTGCGCGCCTCGATCAGCGCGAACACGAGCAGCCGATCCAACAGCCGATGCGGCTCTTGCTTGCGCACGAGCTCGCGCAAGCCCGCGGCGTACTCGTCGCCGAGGTCGTACACCGGCGTCACGCCGCGCTTCGCGAGCAGCTGCGAGACCTGCACGACGTGCGCGGTCTCCTCGTGCGCGAGGCGCGACACCGCGGCGACCAGCTCCGCGCGTTCCGGATAGCTGCGCACGAGCGACAGCGCCGACTGCGCGGCCTTGCGCTCGCAGTGCAGGTGATCGCGGTGGACCGCGTCGAGATCGGCGAGCGCGACCTCGACCCACGTCGGATCGGTGGGCGCCAGCGTGAGCATGCTCGCCATGTACCACGTGCGCGCGCCGGCGTGCTAAGACCGACGAGGATGCGGAAGCCTCCGGAGACGCTCTTCCTCGAGCAGTGCCGCGAGGGCCTCGAGCGGGCGCGCGCGACGCTGGGCGAGATGCTCGCGGCGACCGGGCGCACCGCGGTCGAGACGCTCGACGCGTACAACGCGATCCTCGTCGGCGCGGGCAACAGCGGCAACCTCGCCGGCTTGATGGCCGAGGTCCACCCCGACGATCCGATCCGCGACGCGGCGCGCACCGTCGAGCAGGAAGTCTCGACCTTCGTCAGCGAGCTGCACCTGAACGGCGACCTGTATCGCGCGCTGGCCGCGCTCGATGTGAGCAACGAGGACGCGGTCACGCGCCGCTTCGTCGAGCACACGCTGCGCGACTTCCGCCGCGCCGGCGTCGATCGCGACGACGCGACGCGCGCGCGCATCCAGGCGATCGACGAGGAGCTGACGCGCCTCGGCCAGCTGTTCTCCAAGAACCTCGCCGAGGACGTCCGCGCGATCACCGCGACACGCGATCGCCTCGGCGGGCTGCCGCAGGATTGGATCGACGCGCACCCCGCGGGTGAAGACGGCCTCGTCAAGATCACGACCGACTACCCCGACTACAACCCGTTCATGGCGTACGCGGAGGACGACGACCTCCGCCGCCGGCTCTACATCGAGAACCGTTCGCGCGGCGGCGACGCCAACGAGCGCCTGCTCCGCGACATCCTCGCGCTGCGCGCCGAGAAGTCGAAGCTGCTCGGGTTCACGAGCTGGGCCGACTACGTCACCGAGGACAAGATGATCAAGTCGGCCGCGCGCGCCGGCGAGTTCATCGATCGCGTGTGGCAGCTCGCGCGCGATCGCGCGCACCGCGACTACGACGAGCTGCTCGCGGAGCTCCGCGAGCACGACCCTGATGCGACGGCGGTGAACGACTGGCAGAAGGTCTGGCTCGAGACGCAGGTCAAGAAGAAGAAGTACAAGGTCGACGCCGAGAAGGTGCGCGAGTACTTCCCGTACGACGAGGTCCTCGCGGGCCTGCTCGACATCACCGCGACGATCTACGAGATCAGCTACGTGCCGGCGCGCGGCGTCGACGTGTGGCACCCCGACGTGCGCGTGTTCGACGTGATGCGCGCGGGCGCGAAGCTCGGCCGCATCTACCTCGACATGCATCCGCGCGAGGGCAAGTACAAGCACGCGGCGCAGTTCAACCTGCGCGACGGCGTCGTCGGCGCGCAGCTGCCCGAGGGCGTGCTCGTGTGCAACTTCCCGCGCCCCGACGCACACAGCCCGGGCCTGCTCGAGCACGACGACGTCGTGACGATGTTCCACGAGTTCGGCCACCTGATGCACCACGTGCTCGGCGGTCATCATCGGTGGGTGCGGCAGTCGGGGGTCGCGACGGAGATGGACTTCGTCGAGGCGCCCTCGCAGATGTTCGAGGAGTGGGCGTGGAGCTGGGACACGCTCGCGCGCTTCGCGAAGCACTACAAGACGGGTGAGGTGATCCCGCGCGATCTCGTGAGCGACATGCGCCGCGCCGACAAGCTCGGCATCGGCGTGCAGACCGTGCAGCAGATGTTCTACGCGGCGCTCTCGCTCGGCTTCCACATCGCGGATCCGGCGACGCTCGATCAGCTCGAGGAGATGAAGCGCCTGCAGGCGAAGTACACGCCGTTCGCGTACGTGCCGGGCACGCGCTTCCACGCGGGCTTCGGTCATCTCGTCGGCTACTCGGCGATGTACTACACGTATATGTGGTCGCTCGTGATCGCGAAGGACATGTTGTCCGCGTTCGAGCAGCGCGGCTTGATGGACACGTCGACGACCGGCCGCTATCGCGACGCGGTGCTCGGCGCCGGCGGCACCAAGGACGCGGCGGAGCTCGTGCGCGACTTCCTCGGGCGCGAGTACAGCTTCGACGCGTTCGAGAGGTACTTGTCCGAATGAAGCGAGCCTTGCTGGTCGTGTTGTTGGCGTCGTGCAAGCACGAGCCCGCGACGTGCAAGCAGCTCGCGCCCGCGATCCTCGCGTGGGGTCGCGAGGAGGTCGCGAGCGAGAAGCTGACCGGCGAGGCCGCGCAGAAGCGGCAGTCGCTGTTCGAGATGACCGCCGACCTCTATCCGAAAGTGTGCGAGCAGTCGAAGTGGTCCGGCGAGGCGATCGACTGCTTGATCGCGGCGAAGACCGAGGAAGACGCGCAGCAGTGTCCGCTGACGAAGGATCAGCGCGAGGATCTGCAGAAGGCGCTGATGGACGCGCTGACGGCGAAGCCGAAGTGAAGCGCGTCGTCTTCTCGATCTTGCTCGCGGCCTGCGGCTCGAAGAGGGCCGCGCCGCCGTGCGAGGACCTGCGCCCGATGGTCGATCGCATGTTCACGATCGAGTTCCGCGAGCTGCGCGGCGGCATGTCGCCCGGCGAGGAGCAGCGCGTGAAGGAGGTCGGCGAGCAGACCGCGCCCGCGATGAAGGACGCGATCGTCAGCGCGTGTCGCGCCGACGCGTGGCCCGCCGACGTGGTCGCGTGCATGGCGGCCGCGCGCAGCGAGACCGCGCTCGACGAGTGCGAGGCGCGCTTGCCGAAGCCGGCGCGCGATCGCGTCGAGGCGGCGATGGCGGAGGTCGTGACCAACATCGCGCCGCCCGACGAGGGCGCGGCGGCCGACGACGAGGACTTCGGCAAGGGCGAGAGCGGCGTGCCCGAGTGCGACGCGTACGCGGCCGCGATGGAGAAGTACGTCGATTGCGACGAGATCGCAGAGCCGGTGAAGGACTCGGCGAAGAAGGGGCTCGTCGCGCTGCGCCAGACGTGGCCGATGCTGCGCGATCCGTCGACGCCCGCGTCGGCGAAGGCGGCCGCGCGCGATGCGTGCGCGCGCGCGCGCGAGGAGCTCGAGGCGAGCGCGAAGGCGCAGGGCTGCAAGGACGAGGCGCCCGAGCACGGCGACTGCAGCGTGATGGGCCCGATGATCGCGTCGATCCTCGCGCAGCAGCTGCACGACGTGCCCGCCGACAAGCAGGCCGCCGCCGCGGCGCAGGCGAAGGCGCTCGCCGATCCGCTCGAGAGGTCGCTCGTCGAGACGTGCACGACCGGACGCTGGTCCGCCGAGGCGACCGCGTGCTTCGGCAAGGCGCACGACGCCAAGGCGCTGGTCGCGTGCGAGGCGATGCTCACGCCCGATCAAGCGACCTCGCTCGCCAATGCGATGGAGCAGGTCACCGGCCAGCTCACGGGCTCCGCGGCGCCGTCGACCGCGTGCGACGACTACCTCGCCGCGGTCAACAAGCTGCTCGCGTGCGACAAGCTGCCCGCCGACGATCGCGCGCGCATGCAGCGCTCGACCGCGCTCGTGATCGACGGCCTGAAGAAGCTGCCCTCGTCGCGCGAGCTCGCCGCGACCTGCGCCAAAGCCCTCGACGCCACGACCGCGCTGTCCAAGAAGCTCGGCTGCTAGTCGCCGACGGAGCCGCCGTAGGAGAAGCCGGCGCCGAGGAAGAAGATCGAGCCTTCGGCGGGGCCGTCGGGGAGCGCGAAGGTCGACGAGGACAGCGTGGCTTCGACGCGGAAGCCGAAGTACATGCCTTCGGCGCGGCCGCTGAGCTCGAGGCCGGCGCCGATCTCGAGGCCGCGGCCGTCGTAGCTCGGCGTCTCGGTCCAGGTGCCGGCGATGCAGGTGCGGGTCTGGTGGCACGAGCGCACCACGGTCGCATCGCCGACGACGCGCTCGGCGTGCGCGCCCGCGAGCACGTACGGCGCGAACAGGCCGCGCAGCGGATAGAGACGCACGTCGGCGTTGGCGCCGAGCGAGACCAGCTCGGCGCCGTCGCGTAGCGTGTTGGTCGAGTCGAGCTGATCGAGCACGAAGTGCGCGCCGAGGCCCCACGCGCCGTGGCGCAGCGCGAAGCCCGGGCGCGAGCCGAAGCCGCCGGACCATTCGCTCGAGAGCGCGCCGCCGACGGTCGCGCCGCCCCACATCATGTCGAACGCGAGATCGGTCGGCTCGGCCGCGACCCCGCGCGCGCTCGTCGTGATCGTGATCGCAATGATCAGCCCCCGCACGCGATCGCCTTCAGCAACGCGCGTGCCGCACGCGATCGCACGAGATGCGGCGCGCGCGATCGCGGCGATCGCGAAGTTCCGGACGCGGGTGTCGCGATCACGGCGCGCGGCATCGTGCGCGCGCGCGGACTTCGCCGCGGCACGCGCGCTGCAATGCGGGCGCACATGGGGAGTCGACGCCTGCGTGCGTTCCTCGTCGAGATCGCGCTCGCCGCGATGCCGGCCTTGCCGGCGTGCTGTCCGTCACCCGACGTGTCATCCGCGACGAAGACCGCGGACACGCGCGATCTGTCGCTCGTGCCCGCGATCAAGCCGTGCATCGATCACGACGCGTGCGACTCGCTGTGCATGAAGCTGCTCGCGCGCGACGGGGTCGCGAACGTCTACGAGCTGTACTTCGACGAGTGCCGCATCGTCAGCGCGCACGACACGTACCTCGACCTGTCGATGAAGTACTACGAGCCGATCGAGTGCGAGGCGGGCCGGCGCACCGACGGCTGCGCGGCGCCGGCGAAGATCCGCGCGGCGAGCGCGGGCGCCGCGTATTTCGTCGCGCAGGCGCGGCTCGAGGCGGAGGCGGTGCACGCGTTCGCGCGGATGATCCGCGAGCTCCGCGCACACGGCGCGCCGTCTTCGCTGATCACGCGAGCGAGCAAGGCGCGCGAGGACGAGATCCGTCACGCGCGCGTGGTCGCGCGGATGGCGCGCGACGCCGGCGGATCGGTCGAGCCCGTCGCCGCGCCGCCGATGCACGTGCGCGATCTCCGCGCGGTCGCGATCGAGAACATGATCGAAGGCTGCGTGCGCGAGACCCACGCGGCCGCGGTCGTTACGCACCAGGCGCTCGCGACCCGGAGCGCGACGTGGGCGTCGATCGCGCGCGACGAGATCGATCACGCCGCGCTCGCCGCCGACGCCGCCGCGTGGATGCACGCGCGCCTCGGCCCGTCGGCGCGCCGCGCGATCGATCGCGCCCGCGCGAACGCGATCGACGAGCTGATCGCGCACGCGCGGCCGTTCGCGCGCGCGCTGTTCGCGGCCTAGTAGCAGAGCTCGGTCGCGCAGTTGCCGCCGACGCACACGCTCAGCTTCGTGTACGGGCGCGTGAGCATCAGGCCGGCCGCGACCTGCTCGAGGTTCGTGAGCGGCGCGATGGTGGTGAGATCGAGGCGGAGCTTCTTGGAGTTGGTCTTCTTGGTCATGCAGACCAAGGGCGCCGTCGCGCGCGAGGTCGCGTGGCAATCGACGGCACGATCGATCACGGCCGCGTCAGATCGCGCGTGATGTTCTTCTGGTGCGCCTCGAGGGTGCCGCCGCCGATCTCGATCAGCTTCGCGTCGCGCAGGAACTGCTCGACACGGTACTCGGTGCAGTAGCCGTAGCCGCCGAGCACCTGCATGGCCGCGTCGGCGACCTCCTTCGCGGCGGTCGACGCGAACAGCTTCGCGGCGTCGGTGCCGAGGCGGTTGCGCCGCCCCGGCCCCACGGTCGCCGCCGTCGTGTAGATCAGCGCGCGCATCGCCTCGACCTTCGCGTACGAGTCG
>DATJIA010000086.1:0-30401 GCA_035493675.1 Kofleriaceae bacterium | reverse complement strand
GTTCGCGCTGGTCGGCACGCTCAAGGGCTCGCAGAACGGCATGGACGTCACGATCAAGCTCAAGGGCACGGCGAAGATCGACATCGCGACGTCGCGCCCGCTCGACATGAACATGACGGGCACCGTGAAGGGCTCGGGCACCGTCGGCGGCAAGAAGCTCCAGCTCACCGGCAAGATGACCGCGCGGAAGACGGCCACGTACAACTGATCCCCAGGCCCGCGAAACCGCGCGCGCCCTCGCTTACGTAGTCGTTCACGTCGACGTGGTCGTGGTCGTAGTCGTCTACTTTGACGGCGACGGCGACTTGGACTTAGACGGCGACGTCGACGACCACGTCGCCGTCGCCGTCAACGTCCGACGACCACGACCACGACCACGATTACGACCACGTCGACGTGAACGTCGACGTTAGTACGGCCTTCCGCCCGTGTTGCCGCCGGGGCCGTAGTCGCAGACGATCGTCGACGGATACTTGAGGCCCGGGCAGTTGTGGAGGGCGCAGCCGAGCTTCTGCGTCGCGGCCCACACGACCTGCGTGTAGTGGCCGCAGATCTGACCCGCGGCGCACGTGTTGGTCGCGTAGTCGTAGTACTGCGCCTCCGCGACCCAGAGCTGCACCGCGGCGGGGCCGGTCGCGGTGCCCGAGCTCGCGTAGATGTTCTCGCCGACGTAGGTCGGATAGCCGTTGCTGCGGTTCGGGTTGTGATCGACGAGGCCGTCGCCGTTGGCGTCGATGCACATCGCGACGTAGCTCGACGCGATCGTCGCGAGCGCGGGATCCCAGACCAGCGGCGCGACGCCGACCTTCGAGCGCGCTTCGTTGTGCGCGAGCGTGATGCCGGTGAGCTCGGGCGGCTCGCCGACGCCGGCGGGCGCGTCGGGGTTCATGCGCGCGTCCGGTTTCAACAGAGCACCGTCGGGCGCGCGGGTCGGCGCGTCGATCGCGCCGGAGCCTTGCGGCGCGTCCGCGGTGACGCCGCCGAAGCTCGCGTCGCACGCACACAGCAGGATCGCGAACCCGCAGGAACCCCGCATCATGTTCAGGATCGCGGAAATCCGCGCGCTTGTCACGACGCGATTGACACCCCCGCGGCACCGTCGTACACGGCCCATGCGCGCCGATGTGCGCGCGAGGCGACACGCGAAGCGAACCAAGATCCTCCGAGGGTGATCGGGAAGCCGGTGAGAATCCGGCACAGCCCCCGCTACTGTGACCGAGGACGAACGCGGCACGATGCCACCGCCGAGATCGACGGGAAGGCGCCGCAAGTAGGACGAATCGGGAGTCAGGAGACCGGCCCTCGGAACGAGCGTTACGAGGGGTGACCGTTGGACCTGAGGAAGCACATCGCGCTTTGCGCGTTGCTCGTGTCATCACGAGCATTCGCCGACGATCCGCCGCCAGTCGTAGGCGGCGAGACGGTCGTCGTGCTCGGCGCGCCGCGCGGCGGGCCCGCGGATCTCACCGGCGCCGAGGCGAGCGCGCGCGATCGCACGCGGGCGCTGGCGAGCGCGCCGTTCGTGACGGTGGTGCACGTCGACGATCACGCGGGCGAGCGCGCGACGGTGGCGGACTTGGTCGGCGCGACGGTCGGCGCGCACGTGCGATCGCTCGGCGGGCTCGGCGCGTTCGCGTCGATCTCGGTGCGCGGCGAGGCGCCGGGCCAGACCGCGGTGTTCGTCGACGGCGTGCCGGTGTCGCGCATCGCGTCGGTCACTTCGGACCTCGGGAGGTTCGACAGCGGCGACATCGATCGGCTCGAGCTCTATCGCGGCGGCGCGCCGGTCGAGTACGGCGGCGCGGCGCTCGGCGGCGCGCTCGACATCATCACGCCGCTCGGGCGCGGGCCGCGCGGCGAGGTGTGGCACGCGAAGCTCGGCGGCGGATCGTTCGGCGCGCGCGAGCTGCGCGTCGCGCGCGGTGACGGCGATCCGTCGGACCTCGCGACGTGGGCGTCGATCGGCTACGCGGGCGCGACCGGCGACTTCTCGTACTTCGACGACGGCGGCACCAACCTCGATCCGTCCGACGATCACGTCGCGACCCGCAGCAACGACGGCTACGACCAGCTCGACGGCGCCGCGCGCGCGGGCGGCGTGCGCGGATCGTGGACGTGGCGCGGCGGCGTCGGCGCGATGACGAAGAAGCAGGGCGTGCCCGGCAGCGCGTGGGCGCAGTCGACGCGCTCGACCCTCTCGACCTGGAGCGGGCTCGCGAGCGCGCAGGCGATCGGCACGTTCGATCCGATCGTCACGACCGCGCGCGCGTACGCGCTGGTCGAGGCGCAGCGCTATCGCGATCCGTTCGACGAGATCGGCGTCAACCACGACGATCGCCGGTACCTGACGATCAGCCTCGGCGCGACCAGCGCGTGGAAGCTCGAGCGCGGGCGCCACGACGCGAGCGCGGCGGTCGATCTGCGCGGCGATTGGTTCCGCGACGAGGACGCGACCGGCATGCGCCCGACCGCGCGCGGGCGGCGCGGCGCGATCGGCCTCGCGCTCGCCGACGATCTCGCGTTCGATCACGCGCGCGTGATCGTCACGCCGGCCGCGCGCCTCGACGCCGCGCGCACCGATCCGATCGGCGTCGTGCTCGAGTACGGCAAGGCGCCCGCGCCGGCGCGATCGGATCTGTTGCCGAGCCCCCGCCTCGGCGTGCGCGTGCTCGCGACCGACGACTTCGCGATCAAGGCGAGCGCGGGCTGGTACGCGCGCATGCCGACCGTCGTCGAGCTGTACGGCGATCGCGGCTTCGTCGTCGGCACGCCCGACCTTCGTCCGGAAACCGGACCGTCCGCGGACCTCGGGCTCGTGTGGGCGCCCGACGGCGCGGTCGACGACGAGGGCGACTTCGATCGCGTGATGATCGAGGCGGCCGGCTTCGTCGCGCGCCCGCGCGACGCGATCGCGTTCGTGGCGACCGGCGGCTTGGTCGCGCGCCCGCTCAACCTCGGCGACGCCGACGTGCGCGGCGGCGAGCTCGCGGTGACGTGGCGCCTCGCCAAGCTCTTCACGTTCGCGGGCAACTACACGTTCGCCGACGCGACCCAGCGCTCGACGCAGATGAGCTACGACGGCAAGCGCATCCCGGGCCGCCCGGTGCACGAGCTCTACGCGCGCGGCGATCTCGCGCGCACGATCGATCACCACCTCGCGGTCGTGTTCGCCGACGTCGCGTACACCGCGGGCAGCTTCCTCGACCAATCGAACCTCGACGAGATCCCGCCGCGCGCGCTGATCGGCGCCGGCGTGAAGGTCGAGCTCGGCGGCGGCGTGCTCGTCGGCGTCGAGGGCAAGAACCTCGGCGATCTGCGCGTCGAGCAGGTCGCGCTGCGCCCGCCGCCGTCACCCGACCTCACCTCCGTTCCCCGCGCGATCGCCGACTTCGGTGGCTATCCACTGCCCGGCCGCGCCTTCTACCTGACCCTCGAATGGAACCACTGACATGAAGAGAACCTTGATCGCGCTCCTGGCCGTCGCCGCGTGCGGCGACAACCTCAAAGGCACCGGCACCGGCCCGGGCGAACAACCCGACGCCGGCCTGTCCGGGGTCGCGACCGCGGTGGTGGTCGCCGGCGACTTCAACGTCACCGGCATCCTCACGACCGTGCGCGTGCCGTCGGGCACCATCACGCCGAACGCGATCGCCGGCGTCGCGGGCGGTGATCCGTTCATCCGCCGCTACGGCGACGAGATCTTCGTGATCAACCGCGCGAGCGGCGACAACATCACCGTGCTGGCGCGCGGCTCGCTCGCGCTGGTCGGGCAGTTCGGCACCGGCGCCGGCATGAACCCGCAGGACGTCGCGCCGGTCGGCGACACGCTCTACGTCGCGGCGCTCGCGGCGAGCGGCATCCTCGTGATCGATCGGAACGATCCGAAGGCCGAGCCGAAGACGATCGATCTGTCGTCGCTCGACGTCGACGGTCACCCCGACTGCGTCTCGGTGATCGCCGCCGGCGACAAGCTGTTCGCGGTGTGCGGCACGCTCGACGATCACTTCGCGCCGCGCGGCAACGCGAAGGTCGCGGTGATCGATCCCGCGCAGCTGAAGATGACGTCGTCGTTCGAGCTGCCGTCCGCGAACCCGGTCGGTTATCTGCTGCAGGTGCCGGGCCTCGACGGCGATCTCGTGATGGCGCTCGCGCCCGACTTCCAGGACTTCTCGACGGGCTGCCTCGCGCGCATCAAGACGACCGGCACGCCGGCGGCGAACGGCTGCGCGGTGACCAACGCGGCGATCGGCGGCATCGCGAACCACTTCGAGCTCGCGCCCGACGGCAAGTCGCTGTGGATCGACTCGACCGCGTACGACGCGAGCTTCAACCTCTCGGGCAAGGTCGTCGCGCTCGATCTCGCGTCGCTGCAGCTGTGGCCGCAGGCGATGACGCCGCCGACGATGGTCGCGACCGATCTCGCCGCGTGCCCGAACGGCTACGCGGTCGTCGTCGACAGCACGTTCGGCAAGGCCGGCGTGCGCATCTTCGACGCGCTCGGGCACGAGACCACCGCGGGCGCCGAGGACATCGGCCGCGCGCCCGGCTTCGGCAACAACGTCGTCTGCTACTGAATCCGTAGCAAGACGCGCAGCGTGCGGTTCGGCGCGCCGCCGGTCGTGACGAGCGTGCCGCCGCCGGCGAAGACCAGCGTGCCGGTGCCTTGGACCTGCGCGATCGTCGTGCCGCCGTCCTGCGCGAGCGTGATCGGCGCGCCGTTCCAGGTCGCGGCGATCGGCGCGCCGACCTCGCCGCTGCGCGGCGTCCACGCGTAGCAGGTGGTGCCGTCGCCTTCGCAGCGAGAGCGCGGCGCCGCGGACGGATCGCCGGGCCAGATCCACAGCTCGCGATCGATCGGATCGGTCGCGTTCGGCCCGATCACGGTCGTCACGCCGTCGGGCCACGCGGGGATGATCGTTCCACCGGGCACGAACGCGGGGATCTCGCCGAGCGGCGCCGCGACCGTCTGATCGCCTCCCGAAACCGCCGCGCCGCCGAGCAGCGGATACCAAGATCCGGACGGCAACGTCACCGTGCGAGCCACGGCGCCCTCGACGATCACCGGCGCGACCAAGACATCGCCGAGCAAGTACTCGTCGGTCGTCTTCCACGCCCAGTCGCCGGCGTCGGGATACGTCCACGCGATCGGCCGGATCATCGGCGCGCCATGCGCTCGAGCCTCCGCCGACAGCGACTCGAAGTACGGCACGAGCTGCATGTGGAAGCGCGTCCACCGGCGGAACAGCGCGGTCGTCTCCGCGTCCTTCTCCCAGCTCCAGTCCTCGCGCGCGCTGCGTCCGTGGTGTGTGCGCATCACCGGCGAGAGCGCCGCGAGCGCGCACCAGCGGAACCACAGCTCCTTCGACGTCGGCGCGGTCGTCTGGCTCATGTAGCCGCCGAGATCCGATCCGAAATACGGGAAGCCCGTGACGCCGAGCCCGATCGCCATCGGGATCACCGACGGGAAGCCGTCGCCGAGCGAGAAGTCGGTCTGCTGGTCGCCGGGCCAGAAGACCTGCACGAGCGGCTGCGAGCCGAGCCATGCCGATCGCATGAAGTAGAGGAACGGCTTGCCGGCGGCGCGCCGCTCGACCGCGAGATCGTGATTGAGCTGCGCCCAATCGCGCGCGTACCGGTTGTGCACCGCGAGCGCGTCCTCGCCGCTCGCGAGCGTGGCGTCGGTCGGCAGCCACTCGCCGTAGTCGGCCATCCATCCGTCGGCGCCGAGATCGAGCCCGACGCGATAGACATCTTTCGCCCATGCGACCGCCGCGGGGTTCGACAGATCGAGCAGCGTCGAGTCGTGGAAGGTCACGCCCATGAAGTTGTAGGGCGTGCCGTCGCCGTGATGGATCGTGTAGCCGCCATCGATCGCCTCCTGATAGATGTCGGCCGCCGAGTCGGCGAACGTGTTGTTGTACGTGAGGAAGAGGAAGCCGTTCGCGTGCAGATCGGTCGCGAGCTGCGCGAAGTCCGGATAGATCGCGGGATCGAAGTGCCAGTCCTCGTCGAGCGCGTAGCCGGTGCCCGAGTCCATGCCGCCGCGCCAGTCCTCGGTCCAGATCACGCTCGCCGCGATCCCGGCGGCGCGCGCCGCATCGGCGACGCGCCGCACGTTGGTCGATCCGAAGATCGCGTCCATCCACGGCGCGAAGATCACGCGCGGCGGCGGGTCGGGACGTCCGACCCACGCGGTCATCTGATCGACCGCGTGCGGCAAGTCGCCGACGAAGACGTGCAGATCGAGCTCGCGGCTCCACGCCTCGTAGCGCGCGACCTCGGGATCCTCGCTGCACAGCGCGAACACCGCGCGCGTGTCGGTCGCGAGCGCGAGGCCGTAGCCGCCCGACGACACGAGCATCGGGATCGGCGAGTGCGTCGAGTGGCGGCGGCCGGTCAGGAACCACACGCCGTCCCAGTCGTCGTCGGCTTGCTCGGTCTTGCCGATGCCGTCTTCTTGGACCCAGAGCGGCACGGTCTGGCCGTGATGATCGACGTCCCACGATTGGCCGCCGAGCCCGAGGAAGTGCTCGCTCGGATCGCACCGCGACGACAGCGACGCGCGGTCGCCGTCGGTGAAGCGCAGCGCGATCTCCGCGTGCTCGCCGTCGAGGCTGACGGTGCCCGATCCGACGTCGCGTCCGTCCGCGCGGAGCGTGAAACGCGCGCCGCGATCGGTCGCTTCGAGCTCGGAGAGCTCGGAGACGACGGTCCATGGCGCATCTGCGACCTTCTCGTCCTCGATCTTGAACGAGCCGAGCAGCATCTGCGCGCTCGCGTCGGCGGTCCGGAACTCGGACATCTGATCGCCGGTGCGCCACACGACCCGATCGCCGCGATCGATCTCGATCGACGCGGGCACCGCGCGCACGATCACGCGGACGTCGCCGCGCGTGGTGATCACGGGAGCGATCGCGTCGTCGCCGCACGCGGCGACCAACAGCAGGAGTGCGTACTTCATTGCGGCGCCGGCGTCGGCGCCGGCGTGGGTGTGGCGTAAGTGAGCGGTCGCACGCAATAGACCTCCGCGATGACCTCGATGGTCGAGGAGGGCGATGCGTTGCGGTAGTCGCATCGCCACCCGGCCTGCTGCGAGAGATCGCCGAGCGACAGCGGTCGCGTCGCGATCAGCTGCGCCATCCACATCGGATCCGCGTAGCAACCGCCCGCGACCACGAGCTCCGCGTTCTTGTCGCAGGTCGCGACCGCGCTGACGACCAGGCCGGGATCCGCGGAGACGCGCTGCTCGTGGCGGATCACGTCGCGCTTGCCCGCGTACGCGCCGGCGGGACCGGGCGGGCCGTTCGGGCCCTTCGGCCCTTGTTGGCCTTGCACGCCCTGCGGACCTTGCAGGCCGGGCACGCCTTGCGCGCCTTCGGGGCCCGGCGGACCGGGCGGACCCGAGGGACCCGCCGGACCTTCCGGACCGGGCGGACCGTTGCCACCGACGGGCCCGACCGGACCGGCGGGCCCGATCGGCCCCGGCGGCCCGAGCTCGCCGGGCGGACCGGAGAGCCCCGCGTCGCGCCCGCGATCCCAGATCTCGCCGGCGACGCGATGGATGTCGATCTTGGTGCCGCCGTTCTCGATCGCGGTGAGCCGCTGCTCGGCGGCGAGCAGGCGCTTCTCGAGATCTCCAACCTTGGGATCCGGCTTGGGATCGCTGTTGAGACACCCGCTGCACGCGAGCAGGACCCCGAGCCGCTTCACGCGCTCACGATAGCCGTTTTTTTGCCCGCCGCGCGGGCCGGGCGTACCACCGAAGCATGATCGAGCTGGCCGGAGTGCGTCTCGAGCGACCGCGCGCGGCCGCGCCGCTGTTCGCGGGCGTGGACCTCACCGTCAACCGCGGCGACGTCGTGCTGATCACCGGGTGCGCCGGCGCGGGGACGACGACCTTGATCTCGGCGTTGATCGGCGATGTCGCGCCGGCCGAGGGCACGGTGTCGCTGTTCGGCCGCAACCTCGCGCGCCTGCGCCGCTCGTCGCTGCTCGCGCTGCGCCGCCGGCTCGGCGTCATCCCGCAGGATCTGCAGCTGCTCCCCGAGTGCACCGCGCTCGCGAACGTCGAGCTGCCGCTCGAGATCGATCACGTCCCGCGCCGCGACGCCAACGCGCGGGCCGCGGCCGCGCTCGGGCGCCTCGGCCTCGCCGATCACGCGCACGCGCACGTCCACGAGCTGTCCGGCGCCGAGCGCCAGCGGGTCGCGATCGCGCGCGCGCTGGTCCGCGCGCCATCGCTCTTGCTCGCCGATCAGCCGACCGCGATGCAGGACGGCGAAGGCGCGGATCTGATCGCGGGCGCGCTGCAGGAGGCCGCGAGCCTCGGCGCCGCGGTGCTGGTCGCCGGACGCGATCCCCATCTGATCGCCGCGGCCGATCGCCTCGGCTGGCGCCAGCTCATGGTCCATCGAGGCCGCTTGGTC
Source organism: Kofleriaceae bacterium (assembly GCA_035493675.1). Classification (GTDB taxonomy): domain Bacteria; phylum Myxococcota_A; class Polyangia; order Haliangiales; family Haliangiaceae; genus JAIOQA01. The sequence goes on along the minus strand of DATJIA010000086.1, from coordinate 21,975 downwards.
GACGTGACCGATCTCGTCACGATCGACGAGGACGTGCCGGAGGAGATCGTGATCGAGGCGATGCCCGCCGAGCCGGAGCTCGCGCCGATCATCGAGTTCCCCGCGGTCGCGCGCTCGCGAGGAGCTCGGTGAGCGAACGCCGCAAAGTCCGCAAGACCCCGCGCGCCCCGCGACGAGTCATCGCGCCGCCGCCGCGGCTCGATCGCCGTGAAGACTCGCCGACCGAGATCTTCGACATCGTCTCCGGACCGTTCGAGCGCCGCGTGGAGCCCGCTCCGCTCGGCGCTCACCGCCGTCGATAAATGACCCGCGCCGCCTACCTCCTCCGCCGCAGCGCCCGCCTCGCGATCGAGCGCCCGCGCCTCGCGATCTGGGCGATCGGCGCGATCGCCGCCGCGCTCACCGCGTTCGCGATCGTCCGCGTCGCCGCCACCAACGTGCAGACGTGGACGTCTTCGTGGCGCGGCGGCGCGAGCATGGTCGTGTACTTCACGCCGCAAGCGTCGGGCGCGCGCGCCGATCAAGTCGCCGCGCAGCTGCGCGCGACCAGCGGCGTCGAGACCGTCGAGGTCATCGCGCCCGACGAGGCCGCGCGCCGCCTGCGCACCGCGCTCGGCGGCAAGGACGATCTGCTCGCGGGCGTCGACGACAGCGCGCTGCCGATGTCGCTCGAGATCACGCTCGCGCCGGGCGTGCGCGACGTCGCCGCCGCGTCGCCGCTGGTCGACGCGCTGCGCGCCACCCAGGACGTCGAAGACGTCGAGGTCAGCGGCGAATGGATCGATCAGGTCGGCGCCGTGCTCGCATCGTTGCGCGCCGCCGCGTGGGCGCTCTTGTTCGTGCTCGGCGCCGCCGCGGTGTGGGTCGTCGCCGCGACCTTGCGCCTGCGCATGGAGTCGCACGACGACGAAGCGCGGGTCGCGAGGCTCCTGGGCGCGCCCGCGCGCTTCACGCGCTTGCCGGCGGTGATCGCCGGCGCGCTGCAGGGCGCGGTCGGCGCGCTGCTCGCGCTGGTCGCCGCGTGGTCGCTCTATCACGCGTTCGCCGATCGCGTCGTCAGCTCGCTCGCGCACGTGATCGACGCGCCGGTCAGCTTCCTGCCCGCGGCCCAGGCCGCGCTGATCGTCGTCGCCGGCGCCGCGCTCGGCGTGATCGGCGGCGCTCTGGCCGGATCGGGCTCGCGTGCGCGCGCGTAGCTTGATCGTCATCGCGATCCTCGCGAGCGCCGCGCGCGCCGAGATCCGCGACGATCTGCGCGCGCAGCTCGACGCGCAGTGGGCGGTCGCGCAGAAGACGCGCACGACCATCGACGGCAAGCTCGACGCGCGCGCCGCCGAACGCGCCGAGCGCGCGCGCGCCGCGTATCGCCTGCTCCGCGATCCCGCCGGCTCGCCGTGGGTCGATCCCGCGGTGCGCATGGCGGCCTTGCGCCGCCGCGCCGCCGCGCGCCACCTGCTCGCGATCGATCGCGCCGAGGTCTCGCTGCTCGCCGACGAGCTCGTGCGCGTCGACGCCGACACCGCGCGCCTCGCCGCCGATCGCGCGATCGTCGAGACGATCGCGATCCCCGCCCCCGACATGAGCTGGCCCGCGAAGGGCGAGATCACGCGCCACTTCGGAACCTTCGTGCACCCGGACTCGCACGCGACGCTCTCGCGCCACGGCCTCGATCTCGACGTCCACGCGCACGCCGAGGCGCACGCGGTCGCCGACGGCGTCGTCCGCTACGCCGGGCCGATCCGCGGCCTCGATCTCGGCGTCGTCGTCGATCACGGATCGTGCTGGTCGGTCACCGCGAAGCTCGGTGAGCTCGGCGTCACCGCCGGCGATCACGTCGCGCGCGGCCAGCGCCTCGGCGACGCCGCGACCCATCGGCTCTATCTCGAGCTGCGCATCCCGATCGGAATCGGCGGCATGCCGATCGATCCGGAGCAGTTGCTCGAACCGAAGCCGCGCGACTGATACACTCCAGGCTCCTTGTCGCGCGCTTCGCATCTCGCGTCGTTTGCCGCAGGAGCCCTCGTCGCCGGAACGATCGGCGCCGTCGTCGCGCAGCCGAAGACCGATCGCTACGCCGCGCTCGACACCTTCGCGCAGGCGCTCGCCTACGTCGCCAACGATTACGTCGATCCCGTCGACGAAACGCGCCTCGTGCACGACGCGACGCGCGGCCTGTTGTCGTCGCTCGATCGCCACTCGCAATACTTCTCGCCGCGCCGCTACCAGAAGCTCAGGCAAGACACCGAGGGCGAGTACGCGTCGGTCGGGCTCGTGCTCGGGCCCGGGCAAGCGGACGATCAGCATCCCGAGCGCCAGCCGTGGCCGTTCGTCGACGACGTGATCGAGGGCTCGCCCGCCGCGAAGGCCGGCATCGAGGTCGAGGATCGGCTCGTCGCCGTCGAGGGCGAGCAGACCGCCGCCGGCGGCAAGGAGCTCAGGGAAGCCGGCGCGTGGGAGGCGAAGCTGCGCGGCGCGACCGGCACGCGCGTGAAGGTCACGATCCTGCGCGACGGCTGGACGGCGCCGAAAGACTTCTCGCTGGTGCGCGAGCAGATCAAGGTGCCGTCGGTCTCGGTCGAGCCCGTCGAGCCCGGCATCGGTTACATCGCGATCCGCCGCTTCCAAGAAGCGACCGGCGCCGATACGGAAGCCGCGCTCGCGTCGCTGCAAAAGACCGGCAACTTGAAGGCGGTGATCCTCGATCTGCGCGGCGATCCGGGCGGCCTGCTCGATCAGGCCGTGAAGATCGCCGACGACTTCTTGGAAGACGGCACGATCGTCACGATCCGCGGGCGCCGCGGCTCCGTCGAGCAAGACGTCGCGCACAAGCAGGGCACGTGGCCGCAGTTCCCGATGTTCGTGATCGTCGACGGCGGCTCAGCTTCGGCTGCCGAGATCCTCGCCGGCGCGCTGCAGGATCGAAAGCGCGCGACGATCATCGGCGAGCGCACGTACGGCAAAGGATCGGTGCAGACCTTCTTCGATCTCGACGACGGATCGGGCATCAAGCTCACGACCGCGCGCTACTACACGCCGTCGGGGCGCTCTCTCGAAGGCACGGGAATCACACCGGATATAGAAGTGGGCGACTTCGCCGGCGAAGATGTCGTCGCAGGTGCGCAGGGCGACGGGGGGGACAGTGGCGCGACGAGCGTAAACGGTGCAAGAATCTTGGAACGGGCGGCGGACGATCCGCCTCTCGCGCGGGCGATCCAAGAATCACGGCGCGCGTTGGGGTCGAAGTGAGCGGCTGCGCGATGACTAGCCTACGGCTCGACTGATACAACCAATGGGAGTGGGGCTCTAGCCGATGTTCAAGCTGGTCATCCAAGATGACGAGGGGAAGACGACCGTCGTCCCTCTGATCCGCGACGAGATCACCATCGGCCGTAAAGAGGGCAACACGATCCGTTTGACCGAGCGCAACGTCTCGCGCCGGCACGCGCGGATCGTGCGGATGAACGGCACCGTCGCGATCGAGGACCTCGGCTCGTACAACGGCGTCCGCGTCAACGGCACGCGCATCGCGCAGCGGACCGCGCTCACCATCTCCGACCGCGTCCAGATCGGCGACTACCTCATCGAGCTCAAGGCGGAGGGCGCCGAGGTCGGCGTCGCCGGCGCCGACGACGGCAAGACCCAGCCGATCGAGCGCATCGATCCGGCGATCCTCGCGGCGCGCGGCGGCATGCCGACGCCGGTGATGGTCGGCCAACCGCACGCGACCATGGTCGCGCTCGCCGACACCGATCCGAACCAGCAGGCCGCGCGCATCGCGCAAGCGGCCGGCATGCCGATGGCGGTCGCGCCGGCGCCGTCGGGCTTCGCGCGCCTCGTGATCCTGTCCTCGAACTTCGCGGGCCAGGAGTTCGAGCTGACCAAGCCGCAGATGATCATCGGTCGCACCGACGACAACGACGTCGTCGTCAACCACCGATCGATCAGCCGCAACCACGCCAAGATCGTCCGCGAGCAGGACACCGGTCGCTACACGATCAGCGATCTCGCGTCGTCGAACGGCGTGCGCGTCAACGGCGAGGAGTACGGCAAGGTCGAGCTCCGCCGCGGCGACACGATCGATCTCGGCCACGTGCGCATGCGCTTCGTCGAGCCGGGCGAAGACTTCCTGTTCGGGCGCGACGCCCAGGCGGTCGACGTCCCGACCGGCGGCGGCAAGAAGGGCTTGATCCTCGGGCTCGTCGGCCTGCTCGTCGTCGGCGGCATCGTCGTCGCGGTGATGGCGAGCGGCGGCGGCGGCGGAACGTCGGCCGGCAGCGCGAGCGCGGGCACCGGCACCGGCACGAACAACCAGGTCGCGCCCGGCCCGAGCGACGCGCAGCAGATGATCGTCACCACCGCGGACGCCGAGGTCGGCTCCGCCGCGGGCACCGCGAGCGGCAGCCAGATCGCGAGCGGCACCGACACGGGCACCGGCTCCGCGGTCGTGCCTCCCGGCAACGACGCGGCCGCCAAGAAGCTCGACGAGTGCAAGAGCCTCCGCGACAAGGACGACTGGACCGGCCTCGCCGCGTGCGCGTCGGATCTCGCGAAGCTCGACCCGAACAACGCCGACGCCAAGGACCTGTCCGATCTCGCCAAGAAGGAAGTCGCGAGCTCGCTCGTCTTCGACGACCTGAAGAGCGCGATGGGCAAGAAGGACTACGGCAGCGTGAAGCAGTACTGCGACAAGCTGCCCGACGACTCGGTCTACAAGGACAAGTCGCGCCAGCTCTGCGACAAGGCGAAGGACGACTTCATCGCCGAGATGACGGCGCGCGCGCGGTCGCTCGCGAGCCAGCACAAGTGCAAGGACATCGCGAAGCTCGCGCAGCAGGCGGGCAAGCTGTGGCCCGAGGCGAAGGACGCCGTCGACGCCGTGAACTGCACCGAGCAGGTCGCGGGCGGTGGATCGAACACGCACCAGAACCCGCCCGGCGGCGGCAGCGGCACCGACAAGCCGCCCGGCGGCGGCAGCGGCACGGCGTCGCCCCCTCCCGGCGGCGGCAACCCGGGTCAGCTCATCGACGACGCGCGCGCCGCGGCCAAGAACTCGCAGTGGGGCAAGGCGCTCCGTCTCTGCGAGGAGGCGCTGCAGTCGGATCGCGGCAACGCCGACGCGATCATGGTGTGCGCGCTGGCGAGCTGCAATCTGAAGAACACCGCGAAGGCGAAGTCGTATATCGGCAAGCTGTCGTCGTCGCGCCAGGGCATGGCGCGCCAGAGCTGCCTCCGCAACGGAATCGACCCCGGCGGATCTTGATCGGGCCTCGGACCTCGGGCTTCGGGCCTCGGCCGGAACGAAGATCCGATCCGGCGTAACCGTGTCAGGGCTTCCCGCCACTATGCGGTGAGCCCCAGTTCGTCTCGCGCGCCCATTCCTTGCGGAATTCCGCGGGGTTCTTTTGACCCGTCGGTGCGGATCGGATTACAACGGGGCCACTTCGGAGGGAAGGGCTTCATGCACCAGCGCGCCACACGAGGCTTGATCGCGATCGCCTGTGTTTCGGTCCTCGCTACTGCCGTCGAGCGCTCCGCGCACGCGCAGGCGCCCGCCGGAAACATCGACATGAACCAGTTCCGCCCCGCGAACGATTCGCGCGGCTACATCACGGTCAACGCGTCGCAGGTCCTCGGCGACGGCGACATCTCGTTCGGCCTCGGCGCGCTGGATTGGGGGCACACGATGCTCCACTTCCAGAACGGGCAGAACGACTACGCGGTCAAGGACGTCATCGCCGCGACGATCATCGCGGCGTACGGCATGAAGTTCGGGAAGTTCGAGCTCGAAGCCGGCCTCTCCGCGCCGTTCGTGATCATGAACGGCGACCGCGGCCCCGACTACATCGGCGATCCGAACAACCCGAACGACGATCTCAAGTTCGGCATCTCCGGTCAGGGCTTCGGCAACATCGGCATCCACCTCAAGACGCGCTTCTTGAAGACGAGCCTCAAGCCGCACATCGGCCTCGGCGTGATCGTCAGCGCGTACCTGCCGACGGCGTCGCCGAAGGACAAGTGGCTCGGCGAAGGCCAGCTCGTCCCGCAGGCGCTCGTCGTGCTCGACAAGGAGTTCGGCGCGCAGCGCGAGCTGCGCCTCGCGCTCAACGCGGGCATCCGCATCCGTCCCAAGCAGGAGTCGTTCACGGACAACGTGACGACCGGTGAAGCGCAGCCGATCCCGACGACGGGCCAGACGATCACCGCGCAGAACGAGATCCCCGTCGGCGCCGGCATCGCGTACGCGATCTCGCCGCAGAAGTTCGACGTCGTCGCCGAGGTCACCGGCGCGATCCCGATCAGCGGCGCGACCAACTACTTCCCGCTCGAGGCGATCGGCGGCGTGAAGCTCTACCTCGCGCGCAACTCGTTCCTCTCGCTCGGCGGCGGCGCCGGCCTCATGCACGGCAAGGGCGGCAGCCCCGACGCGCGCGCGTTCATCGGCATCGTGTTCGAGCCGAACATCGGCGACCGCGACAACGACACGATCAAGGACGACGTCGATCAGTGCCCGGACAACCCGGAGGACTTCGACGACTTCGAGGACGAGGACGGCTGCCCGGATCCCGACAACGATCGCGACGGCATCCCGGACGTCGACGACAAGTGCCCGAACGTCCCCGAGACCAAGAACGGCTTCGAAGACGAAGACGGCTGCCCCGACGGCGTGAAGAACGATCGCGACGGCGACGGCATCACCGACGACGTCGATCAGTGCCCGGACGATCCGGAGGACTTCGACAAGTTCCAGGACCAGGACGGCTGCCCGGATCCGGACAACGATCAGGACGGCATCCCCGACGTCGACGACCTGTGCCCGAACGATCCGGAAGACAAGGACGGCTGGGAAGACGAGGACGGCTGCCCGGATCCGGACAACGACAAGGACCGCATCCTCGACAACGACGACAAGTGCCCGAACGAGCCCGAGACCTACAACGGCGTCGACGACGACGACGGTTGTCCGGATCGCGGACGCGTCGTCGTGACCGACACCAAGATCGAGATCCTGGACAAGGTCTACTTCGAGTACAACAAGGCGGTCATCAAGAAGGAGTCGTACCCGATCCTCGACGCGGTCGCGGCGACGCTCCAAGGCAACCCCGACATCCAGCTGATCGAGGTGCAGGGCCACACCGACGAGCGCGGCGACGACGCGTACAACTTGGATCTCTCGCAGAAGCGCGCGCACGCCGTGCTCGAGTACCTGACCGGCAAGGGCGTCGACGAGAGCCGACTGCAATCGCAAGGCTACGGCGAGACCCAGCCGATCGATCGCCGCCACAACGAGGAAGCCTGGGCGAAGAACCGCCGCGTCGAGTTCTTGATCCTCAAGCGCAGCGGGGATGACTCGAAGTAGAAGAAGTAGCGCGACCGGATCAGGCTGGTAGGCTCAGGGCGTGATCCGGTTGCTCATGTGGGTCGTGCTCATCGGGGCGTTCGTGTGGTTCGGCGCGACCGTGAAGCTCGGGAAGCGCACGTTCTTCGGGCACGTGTCCGCGATCTGGTCGACGCCGGAAGCGCAGGACATGAAGAACGGCATCGAGGAGAAGGCCGGGCCGGTCGTCGACAAGATCGGCCGCGGCGTGAAGGCCGGCTACCACGAGGCCACGCGCAGCGACGACGGCGGCGCGCCGAGCGGCTCCGGATCCGGTTCCGGCGTTCCTACGCCGCAGCAGGTCACGGGCACGCACTGATCGACAACGCTCGATCTCTTCCGCTCGAGCGCGAACATCCGCGATCGAGCTGCGCGTCGCGAGGATGGTCGCCCGCAAGGCGGCGGTGGGGCCCCGACGCCGGAGTGGTCGAGTGACCTCGAGGACGGCGGGGGGACCGACAACGCCGCGGGCGACCACCGCAGTAGCGCGCGCATTCGAGCGCGAACCTAGCGCAGCTCGAACTCTTTGCAGAACGCGGCTTCGGTCGGCGCGCTGCCGTCGGGGTTCGGCGCGTCGAGGGGCCAGCGGCGTTGGCCTTCGTCGGGCCAGCCGTGGAGGCACTCGCCGGCGGATGCGCGCCAGTAGAAGCAGTCGCGGCAGGCGGAGCGCAGCGCGAAGCGCTTCGCTTCGTCGACGAGCTGCGCGGTGAGCGGGAACTTCACCGCGCGAAGGTAGCAGGTGTGGTAGGTGACGGCATGGATCTCGTCGTCGCCGACGAAGTACGTGCGGCGCTCGCCGCCGGCGACGCCGTGGTCGCGCTCGAGTCGACGATCATCGCCCACGGCCTGCCGTGGCCCGACAACCTCGACGTCGCGCGCGAGCTCGAGGCCGCGGTGCGCGCGGGCGGCGCGGTGCCGGCGACGATCGCGATCGTCGGTGGGCGCGCACGGATCGGCCTCGACGACGCATCGATCGAAGACCTCGCGCGGCGCGGGCGCGCGTTCGCCAAAGCGGGCGCGCACGATCTCGCGGTGCACGTCGCGCGCGGCGGCGACGCCGCCACGACCGTCAGCGCGACCGCGACGCTCGCGGCGCGCGCGGGCATCCGCGTGTTCGCGACCGGCGGCATCGGCGGCGTGCACCGCGGCGACACCGCCGACGTCTCGCACGATCTCGTCGCGCTCGCGCGCACGCCGATCGCGGTCATCTCGGCCGGCGCGAAGGCGATCCTCGATCTGCCGCGCACGCTCGAGATGCTCGAGACGCTCGGCGTGCTCGTCGTCGGCTGGCGCACCAGCGAGCTGCCCGCGTTCTACACGCGCAGCACCGGGCTCGCGATCGATCACCGCGCCGACGATCTCGCGGATCTCGCCGCGATCGCGCGCGCGCGCTGGGCGCTCGAGCAAGGCGGCATCCTCGTCGCGAATCCGATCCCACCGGACGCCGCGATGGACACGACGACGATCGACGCGGCGATCGCGCGCGCGCTCGACGACGCCGCCGCGCGGTCGATCACCGGCAAGCAGCTCACGCCGTTCCTGCTCGCGCGCTTGGCCGAAACCACCGCCGGCGCCGCGGTGCGCGCGAATCGCGCGCTGGCCCGCGCCAACGCCGAGCTCGGCGCCGCGCTCGCGGTCGCGCTGTCGGCGATCAAAGCGTAGGCGCCGTGCGATCGACCGCGTACGTGTGCAGCGCGCTGCCCTGCGCGATCACGAGCGTGTCGCCGACGAACGTCATGTGCGCGCCGGCCGCGGTGAACGCGTCCGACGACGTCTTCGCGAACAGCGTGCCGCCGTTGTCGTAGATCAGCGCGGTCGAGCCCGGCTGCGCGACCCACGTCTCGCCGTCGTGATAGGCGACGGTCGCGACCGCGTCGAGCTGATAGACCGGCACCGACGACGCGAGCGCGCCGGTCGCGGGCGCGTACGCCTCGTAGTCGCCGAGGCCCTGCACGACGATCAAGTAGGTGCCGTCGTACGCGAGGTCGGTCGCCGCCGCGGGGAGCGCGATCGTCGCGAGGGTCGCGCCGGTCGCGGGATCGATGCGCTTCGCGGTCGCCGCGCCGGTCTCGAAGTCGCGCGAGCCGACCCACAGCGCGGTGCCGTCCCACGCGAGGCCGAACGCGATGCGGTCGTCGAGCGCGATGTGGCGCTTCTCGATCCCGCCGACGCGATCGAGCTCGACCAGCTCGTAGGTGTTGCCGAGCTCGAGCAACCAGACGCCGTCCGGCGCCGCCGCGATGCCCTCGATCGTCTCGGGCGCGGTCGCGGTGCCCGACGCGGTCAGCACGAACGCCTGCACGTCGGTCGGGTCGGCGGGCGCCCCGCAGCCGAACGGCACGCAGCCCGTGAACAGGAGCGAGCCAGCCGAGAGGACCGCGAGCGCCTTGATCGTTTGCATGCTGTGACCTTCAGCAACGGAAATGCCGTTCGCGCCCTAGCAATTCCGCCCACTTGCAAGGTGTCACCCGAGTGTACGGGCCGGACAGCCTGACATCCATGTCATTGCGGCCCGGCGCGAACGATGGGAGATATGCCTGCGTGGAGGGAAGGATGCGTTTCGCCATCGCCGCCGCTGCAGTCGTGATCGCCGGGAGTGCCACGCGCGCCGCGCGCGCCGACGTCACCCAGCCCAAGCCGCCCGCGCTGGTCGGCGTCGCGCAGGACGCGCGCATCGCGCCCGATCGCGGCTTCGTCGACGACCCGGTCGCGTTCGACGGCGCGCGCGTCGCGTACGTGAACACCGACGGCGCGACCTTCGCCGAGCTCGTCGTCTACGACGTCGGCGCCAAGGCCGAGAAGCTCCGCGCCGCCCTGCCCGCGGATCTCGGCGTGCCGCAGAGCCTCCGCTTCGTCGGCGCCGGCGACGCGGCGCGCCTGTTCCTGGTCGGCCGCGCCGACGACGGCGCCGCGCGCGCCGCGCTGTTCGGCCTCGACGGCAAGGTCGCGCGCCGCTTCGGCCCCGCCGCCGACGTCACGCTCGTCACCCGCGCGGGCACGCCGCGCGTCGCCCTCCACCGCGCCAAGATCAAGACCAAGGTCACCACGCACGAGCTCGAGCTCGTCGATCTCGACAAGGGCAAGCGCGTCGGCAAGCTGCGCTCGCTCGACGTCGACACGACCGGCGCGATCCCCAAGCTCGACTTCCGCATCACGTACTGGACCGAGGGCTTCACGCACGCGATGGGCGTGAAGGGCGGCCACTGGGATCCCAAGGAGAACCAGCGCACGCCCGACGTCGCCGCCGACTACGACGTGATCGACGCCGCCTTCAAGACCAACACGATCGACGATCCGATGAGCGCCGCCGCGCGCCTGCAGGTGCTCGCGTCGCGCCCCGCCGGCGCCGACACGACCTTCGCGAAGATGAGCCAGGACCTCACCACCGTCGAGCTGTGGCGCGACGGCGCGCCGTCGAACCTCGAGCTCGATCAAGCGGTGACGCTGTACGACGCCTCGACGCTCGCGAGCACGATCGACGACAAGGGCGCGGTCTGGATCGCGCTGAAGATCGATCCGGTCAACGCCGCGGCGGTGAAGCGCAAGATCGCCGACCCCGAGTACCTCGATCTGTTCGCGGTCGACGGCACCAAGGCCGTGCGCAAGGCGCGCGTGCTCGTCACGCCCAAGAAGAAGTATCGCTGGGGCGTCGCGACCGGCCGCTGGTGGCTGCTCGAGCGCTCGGTCGGCTTCGACCGCGGCGGCACGTCGCTGACGATCTACAGCCTCGGCAGCTGATCACTTCGCCGCGCCGAACGCCGCGACGAACGCCGCGTTCTCGTCGAACGTCGCCGCGCCCGCGCAGTTGTAGTACGTCGTGTCGACGGTCGTGCCGGCGCCGCCGATCGTGCACGCCGCCGACAAGGTCGTGCAGGTCCCGGCCGCGAAGCACATGCAGTCGGCGGCGACCGTCGACATCGAGACGTCGTGCGACATGCCGAACAGGCTGACCGCGAAGCGCGCGGCGTCGTGCTGGTTCCAGCCGAGATCGAAGACCAGCGCGATGTGCTCGCCCGTCAGGGAGCACTGGCCCGCGAGCGCCAGCGCGCCGATGCCCTGCTGGAGGCCGGCGTCGGTCGACGTGCCGCCGAACGCGATCAGATCGAAGTTGCCGCTCGACGGACGCGTCGTGACGACCGCGACGTCGTACGGCGCGAGGATCGCCTGCACCTCGCCGACGATCCCCGCGATCTTGGTCGCGCGCTGCGAATCGTTCGGCAGGTACTTCGGCGTGTACTGCGTGGTCACGAGCGGCGTCGTGTCGTTCGCGACGCTCTCGTTGCCCGGCTTGATCGTCTCGCCTTCGAACGCGAGGTACACGACGTGCGCCGCGGTCACGGACGCGTCGATCGAAGCGACGGGCGCGTCGATCACCGACGCCGGCGCGTCGATCGCCGACGCCTTCGCGTCGGGCGTCTGCGACTTGCTTCCGCCGCAGGCGGCGAGGATCACGACGATGGCGGATGCGCGCATCCGCCGACGATAGCGGAGCCGCGGGGCCGCGGACCGGCAACCCGCGGCATCAGCTCTCGCGGACGAACAACAGGTACTGCTCCTCGAGGTCGTCGACCTCCATCGGTCGGCCGCAGCGAGGGCACGGCGTCACCGGGAGCTTCGCGCCGTTGGCGCGGCACTTCTCCGTCTCGAACAGCTGATCGACCTGCTCGTCGCACTCGCTGCACGTCATCGGCGCGTAGAACGACTCGAGCTCGCCGTGGCCCAGGAAGCCCTGGACCATGTTGCACTGATCGATCACCGGCGGCGGGCACTGGATGAAGGTCAGGTCGACGTCGCGCGGCAGCTTGCGGATCATGTCCATCCACACGCGCACGCCGAACGAGTTGATGCGGCGCACGCCGCGCATGTTGACGCGCACCGGGCGCGAGCCGAGCGTGCCGATCAAGGCGAGGTCCGCGTTCTCGTCGACGACGCCGGCGAGCGTCACGTGATCGACGCCGTCGCGTTCGACCACCTCCATCGTGAAGGAGCTGCGAGCCACGACGTTACTCCTGCTGGCCCTGCCGCGCGGCGCTGTCGCTGATGAAGATGTGGAAGCTCTTCGCCGCCTGGCGGAATCGCTTCATGCTCAAGCGCAGATCGATCAGGCTGATCACCTCGGTCTTCTTGCCGGGATCGATGTTGATCACGAACTTCGACAGCGACTGGAACACGCGATAGAGGCCGATGCCGGCGCCGCCCGAGGCGTCGCTGAACTGCTCGGGCCCCTTCACGAGGCAGCGGTTCAGGTACGTGACCACCGTCTCCTGCGTCAGCGAGCCGAACGGATCGATCAGCGCGACCGCGATGTAGTCACCGTCGCACGCGAACTGCAGCTCGCCCGCCTCGGCGTCCTCGAGGACGACCGGATCGCGGCGCGATCGCTTCTGGTACTTCGGCTCGCCGTCCTGCGTGCGCGGCGCGTTGTAGATCGCGTTGGTCACCAGCTCGTCGGCGATCGTCTCGACCAGCTCGACGACGCGCTCGTTGCAGCCGAGCGACTGCGAGTACGACGCGACCTGCTGGATGTAGTCGGGCTTCTCGCGCGAGTCGCTGATCTTCACCTTGAGCGGCTCGACGCCCCACAAGATGTACTTCTGCAAGCCGAAGAGATCCTGCCGCAGGAGCTTCTCGGCGGTGATGATCAGCTCGTCGGGCTCGAGCGGCTCGTCGTTCTTCGCGATGATGTTGCGCAGGAACTTCCGGTGCGCCATCAGCGGCAGGTAGTCCTCGGTCGGCGCGGTCGAGTGCAAGACGAGCTTCGTCTTCGGCCACCGCGACTCGAGCTTGTCGAGGCGATCCACCCAGCGCGGATCGTCGCGCAGCGGAGGATCGTAGTTGATCATCATCAAGTCCCAGCCGTTCGCCTCGATCTTCTGCATCAGATCGTCGGTGTCGTTGGCCGAGACCACGTCGGATCCCGTCGCGGCGAGCGCGCGCTCGGCGACCCGGCGAGCCCGCGGATCGGGATCGTAGAAAAGGATGCGCTTGCCCCTCACCCGGAGACGGAGCGTAACAGAACTCCGGGCGGGTGCGCGATGTGGGTAACGTCCGCATCACCGCGAGCGGGTGTTTCGGTCCGGACCCTGACTCCCGTATACTGGCGACAGACAGTTGGTAGTAACCGACGACCACCGGGAGGGCGCGTCCGACGGGGATGGACGCGACGACCAGCAGGCCGACGCCGGAGCTCCGCGCGCGAAGGTCCTGTGCGTCGACGACGAGCCCATGAACCTCGAGCTGCTCGAGCGTTCGTTGCGCCGTCGCTTCGCCGTGCTCGGCGCGCCGTCGCCGGAGCGCGCGCTCGAGCTGTTGCGCGAGCACGACGACATCGCCGTCGTGCTCAGCGATTTCCGCATGCCCGGGATGACCGGCGCGGAGCTGCTCGCCGTCGCGACGCGCATGCGTCCGGAAGCGCGCCGCGTGATCGTCACCGGCTACGCCGACGGAGACAACCTGCTCGCCGCGATCAACGCGGGGCAGATCCACTACGTCGTCAAGAAGCCGTGGCGCCACCCCGAGCTCCACCAGCTGATCGATCAGATGGTGCGCGCGTTCGAGCTCGAGCGCGAGAACAAGCGCTTGATGGAGCGCCTGCACGAGGCGAACGAACGCCTCGCCGCGAAGGAGCGCCTGCTCGAGCGCTCGCTCGACGAGCGCGGCCGCGATCTGGTCGTCGCCAACACCGAGCTCGAGCGGATCAACCGCGAGCTCGAGGTCCTCTCGTACAAGGACTCGCTCACCGGCCTCTACAACCATCGCGCGTTCCAGGAGCGCCTCGGCGAGGAGGTCGCGCGCGCGCAACGCTACGCGCAGCCGCTCTCGCTGATCATCGCCGACATCGACGGCTTCGCCGCGCTCAACCAGGAGCTCGGCTACCAGCTCGGCGACGAGGTCCTGCGCCGGCTCGCGATCGTGCTCGGCGCGCAGGAGTCGCCGGGCCGCGTGCGCGCGAGCGATGTCGCGGCGCGCTTCGCCGGCGAAGAGTTCGCCGTGATCATGCCCGAGACGCAGAAGTCGGGCGCGGTGACCAAGGCGCTACGCCTGCGCGACTCGGTCGCGAGGGCGGACTTCCCGGCGCAGCGCGCATTGTCGATCTCGATCGGCGTCGCCAGCTTCCCCGACGACGCCGAGAACGCCGACGGGCTCGTCACCGCGGCGACCGCGGCCTTGCGCGGCGCCAAGCGCGGCGGCAGCGGCCGCGTGCACTTCTTCTCGCAAGGCGACTCGGGTCCGCCCGCGCCCGCCGACGCGACCACGATGGGCGCGCCGCCGCCGACCGCCGAGATCGATCGCTTCCGCCCGTACCACGAGCGCATGGGCGAGGTGATCTCGTTCCTGCAACGCGATCGCGCGATCTCGTGCATCCTCGTCGACCTCACCCGCCTGCGCCGCATCGAGGTCGAGCTCGGCATCGCGCACCACGCGGAGATCTACGACAAGGCCGGCCACGCGCTCGACGAGCTGCGCGGCGAATTGCTCAAGACCGGCGATCTGATCTGCCGCACGTCCGACGACGACGGCTACCTCGTGATCCTGTCGCCGCGCGAGGGATCGTCGCAGCTCGATCTCGAGCGGCTCGGCAGCGCCGTCGAAGGCGCGGTCGAGAACGCGCTCGCGCCCGCGGTGCGCGATCTGCTGCGCGACACGCCGCGCATCACCGTCGGCAGCGCGCGCGTGCTCGGCAACACGATGCTCCGGCCCGAGCGCCTGATCGCCCGCCTCGTCCACGAGGCGACCGAATCGGCGCGGCTCGGGCGCGAGCGCGCGGCGAACCGCGACAAGTCGGTGCTGCAGGACATCATCCTCGGCGACGGCCTCACGCCGGTCTATCAGCCGATCGTCCACGTCGAGAGCAGCGACATCTTCGGCTACGAGGCGCTCACGCGCGGCCCGCGTCACACCGCGATGGAGTCGCCCGCGACGCTCTTCTCGGTCGCCGACGAGGTCGATCTCACGTTCGAGCTCGATCGCGCGTGCTTCCGCGGCGCCTTGCGCGGCGCGATGGGGCTCGAGCCCGTGCACCGCCTGTTCGTCAACCTCCTGCCGCTCAGCTTCTACGACGCCGCGTTCATCGAGATCGAGGTGTCGCGCCTGCTCGAGGCGGCGAACCTCACGCCGGCGAACATCGTCTTCGAGATCACCGAGCGCCTCGCGATCGAGAACTTCACGTCGTTCCGGCGCGCGCTCGCGCAGTACACCGCGATGGGCTTCGGCGTCGCGATCGACGACGTCGGCACGCGCCACTCGAACCTCGAGACGGTGATGGCGCTGCGCCCGCACTTCATCAAGATCAGCGACGTGCTCACCCGCGGCGTCGCGCGCTCGACCGTGAAGCGCGAGATGCTGCGTTCGCTCGGCCACATCGCCGAGGCGATCGACGCCGTGATCGTCGCCGAGGGCATCGAGACCGCCGACGATCTGCACGCGCTGCACGATCTCGGCGTGAAGTACGGCCAGGGGTACTTCCTCGCGCGGCCGGGCCCGCCGTTCCCGCGCCTGCGCGCGAGCGTGAAGCGCGCGATCAAGAACCTGACCGAGGGCGCGCACGCGCCGATCGCCGCGCCGCCCGCCGACTTCGACGACGACGGCGACATCCGCGAGGCGCCGCCGCTCGTGATCGACGATCGCCGCCTGACGGTCGCCGCCGGCTCGGGCGAGTTCGCGATCTCCGGCGAAGAGGACACCGACCCGGGCCGTCCGTCGCTGCGCCGCGCGCGCGCGTCGACGCCGCCGACCAACCCGCCGCCGCTCGGCGATCTCGACGACGCCTTCGACGAAGGCGGCGAGGTCACGCGCCCGCACCCGTCGCTCGGCTCGTGGAAGCCGCTCGTCGACGAGCTGGGCGCGAGCGATCCCGAGGCGAAGCCGCTGATCGAGAGCCTCAAGAAGCCCGCGGAAGAACCCCACTCCGACCCGTCGCGACCGCGCAAGGAACCCGGCGACGGACTAAACTGACGCTCGGGTGAGGGCCTCGGCATGAGCATGGATCGCGCGACGTTCCACAAGCTCCTTGCGTTCGGCATCGAGCGCGGCGTCTCGGACATCCACTTCGAGGTCGGCTACCCGCCGCACTACCGCCTGCACGGCGAGCTGCTCGGCGCGATCAAGGTGCCGCCGCTCACCGCGACCGACACCGAGGCGATCGCACGCATGATCCTCGAGGATCGCGGCAAGACGATCGACTTCACGCGGCCGTTCGGCGAGATCGACGTGAGCTACTCGGTCGCGCAGCGCGGCCGCTTCCGCGCGTCGATCTTCCGCCAGCGCGGCGCGGTCGGCATCGTCATGCGCCTGATCCCGATCAACGTGAACTCGATCGAGGCGCTCAACCTGCCGCCCGTGCTCGCCGAGATCGCCGACACGCGGCGCGGCCTGGTCTTGATCACCGGCGCGACCGGCAACGGCAAGACGACCACGATGGCGGCGATGATCCGCTACATCAACGAGACGCGGCACGCGCACATCGTCACGATCGAGGATCCGATCGAGTTCATCTTCGAGCCGCAGAAGTGCATGATCATCCAGCGCGAGGTCGGCGCCGACACCGAGACGTACTCGGGCGCGCTGGTCGCGGCGATGCGCCAGGACCCCGACGTGATCATGGTCGGCGAGATCCGCGATCGCGAGACCGCCGCGGCGGCGCTCAAGGCCGCCGAGACCGGGCACATGGTCGTCAGCGCGATCCACACGCCCGACACCCAGTCGACGATCCAGCGCTACGTCGGCCTGTTCGAGCCCGACGCGCAGGACGTGATCCGCGATCGCCTCGGCGACACGCTGCAGGCGGTGATCTCGCTGCGCCTGCTCGCGTCGAAGGAGGGCCGCAAGCGCCTGCCCGCCGTCGAGATCCTCCGCGTCACGCGCACGATCCGCGAGTGCATCCGCACGCCGGGCCGCCTCGGCGAGATCCCCGAGCTGATCCGCAAGGGCCGCGATCTCTACTCGATGCAGCTCTTCGATCAGCACCTGCTCGATCTGGTGAACGCGGGGCTCATCTCGATGGAGACCGCCGTCTATGCGTCGTCGAACCCGGAAGAGTTCGAGCGCTCCCTGCGGATCGAATGAAGGGCGCCGTCTTGTTCATCGCGCTCGCCGCGTGCGGCTCGCACGCGACCGCCCCCTCGACGGTGCCGCCGGCGCCGCAGAGCGCCGGTTGGTACTGTCACGATCAAGGCCTGCCGTCGGGCGATCACGGCTGGACGTGCGAGCGCGAGGCCTGCTCGCCCGACGAGGCCGGCTGGATCACGCTGTCCGCGTGCGAGCGGCACGACGTCGCGTACTGCTACGAGACCGACGACGGACAAGACCAGGCCGGCTCGCACGGCACGTTCTGCGTGCCGACCGCGGAGCTGTGCGCGCAAGACGCGAAGCGGATGGTCGAGGAGACCGGCGACACGCTGACCTCGCCGTGCGCCGAGACGCGCTGATCTCTCCGAGCGCGGTCACTGCTCCGGCTGGCAGTACGAGTTGCAGCCGTCGCCGTTGAGGCGGTTGCCGTCGTCGCAACCCTCGAACGGCGCGTCGGTCATGTTGTTGCCGCAATTCTCGAGCTTGCACTGCGCGTTGCAACCGTCGCCGTTGACCGTGTTGCCGTCGTCGCACTCCTCGCCCATCCCGTTCCAGTAGCCGTCGCCGCAGACGTTCGGGTGACACGCCTTGCCCGCCCCCGCGGCGGGGCCGTTGCAGTGCGGGCTGTCGGTGGTGTCGTCGCAGATCTCGCCGGCGACGGTGTTGAGGTAGCCGTCGCCGCACTTCACCGCCGAGCAGTCGGAGTCGCACGACGCCGTGTCGCCGGCGGTGCCCGGGTCGCACTCCTCGCCGGTCTCGACGGTCGTGTTGCCGCACCGATCATCGAGGCGGAACAGACCGGTCGCGAGGCGCGCGACCGACATCGGCGCGGTGAAGCGCAGCAGGTGCCCCTGCGTGTAATCGCTCGGCGTCTGGATCGCGAAGATGCGGAAGACGTAGAAGTTGCCCTTGGTGAAGGTGTCGGCGGGGATCGAGATCGTCGTGCCGCTGGTGTCGAGCACGGCGACCAAGCCCTCGACCGAGCCGATGATGCGGACCTGATAGTGCGAGACGCCGGGGATCGCGTCCCACTGCATCTCGAGCGGATGGGTGCCGTCGAACGCGACCGCGCCGCCGGCGAGCGCGGGCTTGCCGCCGACCTTCGGGTTGGTCACGCCGTGGATCACCGGCGTCCACGAGAAGTTGTCGGTCGCGGGCGCGTACGAATAGATGTACGAGTACGCCGAGACCTGCTTGTTGGTGCCCGGCGTCTTCAACGGACGGAAGTGGCCGAGCGAGCACGAGATCATCTGCGGCCACGTCTTCGGGAACGGATTGCCGTACGCCTGCATGATGTTGAGCGACGACGGCGAGCCGAAGATCTGCTGGTTGTTGTAGGACCACAGCTGTCCCTGGCCGAGCCCCGAGGCGGCGCCCGGGCTCGCCGAGCGGTAGCAGAAGAGCGTCTCGAAGAAGTAGCGGCCGTCGTCGTGGAACGCGGCGCGGAACGAATCGAGGTTGACGTTGAGCGTCTGCATCGTCGACAGCGGCGGCACCGGCGCGAGCGCCGCGGTCACCGTGAGCGGCGTGCCGTTCGTCATCGTCGCGGTCGGGACCTGTGCCGCGGCGATGATGCTCGACCACACGTCGCCTTGATCGCCGTCTTGCAGCGCCGACAGGCGCGACTGGAAGACCCAGAGATCGTCGCCCTTCGTGGTGTCGACCAGCTGCGAGACGCGCGCCGCCTGGTTGGTGAGATCGGAGAAGGTGATCTCGCCGGCGCCGGTCTTCCAGTCGACCACCGCATCGAGGTTGGTCGCGCCGTCGGCGGGCGGCGTCGCCGGCGCCCAGCCGGCGGTCGTCCCCGTCGAGAACGAGGCCATGCCGAGCGAGTCGCCCAGCTGGCCGTAGATCGATTGCGGCGCGCTCTTCCACGGCGTGAGCCCGGTGGTCGTGAAGGTCACGTCGGTCTCGCCGGTGGTCGGCGTGTCGTCGCGGCCCTCTTCGATGTAGCCGAGATCGAGCGTGCGCTGCGACGTGTAGAAGTAGTGCGGGTACGAGTAGGTCGGGTCGGTCGGGTTCTGCAGCCGCAGGTAGTACGAGGCGCCGTCGGGGATGTTGTTCACGACGACGGTGCCGTCGGCGCTCGCGGTGCCGGTGACGATCGTGAACCCCGTCGCGCTCGAGTCCGCGATGTACGCGGCGACGTTGAACGCGTGCAGATCCTGGCGCGACTCGGTCGTCGTGCCGTCGAGGTTGACGTGCGTGATGTTCGCGCACCCGATGATGCCGCCCGACGGCGGCGCCGGGCAGTTGCCGCCGGCCGCGTCGATCGTCCCGGCCGGCGCGTCGATCCCGCCGCTCGTGTGAACGTCGCCGATGCCGAGGATCGCGTTGCAACCGGCGGCGGAGATCGACATCGCGACGAGGGCGAGGGCGCGCATCGCCCATCACGATAACAGCGGATCGAACGCGCGCGCGGACACCGGCGGCGGCAATCGGTTGCAGGCAATCCGCATGTCTTACCTGCGGGAATCACGTCGATTTTCCGGGAACCGATCGCGAACCGCGATGTCAATACGGGCAAGCGACGATCGGCAAGAGCGATCGGCGCGGGCGTCGCGCGCACCGCGATGCGCCGAGCGGCACTCCACGCCGCAAGGCCACCGCTCTGCCCTGGAGAGGCCATGTCCGACATCAACCTGCCCGAACCGAATCCCACGCATCCTGCGAGCACGAAGACCGCGGTCGAGGTCGTCGCCACCTTCGGCGACACCGTCGTCGGCGTGCAGCACCGCACCGACCCGCACGCGGGTCGCGTCTCGCGCATGACGCGCGCCCTGCTGGTCGGCGGCGCGCTCTCGGTCGCGGGCGCGCTCGGCGGCTTCGTGTACGCCGCGAAGCTCGCGTCGGACGACGCGGCGCTGAAGGAGCAGGAGATCAAGCAGGGCCGCCCCGAGTGGTGGCACCGTCCGAAGACGCTGCCGCAGGCGGCGGACGTCGGCTTCTCGCTCGCGGCGACGCTCGGCCTCGGCGCGCTCGCGTGGGGCCTCGCGCGCCGTCGCGACGAGCGGCAGGACGCGCGCGTGCGCATCGGCACCGCGGCGAACGTCGACTTCCCGGCGCCGGCCTCGCCGTCGACGTCGTTCGATCTGATCGCGCCCGCCGGCGAGCAGTTCATGCTGCGCCTCGCGGGCGGGCTCACGGCGGATGGGATCAGCGCGCCCGAGGTCCCGGTGACGATGGGCATGCGCACGCGCGTGCGCTGCGGCGACGTGACGTTCCACGTCGCGGGCGTGCCGGCGCCGGCGAAGCAGCCCACGCCCGTCATCGCGGCGATCGATCGCCGCGTCGCCTCGTACTTCATGGGCTCGGTCGTCGCGCACGCGGCGATCTTGATGTTGCTCCGCGCGATCCCGCCCGAGGCGAGCACCGCGTCGGCGGACCTCGACTCGGCGGAGTCGGTCTCGGATCGCTATCGCATGGTCGCGATCGAAGATCAGAAGAAGATCGTCACCGACGGCGAATCGTCCGAGGACGGCGAGAAGTCGAACACCGAGGGCACGTCGGCGTCGATGCAGCTGCCCGGCACGCAGGGCACGCCGGAGACGCACAGCACCAACCCCGCGAAGACGCAGATCGCGCGCAATCGCGAAGAAGCGATCGAGAACGCGCGCCGCATCGGCGTGAACAGCGAGTGGGAAGGCCAGCAGCTCGCGATGATCACCGGCAGCGACGACCTCCAGAACGGCGCCGACGCGCTCGACCTCAACGGCGCGTACGACGGCTCGCCCGACGGCGAGGGCTCGCCGTGGGGCTCGTGGGGCCGCGGCCGTCACGGCACCGACGTCGGCGGCGATCTGATCGTCGCGGGTGACTACAACACGATCCGCGGCGGCCGCCCGGGCGGCGACGACTTCCACATCGGCGGCGGCGGTCACTGCGCGACCGGTCACGTGTGCCACGGCCACGATCCGGTGGCGCCGCCGGTGAAGATCGGCCCGCCGGTGATCAGCGACGACAACGTCGGCCCGGTGATCCAGCGCTACATCAAGCGCTACCGCGACCGCATCGGCTACTGCTACGAGAAGGCGCTGCTCGGCAACCCGAACCTCGAGGGCACGGTCAACAGCGCCTTCGTGATCAGCGCGAACGGGGCGGTGCTGTCGTCGACGGCGACTGGCGTGAGCGACGAGGTGAGCAGCTGCGTCGCGGAGGTCATCCACAGCATCCCGTTCCCGAAGTTGGCGGAGAGCGGAACGTTCCAGATCAAGTACCCGTTCATCTTGCACAAGCCGAACAACGGCTAGTCAGACCAGAGGACAGAGGACAGAGGACAGAGGACAGACGCCAGACCCCAGACGCCAGAGCCAGAGGACAGAGGACAGAGATCAGACGCCAGAGTCAGAGGCAGAGACGCCTCTGGTCTCTGGCGTGTGGCGTCTGTCCTCTGGCCCTGGCCTCTGGTGTCTGTCCTCTGTCCTCTGGCTTCTGTCCTCTGGCTCTGAACGCTTACCGCAGACGCTCGAGGATCTCTTCCCGCGTCGCAACGCCCTTCTCCACGAGCAACGCCAGCACCTTCCGCAAGACAT
>DATJIA010000085.1:0-3414 GCA_035493675.1 Kofleriaceae bacterium | reverse complement strand
CTCGGCGCGCGCTTGCCAGTGGAGCTGATCGACCGCCCACGCCGACACCGTCGGGCGGCGCCTCTCCATCAAGGCCTTCGCGGCGGCCTTGTCGCCGGTCTTGAGCTCGGCGGCGAGGCGCTTGCGCTCGGCGACGAACTGATCGATCGGCGCGCGGTACAACGTCTCGATCGCGTCTTCGAGCGTCATCGTCAGGGCTTCTTGATGAAGCCGAACAAGCCCTTCTTCTCCTCGGGCGGTTTGGTCGGCTTCGCGGCGCGACGCGACTCCAGCACGCGCAGCTCGGACGCCGCCTCCGAGTGGCCGGGCATCATCTTCATGACCTTCTCGAAGTGCTGGATCGCCTCTTGATCGTGGCCCTCGATGCGCGCGATGCGGCCGAGATAGAGGAACGGCGTCGGGCTGCGAGGCGCTTGCTTGATCGCCTCCTCGAGGCGCTTCTTGACGTCGATCCTCACCTTGGCCTTGTCGGGCGCGGTCGCGTACGTCGTCCACGCGAGCAGCGCGTGGTGCTCGCCTTCGTTCGGGTTCAGGCGCACCGCTTCCTGGAACTGGATGTGCGCGGCGTCGAGCTGATCGCGGCGCAGCGCCATCTCGCCTTTGCGGAAGTGATCTTCGGCGGCGAAGATCTTCGACGCGAGCTCCTCGGCTTGGTCCTGCTTGGCCGCCGCGACGGCGGCGCCGCCCTCGCGCAGGAGACCGAGGTACTCGGTGCGCTTCTTCGGGTTCGAGAGCACCGCGAACGCGTTGTTGATCACCGCGAACAGCCGCTGCGCCTCGCGACGCTCGTCGGAGACGCCGATCGCGGCGAGGCGATCCGGGTGGAGCTGCCGCGCGAGCGCGAAGTAGGCGTCGCGGACGTCCTCGGGTTGCGCGTCCGGATCGACGCCGAGCAGCGCGAAGTGATCGGCGCCGCGCTCGAGGAGCTGGAGGCGCTCGGCGACCAGGCTGCGGACCGCGTCGGCGCCGGCGCGCGCGGTCGTGTTCGGCGGCGCGCTCGAACGGATCTTGCCGCGGCGGCGGATCGCGGGGCTCGAGGCCTCGCTCCAGTCGCCGGTCTGGGTGAGCGGGCTGTGCGCCGGCGGCGGCGCGGTCACCGCCGGCGGGATGGTCGTGCGCGCGATCGGCGGCACGGTCGTCGTCGGCTTCGCGCGCGGCGGCTCGCTCGCCGGCTTCGCGCGCGGCGGCTCGCTCGCCGGCTTCATGCGCACCGACGGCGCGGGCGGGATCGGCGGGATCGGCGGCGGCGTCGGCGCGCGCGTCGGCGGCGGCTGCGTGATCGTGCGGCGCGGCGCCGCGCTGCCCGTCACCTCGACGGCGCCGAAGCACGCGAGCACGTACAACATCGCGCGCACCGCTTTCGGCTCGCAGTCGGGGCACGCGGTCTCGAGCTCGTGCGGCGACACCGCGCGCTCGCGCAGGACCTGGAGCGCCGGGCGCTCGCTCTCGGTGAAGCCGTACTGCCCGAGCTCGGCGACCGCGTCGTCGCGCAGGCGATAGACGAGCCCGAGCGCGGCGAGCTCCTCGAGCAAGCGCGCGTCGGTGAAGTGCTGCTTCGCGCCGGCGAACGCGAGCGCGCGCGCGTCGATCGCGAGCTCCGGGTGCTGCGGCAAGGTCGGCGCGTCGTCGAGCACGAAGTCGCCCGCGGTGATCGCGAACGTGCGCATCGCGCGCGCGGCGACCGCGCGGCGGCGCAGGCGCGCGGCGAGCTCGGGCGTGAGCTTGACCGCCTCGACGATCACGTCGACCTCGTCGCGATTCGGGGCCGCCGCCTGCACCCGCATGATGTCGCCGACCTGCGACGGGCTGATCAGCTGCGCGGTCATCGCGATGCGCGCGACCGCGTCGGACGGCAGCGGGCTCGCGGCCGACACGATCGCGCCGCCGCTCCACCCGACGACGTAGCGCTTGCCCTCGGCGGTCAGCACGAGCTCGCCGTTGAACGCGCGCCCCGCGACGAACGCGAAGGTCCGCGCCCACGGGCGATCGGCGACGGCGCCGCGCGCGACGATCGCCACTAGCGCCTCCGCTCTTTTCTGGCGAGCCACAGCCGGCGCGCGACGTACGCGATCGCGGCCGCGGCGACCACCGCGACCACCGCGCCGAGCACGCGGGCGTCTTGCATCGGCACCGAGAATAGCGCTGGTGCGCGGCCGTGGGCTACAATCGACCGGCTCGTGAGCACGTCCTTCCCGCTCGACGCCAAGCGCGTGCGCTTCTCCGGCGCCACCAACATCGGACGCAAGCGCGATCACAACGAGGACTCGATCCATCTCCCGACGGATTCGCGGCTCGCGTTGGTCGCGGATGGTATGGGCGGACACGCCTCGGGCGAGGTCGCGTCGCGGCTCGCGGTCGACATCGTCGTCGAGTATTTCCGCGACACCGCCGATCAGCAGACGCTGACGTGGCCGTACAAGGTCGATCGCGATCTGCACGCCGACGTCAACCGCATGACGACGTCGATCATGCTCGCGAACCTCGAGATCTGGGAGCGCTCGCAGCGCGAGAGCCGCTTGAAGGGCATGGGCACGACCTGCGTCGCGCTCTACTTCTTGGATGACACCGCGATCATCGGGCACGTCGGCGACAGCCGCTGCTACCGGTATCGCGATCGCGAGCTCGCGCAGCTCACCGAGGATCACTCGCTGATCAACGACTACATCAAGATGAAGCGCGTCACGCCCGAGGAGGCGGAGAACTGGCCGCACAAGAACGTGATCGTGCGCGCGCTCGGCATGAAGGAGAGCGTGCAGGTCGATCTCGTGACGGAGCGGCCGAAGATCGGCGATTGCTACGTGCTCTGCTCCGACGGCCTGAGTGGCATGATCAAGGACGATCAGATCGCGCACATCGTGTCGTCGGAGCGCGATCTCGATCGCGCGGTCGAGCGCTTGATCGACGCGGCGAACGAGGAAGGCGGCGTCGACAACATCTCGGTGGTGCTCGCACGCGTGGAGCCGCCGTGAAGCTGGTGTTGGCGGCGTTGCTCCTCGTCGGCGCCTGCAGCAAGAAGGACGACGCACCGACGGGCCAGCGCCCGGTGCCGATCCCGACGGCGGAGCGGCAGCGCGGCGCCGACGCGTGCAAGGTCTACATCGATCGCGCGTGCGCGTGCGCGAAGGCGCACGCGGATCGGGCGGAGGTCGCGAAGCGATGCGAGCTCGACGCGGCGCTGCCGTCGGCGATGGAGCTCGCGCTCGGCATCGACGACGAGCCCAACGTCGCCGCGGAAGACGTGTTCCGCGCGCAGACCGAGGCGCGCAAGGTGATCTCCACGTGCATCGAGGGCGCGAACTGGCTCACGACGCACGGCTGCCCGTAACCGTCGTCCGTCGTCCGTCGTCCGTCGTCCGTCGTCCCGTTCGTCCTGAGCGGAGCGCTCGCTCGAAGAGCGAGCGCGGAGTCGAAGGA
>DATJIA010000084.1:0-48248 GCA_035493675.1 Kofleriaceae bacterium | reverse complement strand
GCGATCGCGATCGCGACGTCGAAGAGCCCGGACGTCGCGATCGCCGGCGAGAACGCCGCGATCGCCGACGACAAGATCGCCGACACCAAGTCGAAGCGATATCCGTCGCTCAAGGCCGACGGCGGCGCCGAGCGCTGGAACGGTGCGCCTACCTTCATGGGCTTCACCCTGCACGAGAAGGTGACGACGAACGTCAACGTCACGCTCATGGAGCCGCTCACGGGGCTCGGCGCGTTGTCCGAGCTGGTCGGCGCGACCGAGCACAGCGCGACCGCCGCGCACGCCGACGTCGACAAGGCGCGCCTCGACGCCGCGTATCGCGCGGCCGCCGCGTACCTGCACGCGCTCGCGGCGCGCACCGCCGCCGACGTCGCGCACAAGACGGTCGCGCAGATCCAGGGCGAGCTCGAACGCGCCGAGAAGCTCCGCGCCGCCGATCAGTACAACGACATCGACGTGCTGCGGTTCAAGAGCGCGAAAGCCGCAGCCGATCAAGCCGCGGTGCGTGCGGACGCGGCGCGCGATGGGAGCCTCGCGGCCTTGGTCGTCGCGTTGGGCCTCCACGACGGCGAGTCGATCGACGTCGTCGACGATCTGCCGCCGGCACCGCCCGCGATCGCGATGTCGATCGAGCAATCGCAGGACCGCGCGCTCGGCGCGCGGCCCGAGCTGAAGGCCGCGCGCGAGCGCATCGCCGCCGCCAACGACAGCCGCAAGGCCGCCTACTCCGGTTACTTCCCCGACATCCGCGCGCTCGCGCAGTACCAGCACGCCAGCGGCTCGCCGTTCCAGCCCAACGATCAGGGCTTCGTCGGCGTGTCGCTGTCGTGGACGCTCTGGGACTGGGGCTCGACGCGCGACGGCGTGCGCACCGCCGAGCACCAGCAGCGCGCCGCCGAGATCGGCGCGGATGCGCTCGTCGATCAGGTGCGTCTCGACGTGCGCCAGCGCTGGCTCGATGCGAAGGCGGGCTACGACAACCTCGCGGCGGCGGCGACGCAGCTCGAGGCGGCGGAGGAAGCGTATCGGCTTCAGCAGGTGCGCTTCGACGCGGCGGCGGCGACGGCGACCGACGTGCTTGACGCGGAGACCGACGTGGCGCGCGCGCGGCTCGCGGCGACCAACGCGCGGTACGACTACTTCGTCGCGCTGGTCGCGCTTGCGCGATCGGTCGGTGATTTGCCAGGCGCGAACGGCGCGGCGACGCGTTAGCGTCGGGGCATGAAGATCTTCGTCAGCGCGATCTTGATCAGCATCGTTGCGTTCGCGGCCTGCAATCCCGAGGTGAACCACGCGGTGAACCCGGGCGTCTCGGTCCCGCAGACCACGCGCGCCGAGTGCGAGGCGAACTGCGGATCGCTCGGCATGCGGCTCGGATCGGTCGTGCTCATCATGAGCAGCGCCGGCTGCGTGTGCGTGCCGAACGACGCGCCGCCGTCGGCGGACAACGGCGGTGAAGCCGCGACCGCGGGCGGTGCGCAGATCGCCGCGGCCGCCGCCGCGGAGGCCGCCGCGAGCGCGGCCGCGCAGGCGGCGCTGCTACAGCAACAGCACCAGCGCCAACAGCAGCAGCAGTCTCATCACTGATCTCATCCGCCTTCGGCGCCGAACGCGGGCGCACCGCGCAGTCTTCGCTCGAGCGCGGCGCGCAGGCCGGCGTGCTCGGCGCGCGTGAGCTCGGGATCCAGATCGATCACGGCCTCCGCTTCGCGGCGCGCCTCGAGCAGGAGCTCGGTGTGTTGGCGCAGATCGCCGAAGCGCAGGCGCGGCAGGCCGGCTTGGCGTGCGCCGATCAATTCGCCGGGGCCGCGCAGCTGGAGATCCTCTTCGGCGATCCGGAAGCCGTCGGTGGTCTCGGCGAGGACCTCGAGCCGGCGGCGGCCGTCGTCGGTCGCGGGGCCGCTCGCGAGCAAGAGGCACCAGGCCTTGCCGCCGCCGCGCCCGACGCGCCCACGCAGCTGATGGAGCTGCGCGAGGCCGAAGCCGTCGGCGTCCTCGATCACCATCACGGTCGCGGCCGGGATGTCGACGCCGACCTCGATCACGGTCGTCGCGACCAGCACGTCGAGATCGCCGCGCGCGAACGCGGACATCACGGCCTCGCGCTCGGGCGTCGCGAGGCGGCCGTGGACGAGCCCGACGCGCGCGGGGCGGAGCGTACGCGCCAGCTCGTCCGCGACCGCGGTCGCGTTCGCGCGATCGATCGGCTCGCCGTCCTCGTCGGTCGATTCCTCGACGAGCGGGCACACGACGAACACGCGCTCGCCGGCCGCGACGCGCGCGGCGACGTGCTTGTACGCGGACGCCCTGCCCTTCGCGCCCCACAAGACCCGCGTCTCCGGCGGCGTGCGGCCCGGCGGCAGCTCGTCGAGGATCGTCACGTCGAGATCGCCGTACGCGGTGAGCGCGAGCGTGCGCGGGATCGGCGTCGCGGTCATGACGAGCAGGTGCGGCGCGCCGTCGTCGCTCTTGCCGCGCAGGCGCACGCGCTGCGCGACGCCGAACCGATGCTGCTCGTCGACGATCGCGAGCCCCAGGCGCGCGAAGCCGACGCCCTCGCTGAGGAGCGCGTGCGTGCCGACGACGAGATCGATCTCGCCCGCGGCGCACAGCGCGATGCGCGACGCGCGCACGCCTTTCGGGATGCTCGCGGTGAGGATCGTCGTGCGCAGGCCGAGCTTCTCGGCCCAGCGCGCGAGCGTCGCGTGGTGCTGTTCGGCGAGGATCTCGGTCGGCACCATCAGCGCGGCTTGGCGTCCCGCCCGCGCGACCTGCAGCGCGGCGGCGAACGCGACCGCGGTCTTGCCCGCGCCGACGTCGCCCTGCAACAGCCGATTCATCGGCGTCGTGCCCGCGAGATCGATCCGCAGCTCGGCGATCGCCTTCGTCTGCGCGCCGGTCGGCGCGAACGGTAGCGCGCGCGCGAGCTCCTCATCCAATGATGCGGCGGGCGTGCACGGCACCGCGACGTCGGCGCGGCGCTCGCGCCGCCGGCGCGCGACGACCACGCCGAGCACGAACAGCTCGCCCCACGCGAGCCGGCGTTGCCATCGGCTCGTGCGCTCGTTGAGCGCGATCACGTCCTCGCGACTCAGCGACGCGGGCGGCGCGTGCAAGACGCGCACGGCCTCGTCGAGCGGCACGACGCCCGCGCGCGCGACGACGTGCGCCGGCACGCCGTCGTCGACGTCCTTGCCGATCTTCTCGACCGCGGCCGCGCACGCCGACTTCAAGCGCGCCGCGGGCACGCCTTGCACGTCGGGATAGCGCGGGATGATCGCGGTCTCGCTCAGGACGTCGGGGTTCGCCATCTCCGCGATCGCGCCGCGATGGCGGATCACGCCCGACAAGACGACCTCTTGGCCCGCCGGGAAGCGCTTCTCGAGCCCGCCCCAGACGTTGAAGCAGCGCACGATCATCTTCGCCGGCCCGTCGCTGAGCCGCACGTCGCCCCACCGCCGCCCGCGCCCGAAGATCATCCGCGCCGAGTCGACGTGCGCGCGAAACGTGACGCGCTCGCCGTCGGGCGCCGCGATCACGTCCGCCATGCGCGCGACGTCGCGCGCGTCGTCGTACCGGCGCGGCAGGACCCAGATGAGATCCTCGAGCGTGTCGACGCCGCGCAGGCGGAGCGCTTCGGCGATGGAAGGCCCGATGCCGCGCAGGGTCGTGACGTCCGACGACAGGGAGAGTTGGGCCTCGGGCCTCGGGCCTCGGGCCTCCCCGGAACGCGTGGCGCGCTTGGGCGCGGGTGCGGGCTTGGCGGGGTTCGCGGTGATCACCGAGACGGGCGCGGTCGGTGTCGCGCCGGCGAGCGATTGCACGAGCCGCATGCCGCGCGCGACCTCGACGGCCTTGTTGGTCGGATCGAGATCATCGAAGCGAGTCAGCGTCGCGCGCCACGATCGAAGCGTGGCGTCATCGCAGAGCTCGAGCACGCGATCGCAGCCGACGCGCAATGCGTCGCCGAGCCCGCCGATCTTCGCGACGCCGCGGAAGCCGTCCTGCGCCGCCAAGACCAACGGCCGCCTGAGCGCCTCGAATCGCCGGCGAAGCTCGACGTCCATCGGACTATCGGCTTACCACGCGGCTACGACTCTCCGGGGAGGCCCGAGGCCCGAGGCCCGAGGCCCAACTCTCGATCAATCAGGACGATACGTGAACCGGATCTCGTAGTCGCACAGATGGAAGATGTCGCCCTCGTCGATGCGCTTGTTGTCGATGCGCATGCCCTTGTAGTCGATGCCGTTGGTCGACCCGAGGTCCTTGATGTAGAAGGTGCCGTTGCGACGGATCACCGCGGCGTGCTTGCGCGAGATGTTGCCGTCCTTGATCGCGAGGTCGCTCGTCTTCGAGCCGCGCCCGATGATGAACTGATCCTTCGTGATCGGATAACGCTGGTTGTTGTAGAGCAGGTAGAGCGTCGCGCCCGACGGCACCGCCACCGGCGGCGGCTGCGTGGTCGGCGCGGGCGCCGGCGCTTGCGCGAACGACGGCGCTGCGACCGCGGGGCGCTGCATCGTCGGGCCGGGTCCACCACCCGCGGCGTAGCCGGGCGTCGCCGGCGCGGGACGCCGCGCGGATGCGGGCATCCCCATGTTGCCGCCGGGCGGCGGCTGCGTCGGCGGCGGCGGACGGCGGACCTGGTTCTGCGACGCGGCCGACGGCATGGCGCCGACGCCGGGCCCCATCCCGCCCCCGCCCATCGATTGCGCGCTCGGCGCCGGACCCGGCGCGCCCATCGGCGGCGGCTGCGAGCCGACGTTGCCCCCGGCACCTGAATTTCCCGACGCGGACTGATAGTTCTTCGAGCGCGCGTAGTACCTCATCGCTTCATTGATGAGGTAGTCGATCGAGCAATCGAAGTCGTTCGCCATCTGCTCGAACGTCTCCCATAGGACGTCGCGGCAGTAGAAATGGCGCATCGTCTTCTTGCTCTGGTCCATCTCTCGAAGACTCCTCGGAGGTCGGCCGCCACGGCGGCAGGCGCAGGCCCAGACTCCCGGGGCCTTCGCGGAGCGTACTATATCATCGGTACGAACGCGCCATTTCGCGAGCGAAAACCGGCGCCTCAGTTAACCGATCACGAGGCTTCGATGGCCTTCGCGACCTCGGCGGCCCGCTGGCCCAGCGTCGGATCCTGCTTCTTGTCCTTGGGATCGACGTCTTCCTGGTCTCCCCAGTACCCCGACACCTTCGTCTTGTCGCCGGTCATCGACTTGATCTTCGGCAGGTCGTCCTTGGACTTCATGAGCCCCAAGGTCTCGATGGCGATCCACTTGGACACCCAGCTCGGCGAATCGAGGAGCTTGCGCAGCTCGGCCAGCACCTGATCGCGCGGGGTCATCTTCGACAGCTCCTCCCAGACCGCGCCCGACATCTCGCGGTGGTCGTAGCCGGCGTCGGTGTGCAGCGCCTCGGCGACCGGCGCGATCGCCTTCACGCCGCCGCACTTGAGCGCGTTGTTCGCGCCGGCCCAGCGGCGCTGGCGATCGAGGCTCGGGATCATGCTGACCAACGGATCGAGGCAGAGCGGCATGCCGACCTGTCGGATCAGCGCGACCGCGTCGTTGGTCACGCGCGGCGCGACGCCTTCGTCCTTGGCGAGCTCGGCGAGCGCCGGGATGTTCGGCTCGAGCGGCTTGGAGTCGACGACGTCGAACAAGCCGCCCGGATCGACGTACGCGCGGAACAAGGCCGAGACGCAGCGCTCGCGCAGCGTGTTGTCGCCGCGATCCATCTTCGAGATCTCGAGCACGTACTTCACCGCGTCGGGGTTGCCCGACGCCGCCATGCCGAGCAAGAGCTCGTCGCCGATGCGCACGCGCTCGTTGCCCTTGGCCGGCGCGGTGATGATCGCGTTGGCGGCGCTCTCGAGCTTCTCGCCCGCGACCGGCCCGAGCGCGCGGATCACGGTCGCGCCGAGGTTGCGGCCGAGCGTCGCGCGGCCCTCGTAGTAGCCGCTCGTGTACCAATCGAGCAGGTAGTCGTCGATCTGCTTCTTGATCTCGGGATCGGCGCCCTTGCGGAAGTCGAACAGGAGATCCTTCGCGTTGGTCTGCAGCCCCGACGGCACGGTGAGCTCGCCTTCGACGCGCGCCATGTCCCAGAGGCGCGGCACCAGCTTGCCGAGCACCGCCTTCTTGCGATCGTCGGACAGCCCGTCGATCGCCTTCTTCACGTCGGTGTCCTTGCCGAGCTTGATCAGGTTCGCGGCGGCGTGCGCCGACAGATCCGGATCGAGCGAGCCGTCGGAGAGCGCCTTGGCGAGCTTGTCGGGCCCGCGCTCGGTGCGCATCCACTTGTCGAGGTTCTCGTGATTCGTCTTCTCGCACGCGGCGGCGATCAAGCCGAACGACAAAACGTAGAAGACGAGCGCGATTCGACCCCAAGCCCGATGCGGCATGCGCCGAAGATACTGTGCTAGCGTCGTGCCGCCAATGCGCGCGCTCGGGATCGTGATCGTGGCGATCGCCGCGCCCGCGGCGGCGGCGCCCGGCGACGATCCGGCGACCGGCCGCGAGGTCTTCACCGGCGCGGTGTCGTCCGACGCGACGTCGCTCGTCGGCAATCCGGCCGCGCTCGATCTCGGACGCGAAGGGCTGCACCTGTGGGTCGGCGGGCTCGCCGCGATCGATCAGTACGCGATCACGCTCCAGCAGGAGAGCGCGAGCGGCGCCTTCACCGACGGCCCCGCGGTGAAGGACGTGGTGACGACGACCGGCTGGCAGGCCGCGGTCTACGAGGTGAAGTCCGACTTCGCCGCCGGCGCGATCATCAACATCCCGCCGCCGGATGAATTCATCGCCGATCGCGACGCGCTCCGCTACCACACGCTGGGCGGCCGCGTGCTCGAGAAGACCTACGCCGCGGTCGGCGGATCGATCCGGATCGCGGAGGGCCTGTTCGTCGGCGGCAGCGCCTCGTACACCGGCACGGTGATCGATCTCGCGTTCGCGCGCGACACCGCGCTCGAGAACGGGCGCAGCGACGCGAACGCGACCGGGCTCGAGAACCCGAGCGCCGACGAGATCGTGCGCATCCACGCCGACAAGGAGGACCGCGGCTTCAACCGCATCGCCTTCACGCTCGGCTTCAGCTGGCAGATCACGCCGAAGATCGCGGTCGGCGCGTTCTATCGCGAGCCGCAGGGCTTCAACGGCGACATCACGACCTCGGGCACCGTCGACGTCACGCGCGCGCCACGCGCCGGCGGCGACGCGACCGGCGGCTTGTCGGTCGTGTCGTTCGTGCCGGCGCAGACGCTCGAGCTCGGCGCGCGCGCGGAGCTCGTCACCGGCCTGCACGCGATCGGCGGCTTGCGCTGGGAGGCGACCTCGCGCACGCAGCAGCTCGACGTGCGCATGTTCGGCGCGGGCCTCACCGGCTTCCCCGAGTGGTACCCGCGTCCGCGCGGCTTCCGCGACACGTGGAGCGGCTGGGCCGGCGTCGAGCAGGTCGACGACGGCCAGCGGCTGGTCGTCGGCGCGCGGCTCGGCTTGTCGTCGGGCGCGGTCGCGCAGCAGCGGATCTCGCCGATGCAGGTCGAGGGCTGGAACGCGAGCGGCGCGCTCGGCGCGCAGATCCGCCTCGCCAACGAGGTCTCGCTGGTCGCGAACTACGACGTGCGCTGGTACATCCCCCAGGACGTCGCGCCGTCGGCGTACGATCCGATCGAGCGCCTCGACTGCATCGACTCGAACTACGATCTGTCGTCGGACGCGTGCCAGGCGGTGCGCGACGGCTACGGCATCGACACCGCGGCGGGCAGCTACGCGCGCTGGCAGCACGTGCTGCGCGTCGGCGTGCGGATCGACTGGGAGTGACATGGCGGCGGCGGCGGAGCGATCGATCGTGGTGTACGGCGCGTCGGGGACGCTCGGGCGGTTGGTCGCGCGCGAGCTCGCCGATCGCGGCGCGCGCGTGATCGCGTGCGGGCGCGACGCGGCGCGCGTGCGCGCGGTCGCCGACGAGCTCGCGATCGGCGCGCGGGTGGCGGCGGCGGATGATCCGGCCGCGCTCGCGAGCGCGTTCGCGGGCGCGCGCGTGGTCGTGTCGTGCGCGGGGCCGTTCGGCGAGATCGGCACCGGCGTGATCGCGGCCGCGATCGACGCGCGCGCGGCGTACGTCGACGCGTGCGGCGAGCAGGGCTTCCTGCGCGACTGCTACGAGCGCTACGAGTCGCGCGCGCGCAAGGCGCAGGTCGCGTGCGTCGGCGGCATGGGCGTCGCGCCCGCGCTCGGCGATCTCGCGGCGGCGTTGGCGGCGGAGGCGGTCGCGTCGTCGTTCACAGAAGGCTCGATGATGCGCGGCGCCCTGCCCGCGCGGCTCGCCGAGGACGATCCGCTCGACGAGATCGCGGTGTCGTGGATCCTCGAGGGCGTCGCGGCGGCGCCGGGCGCGCAGCGATCCGGCGTCGCGATGTTCGCCGAGCGCGGCGCGGTCTGGCGCGGCGATCGGTGGGATCCGCAGGCGGCCGGCGCGTCGCGACGCGACGTCAACCCGGGCCCGTCGTTCGGCGGCACGCGCACCGCGATCAGCGCGCCGGGCGGCGAGGTGATCACGATCCCGCGCCACGTCGCCGCGCAGCGCGTGGAGACGTTCGCGTCGTTCGCGCGCGCGGCGTGGGCGATGCGCGCGGCGCAGGTCGCGGCCCGCGCGGCGCCGCTCTTCGGGCTCGCGGCGCGGCTCGCGCGCGCGAACCCGGCCCCGCCGCCGACGGAGCGCGAGCGATCGCGCGCGCGCTTCGCGGTGGTCGCGCAGGCGACGCGCCGCTTCTCGAGCGAAGAGGTGATCGTGCGCGGCGTCGATCTCTACGCGACCGCGGCCGCGATCGTCGCGTGGGGCGCGGTCGCGCTCGCCGCGCGCGAGGCGGGGCCGATCGGCGTGCTCGCGCCGTCGGAGCTGTTCGCGCCGGGGCCCGCGCTCGAGGCGCTCGCCGCCGCGGCCGACCTCGAGATCGAGACGAGCTTCGCTCCCGCCGCCGCCGACGCGTGGTAAACCCACGGTTCATGACGACGTGGACGCTCGACGCCGAAGCACCGCTGGGCCGATCCGGTCCGGTGAAGCGGTTCCGGCTCGACTCGAACGGCCTGCGCTTGATCACGCACGTCGATCGCGCGGCGCCGATCGTCTCGTACCAGACGTGGTTCGGCGTCGGATCGCGCCACGAGGCGCCGGGCAAGACCGGCATGGCGCACCTGTTCGAGCACTTGATGTTCAACCAGACCGAGTCGCTCGGGCCGGGCGAGTTCGATCGCGTCGTCGAGCGGACCGGCGGCGAGTCGAACGCGGCGACCTGGGTCGACTGGACCTACTACCGCTTGTCGTTGCCCGCGCGCGATCTCGCGCTCGGCGCGCGGCTCGAAGCGGAGCGCATGACGCGGCTCGTGCTCGATCCGACCACGGTCGAGGCCGAGCGCGACGTGGTCACGAACGAACGCCGGGAACGCGTGGAAGACGACGTCGACGGTTGGCTCGACGAGCAGTTGATGGCGCTCGCGTTCGAGCACCATCCGTATCGCTGGCCGACGATCGGCTGGATGGAAGACATCCGCGGTCTCGCGCTCGACGACATCCGCGCGTTCTATCGGACCTGGTACGCGCCCAACAACGCGACCCTGGTCGTGGTCGGCGACTTCGACGAGGCCGCGCTGCTCGAGCTGGTCGCGCGCGCGTACGGCGACATCCCGGCGGCGCAGATGCCGGCGCCCGGCGGCGCGCGCGAGCCGGCGCAGCAGGCGGAGCGGTTGTTGCGCGCGCCGAAACCGATCGCGACCGATCGCGTGCTGATGGGCTACAAGGCGCCCGGGCAAGCGCACGCGGACTGGCCCGTGCTCGAGCTGCTCGCGACCGTGCTCGCGGGATCGCCGTCGGCGCGCCTGCACCGCCGCTTGGTCGTGGAGAAGGAGATCGCGTCGTCGGTCGACGCGCAGCTGACGCCGTTTCGCGATCCGTCGCTGTTCCGGTTGGCGATCACGGTCGCGCGCGGCCATCGCGCCGACACCGCGCTCGCGGCGATCGACGAGGCGATCGCCGAGATCTGCGCGGCGCCGCTGCCCGAGGCGGAGCTGGCGAAGGCCAAGAACCTGGTCGAGACCGACTTCTGGACCAACCTCGCCGACGCCGACGGCAAGGCCGAGGCGCTCGGTCATCACGAGATCGCGCTCGGCGACTTCCGCACGGTGCTCGGGCTCGCCGATGCGCTCGCCGCGGTCTCGGCCGAAGATGTCCTGCGCGTCGCGCAGGCGTACCTCGAGAGGTCGCAGCGATCGGTCGTGATCGCGGAGCCCGATCCGGACGCCGACGACGAAGACGACGAAGACGACGAGGATTCGGAGGACGACGCGTGAACGGGCCGCGCGGCGCACGCCTGCACGTCGAGCCGTCGCGCGACGCGCCGCTCGTGTGGGTCGATCTCGCGATCGTCGGCGGCGCCGCCGCGGATCCGCTCGGCGTCGAGGGCTTGCACCGGCACGCGGCCTTGCTCGCGCGGCGCGGCGCCGGCGCGCGCGATCGCGCGGCCTTCGACGACGCGCTCGACGGGCTCGGCGCCTCCTTCGACGTCTCGGTCGGGCGCGACTCGGTCGTCCTGTCGGGCCTCGCGCTCACGCGCAACCTCGACGCGCTGATCGAGCTCTACGCCGAGACGCTCGCGCGCCCGCGCTTCGATCAAGACGAGCACGAGCGCTTGCTGCGCGAGACACCGCAGGTGCTCGACGAGGTCCGCGACGACGACAGCGCGCTCGCGACCCGCTGGTTCGACTATCGCTGCGCGCCCGGTCATCCGTACGGGCGCACGTCGCTCGGCACCGAGGCGTCGCTCGCGAAGATCACGCGCGACGACGCGGTCGCGCTGTGGCGCGCCGAGGCGGTGCCGCAGAACCTCGTGATCGGGATCGCCGGCGACGTCGACGAGGATCGCGCCGCGCGCGTCGCCGAGCGGTTGATCGAAGCGCTGCCGGATCACGCGGCGCCGATCGCACGGGAGCCGTACGAATCGGCCGCGCCGTCGGGGCGCCGCCTCGTCGTGGTCGACAAGGCCGAGCGCACGCAGGCGCAGCTCCGCCTCGGCCACCTCGGCCCGCGCTGGGGCGACGACGACACGCCGGCGCTGCTCCTGCTCGAGAGCATCTTCGGCGGCATGTTCAGCTCGCGCCTCATGCAAGAGATCCGCGTGAAGCGCGGCTGGAGCTACGGCGCCGGCTGCGCGATCCGCCGCTCGCGCGGGCCGCACTGGATCGAGATGTGGATGGCGACCGCGATCGAGGTCGCGGGCGAGGCGGTGAAGCTGACGCTCGAGCTCTACGCGGATCTCGCGGCGAACGGCGTCACCGACGAGGAGCTCGACTACGCGCGCAGCTACCTGGTCGGCGCGATGCCGTTCCACCTGGCGACCGCGCGCCAGCGCATGCAGCTCGCGGTGCGCGACGAGACGTTCGGCTTGCCCGCGGGCTACACCGCGTCCTTGCCGGCGAAGCTCGGCGCGCTCGGCGGCGGCGACGTGCGCGCGGCCGCGCGCCGCCACCTGCGCCCCGACGACGTCGTCACCGTCGCGGTGACCACCGCCGCGGTCGCCGCCGACGCGCTCGGCAAGGCCAACGCCGGCCCGCTCACGATCGTCGCGCACGACGCGTATTGATCGCGTTACGCTCGCGGTCGGAGGGTCGATGCGCGCATTCGTGTGTCTCGCGATCGCGTTGGTCGCGTGTAGCAAGAGCGACAAGAAGCAGCCGCCGTCGGTGTCGAGCGAGGGATCGAGCAGCGGCCAGTCGTGGATCGCGCGCAAGACGCAGCCGCCGAAGGAGGCGTCGAAGACCGGGCACCAGTGCGGCACGCAGCTCGCGCAGGTCGACGTCAAGGCGCCGCCGCAGACGACCGCGCAGAAGATCGATCCGACGACGATCACGAAGGCGGGCCTGCCGACCCAGGACGTGCAGGGCTTCGCCGGCGTGAAGCAGACCGGCTTCCGCGTCAGCTACTCGGGCTCGACCGACGCGACCCACGAGCAGTTCCACCAGATCCTGCAGTCGAACAAGATGTTCGAGGCCGCCGCGCAGGAGCTCAACCAGACGATCCGCCTGCCGACCACCGTCGACATCCAGCTGGTCGACTGCGATCAGGTCAACGCGTTCTACGATCCCGACGCGCACCGCATCATCGTCTGCTACGACCTGCTCGCGTACTTCGTGCAGGTCTTCAAGCCGGTCGCGAAGTCCGACGACGAGCTCGGCACCGCGGTGCTCGGCGCGACCTTGTTCGCCTTCTATCACGAGACCGGCCACGGCCTGATCCACCTGCTCGATCTGCCGACGACCGGGCGCGAGGAAGACGACGCCGATCAGATCGCCACGCTGATCCTCATGAGCGAAGGCGACGACGGCGTCGCGATGGCGCTCAGCGGCGCGTACTGGTTCCAGCTGCAACAGCAGTCCGGCGACGACACGCCGTTCTGGGACGAGCACGGCTTCGGCGGCCAGCGCTTCTACAACATCCTCTGCCTGATCTACGGCAGCGATCCGCAGAAGTACGCCGACTTCGTGTCGTCGGGGAACCTGCCCGAGGATCGCGCGCAGCAGTGCCCGACCGAGTACGCGAAGGTGAAGCACGCGTGGGAGCGCCTCCTGCAGCCGTACCTCACCAACGAGAGCGCGAAGGCGATCGACGTCGCGCCGCCGGTGCCCGCCGACACGCCCGCGCACGCGATCACGTGCGAGCAGGTCGCCGACAAGGCGATCGCGCTGATCGTCGCGCCGCTCGATCCGTCGCAGAAGGAAGCGATCGAGCCCAACCTGCCCTCGTTCCGCGAGCAGTTCCTCGCGCAGTGCGCGAAGGAAGACTGGCCGGACGCAGATCGAGATTGCGTGATGAAGGCGCAGAGCGTCGACGACGCGTCGAAGTGCGGCCAGTGAGAAGGCCTCGGGCCTCCGGCCTCGGGCCTCGGCCCTGCACCAAGCGCGGACTGCGATCTCTGTTCTGAGCCGAGGCCCGAGGCCCGAGGCCCGAGGCCCCAGCTCAGAAGCTCTGCCAACTCAGCAGCGCCGTCGCCGTGAACGCGCGGCGATTGTCGAGCAAGAGCGACGCGTCGAGCTCGGCGCCGAGGGACCACGCGGAGTCGTCGTTGAGCGCGAGCGCCCAGCCGCCGCGCACGGCGGCGCCGAGGCCGACCGTGCTCTCGTCGTTGAGGCCTTCTTGATCCTGACCGCCGACGGTCGAGAAGCCGAAGCCGGCGCCGAGGAACGCGTTGTCCTCGAGCCACCATTGACCGCCGACCGCCCACAGCGCGTGCGAGCGGATGTGGTTGGTCGTCGGCAGCGCCTGCCATCCGGTGTTCGCGGAGAAGCGGAACATCGCCGCGAACGTCGAGCTGACGAACCAGCCGAAGCCGACGTCGATGCCGGAGACGCCGGCGCCGAGGTACTTGCCCTGCTCGACGTTGCCGTCTTGATCGTAGACGCGGGTCGCGCCGAGGCCGCCGCCGAGCTCGATCGTGAACCCTTCGCGCTGCGGTCCGACGAGCACGACGTCGCTCGGCTGCGCGTGGGCCGCGCCGGCCCCGGCGAGCGCGACGACCAGCGCGAGCGCGACCTTCCGCACGCACCGACGTTAGCACGCGGCGGCGTGACGACCTGGCACAGCGGCGTCGGGGTTCGCAACGATTCACGGCCGTTCGCCGCGTGAGCCCGCGTCGCGCCATGCGCCCGCTCGGGCACGCGCGGTGCTATGTCCGGGGCGATGCGCGCCGCGCTCGCCGTGATCCTGATCGCCACCGCCGCGCCGGCGCGCGCCGAGGCGCAGGTGATCCCGCCGCACGCGTCGTTCACGCAGCTCGCGTGGTCGAACGGTTTCGGCGCCGGCTTCTACGACGCGACCCAGCGGCGCGTGAAGGGCTTCCGCGATCACCTCTACGCGAGCGGCGCGCACGAGCTGATGTACGACGCGTACTGGGGCCTGCGCGTCGGCGGCCAGGAGCTGTGGCTGACGTCGCGCCCGGTCGAGGCCGCCGGGTACGACGGCGACAGCGGCATCGCGCAGGTCACGCAGTCGTTCCTCGGCGTGAAGGTGACCGAGCGCTACCTCGCGCCCTACGGCGTCGACGCGCCGGCGCTCGTCATGATCGTCGAGGTCGAGAACACGACGTCTTCTCCGCTGAGCGACAGCGCGCTGTTCGCGATCGACAACGTGCACACCGGCGGCGGCGCCGACGGCTCGCTCGCCGAGACGATCACGTGGCGCGCTTCGCCAGGCGAGTACGAAGAGAAAGGCGCGACCGGCGTGATCGTCCACCGCGCCCTGCCCGCGGCGACCACGCACGCGTGCTCGCCGAACAATCCGTACACGGCGGTGTCGAGCGGCGCGCACATGGTGTCGACCGATGCGAGCGGCACCGTCGACGACGCGGTGCCCGGCTTCGAGTGGAGCCTCGACGGCCTCGCGCCGGGCGAGAAGAAGACGTTCGCGGTCGTGCTCGGCTTCCGCGCCGACGGCGATCGCGCCTCGCTCGATGCATCGCTCGCGAGTCTCGGATCCGATCCGGCCGCGATCCTCGACGCCGCGCGCGCCGACTGGGCCGCGTTCCAGGCGCGCGCGACGGAGCCCGCGGGCCTCTCGCCCGACGAGCACGCGGTCTATCGCCGCCAGCTCGCGATCCTGCGCATGGGTCAGGTGCGCGAGCCCGGGCGCGGGCACGGCGCGATGGTCGCGTCGCTGCCGCCCGGTCATTGGAACATCGCGTGGGTCCGCGATCAGGCGTACGCGGTCTCCGCGCTGGTGCGCGCGGGGCTCTACGCCGAGGCGAAGGACGCGCTCGCGTTCTGGCTCGGCGCGCAGGCGGGCACCTGGGTGTGCTGCGACTCGACCGGCGGTCCGTGGGTCGGCGCCGCGTACGGCATCAGCGTCGTCCGCTACACCGGCGACGGCAGCGAAGAGGCCGACTCGAACGCCGACGGACCGAACGTCGAGTTCGACGGCTTCGGCCTGGTGCTCGGCGCGCTCGACGAGTACGTCGCGGCGTCGGGCGACCTGTCGCTCGTCTCCGACAACGCGGACCGCGTCTTCGCGAAGACCGCCGACGTGATCGCCGGGCTGGTCGAGCCGGCGACCGGCCTCGTGCGCGCGGACTCGTCGATCTGGGAGACGCACTGGTACAACGGCGGCAAGAAGCACTACGCGTACACCGACGTCGCCGCGGTGCGCGGCCTGCGCGCCGCCGCCGATCTCGCGATGCGCGCGGGACGCGCGAACGATGCGTCGCGCTACGCCGCGGCCGCGACCGCGATCGCGACCGCGATCGACGCGAAGCTCGTCGATCCTGGCACGCACGCGCTGCGCGGCAACACCGAGGAGAGCGCGTGGATGGACTCGGCGCCGGTCGAGGCGTTCAACTGGGACGTGCTCGCGGCCGACGGCGACGTCGCGCGCGCGTCGCTCGATCAATGGAAGGCGAACCTGTGGAACGGGCTCGTCGGCCACGGCTACCACCGCGACGACGACGGCGGCTTCTACGACGTGCGCGAGTGGATCGTGATCGATCTGCGGATGGCGACCGCGCTGCGCCGCGCCGGCCGCCCCGACGAGGCCGCGCAGCTGATCGAGTGGATCACGCAGCAGGCGCGCGCCAACGCCGAGCTCATCCCCGAGAACTTCGATCGCACGACCGGCGACTACGCCGGCGAGGTGCCGATGGTCGGCTTCGGCGCGGGCGCGTACGTGACGGCGTTGTGGGAGCGCGGCGGGCAGCCGGTCGGCGGCGACGGCGTGATCGGTCCCGACGCGGGGCCGAACGAGAACCCCGCGCCGAGCGGGTGCTGCGACGCGCACGGCGGCGCGAGCGGATCGATCGCGCTGGTGATGATCATGATCGTCTTCAGAATGGGTAGTGCGCGGAGACGCCGCCGCTGACGCGCGCCGCGTGCGCGACGTAGGCGTCGACCTCGAGCCACGGCGGCGACCCACGACAGCTGCGACGTGAATCAGCTGTCGCACGCCTTCATCGACCGTGCGCGTCGCTGGCGCGTTGCCCTCGTGCCGGCCGCTGCCGCGTTATGATGAGGCGTGGGGCACGACGACGAGCACATCGCCGTCAACGAGCGACGCGCGCGCGTCGTCTTGCCGGTGATGTTCGCCGTGCACGTCGGCTGGGCGCTCGCGTTCGCGTTCGTCTCGGCGGCGCCCGGCGGCGAGACCGCGTGGCGCAACACGATCGTCGCGATCCACGGCGCCGGCGCCGCGGCGGTCGCCCTCCTCTACTTCTTCGGGCGGCGGCGCGTCGGCGAGCTGATCACGATCTACGGCCTCGCGCTCGGCACCGCGGCGACGATCAACACGCTCCACCACGACTTCGCGCTGACCGCGTGGATGATCGCCGCGGTGCTCGTGCCGGTCGCGGTCTACGTGCGCTGGCCGGTGGTCGCGTTCAGCTACGTCGCGAGCGGCGCGGCCGTGTACGCCGCCGCGTGGTCCGCGACCGACACGGCCAGCGCGCGGCTGCGCATGCTCTCGAACGTCACGACGATCGGCGGCGTCGGCTTCGTGCTCTCGCGCATCCTCTACGCGTCCTTCACGCGCGAGGCCGCGGCGCGCCGCGCCGTCGAGAAGCTGAACGCCGAGCTCGAGCGGCGGGTCGCGTCGCAGGTCGGCGAGATCGTCGCGAACAGCGAGCGCATCGAGCTGCTCAATCGCCAGCTGTCGCTGCAGGTGCAGGCGCGATCGCAGGAGCTCGCCGCCGCGCTGGGCCGGCTCGCCGCGGTCCAGCACGGTGAAGACACGCTCAAGCCGGGCGTCGTGATCGCCGATCGCTTCGAGATCGCGCACCTGCTCGGCGTCGGGGGCATGGGCGTCGTGTACGCGGCGTTCGATCGGGTCGCGCGCACCGCGGTCGCGCTCAAGCTCGTGCACGCGCACATCGCGAACGTCGACACCGCGCAGCGCTTCCTGCAGGAGGCGACCGCGGCGGCGTCGCTCTCGCATCCGGCGATCGTGCGCGTCTTGCACGTCGACGTCACCGACGACGGCCGCCTCTACCAGATCCAGGAGCTCGTCGACGGCCGCACGCTCGACGCGTGGACCGAGCTCGATCGCACGCTGCCCGCGCCGATCGTCGCGCGGATCGGCGCGGTGCTCGCCGACGCGCTCGCGGCCGCGCACGCGGAAGATGTCGTGCACCGCGACGTCAAGCCGCAGAACGTGATGCTCACGATGACGGCGCCCGGCTGCCGCCTGCTCGATTTCGGGCTCGCGAAGCTGCGTGGCCAGACGCTGGCGTCCGGGCTCACCGCCGCCGGCACCGTGATCGGCACGCCGCAGTTCCTCGCGCCCGAGCAGATCACGGCGCCCGCGACGGTCGGCGGCGCCGCCGACGTCTACGCGCTCGGGCTCGTGCTCTATCTCTGCCTGGCC
This sequence comes from Kofleriaceae bacterium, assembly GCA_035493675.1. GTDB lineage: Bacteria > Myxococcota_A > Polyangia > Haliangiales > Haliangiaceae > JAIOQA01. The sequence continues at coordinate 30,851 of DATJIA010000084.1, read as the reverse complement.
GGCCGCTTCCCGTTCGACGCCAGCGCGCCGCTCGAGTGGCTGAACGCGCACACGCAGATCGAGCCGCGCGCGCTCGACGGCGAGACGCCGCGCGCGCTGGCCGCGCTCGTCATGCGCTGCCTCGCCAAGCCGCCCGCCGATCGCCCCAGCGCCCGCGCGCTCGCGACCGAGCTGGCCGCGCTCGCGCAGGACCTCGACGCGCCTCCGCTCGAGCGCTTCGCCGCGATCGAGGACCGCGGCGAGACGCGCAAGCTGGTCACGCCGCGCCCGTGAGAGTGGGCCTCGGGCCTCGGGCTTCGGGCCTCGGCCGGAGGAAGATCAGTCGCAGAAGATGCGGGTGGGTTGCGTCGGGCATGCGGGGCAGCCCGTGTATTTGTCCTTGGTGAGGCAGGCGACGAGAGCGAGAGCTTCTTGTTGATCTTCTTCATGCGCGCGCCGTAGTGCACGCGCGAAGCCAACGCACATGCGCGCGCGTCCACGCAGTTGCGCGTCGCGCATGCACGAGCGTCTGAGACACGTCTCTGTCTGGCCGAAGCCGGAAGCCCGAGGCCCGAGGCCCCTCACGGACCGTAGTCGATGGAGATCGATTCCACCGACGGCACGTGATCGCCGTCCGACGTGAAGTCGACGGCGTACTGCACGTAGCGGCCCTTCACGTTCGAGGGCACGGTGCCCGACGGATCGCCGAGGAGGACCCACGAGCTCTGCGCGCAGTCGGGGCTCGCGCACGCGCGGACCGAGACGATCGCGGTGGTGCCGAGCGGCGTGCGCGCGTCCCACGCGACCCGCGTGACCGACGCGGTCGCGCCGAGGTCGCGCACCGCCGATTCGAAGTGCGCGGTCGGCGCGATCGGCGGATCGCCGGCGCCCTGCGTGTGGACGGTCAGCTCGACGTCGCGGATCGTGCCGGCCGCGCCCGGATCGATGTCGGTGAAGCGCACGGTCCAGGTGCCGCTCGCCGCCTCGCCGTCGAGATCGGTGCGGTAGTAGTGATCGCGGAACGAGCCGCCCTGATTGCCGGTCTGATCGCGCAGCGTGACGGTCTTGCCGGACGGCGCGATCAGCGTGATCACGAGATCGCCCTGCCACTCGTGATCGTAGCGGATGCCGACGTCGACGCCGTGCACGATCGCGCCCGCCGGCGCGCCGACGCCGACCGTCGAGTCCGCGATGCCGTCGACGCTGGCGGAAGGCGCGTCGGGGATCGCGATGTCGTTGTGGTTGGCGACGTGCTCGTGGCGCTCGCCGCGACCCTCGATCGGGCGCAGCCGATCGGGCGGCAGCGCCGCGCCCGCGCCCTCGGGGCCGCTGTCGATCGTGACGATCGCGTGCGCGGACCCACCGGTCTCGCTGTGATCGATCACGACGTCGTGCCAGCCGGCGTCGAGCTGGACCGGCGCGGTCACGAGCTCGTGCGAATTCTGGTCCCACGCGTTGGTGAGGCGCGTGCCGTCGAGCCACAGGCGCTGGCCGTCGTCGGACGAGTAGCGCAGCGCGTACGTGCCCGCGGTCTCGACGCGCCACTGCCCGACCCAGCGCAGGCTCCAGTCGTCGGTGCCGGTGATCTCGAGATCCTTCGGTGCGCCGCCGGCCCAGTCGTCGTTCGCGGGGCTCACCGCGTCGATCGTGATCGCGCGATCGCCGTCGAAGCGATCGCCGTCGAACGCGAACTCCGCGAGGCCGGTCAGCCCGTCGACGCGCGCGCGCATCTTGTTGTGCGAGATCGAGCTGGGCTGGGACACGCCCGGGCCTTGGTAGCGCACGCGCATCGACGCGTTGCCGCCGGTGTCGCTGACCGCCCAGCGGATCGGGTACCAGCCCGACGCGCTCGCGTGGAACGGACCGCTCGCCTCGTTGGGGAAGTCCGCCGACACGACCCGCTTCCAGCCGCCGCCGCCGTCGAGGTCGAGGAAGCCGTGATCGTCGAAGTAGGCGTAGAACGACCAGTCGCCGGCGTCGAGCCAGATCTCGCCCTCGACGCGCAGGGTCCAGTTGTCGCTCGTGGTGAGGCCGACGCCGGCCGGCACGCCCGAGCCCCAGCCGACGTCGGTGTTGCGCGCGAGCGAGCGCGCGCCCGTCGACGGGAACGCGCTGACCTGCGCCCAGTCGGCGCCGGCGCCGCTCGAGAACGACATCGGGCTCGCCGACTCGAGCAGGCCGCCCGTGTAGTACGCGACCGGCTCGATCGAGCCGCGCGGATCGATCACCGACGCATTCGCGACGTAGCCGCCGGCGCCGAAGTCCTGCGCGCTGTCGGAGGTCCAGGTGCCCGACGCGGGCGCGCCGTCGGGCGGATCGCCGCTGCCCGCGTCCGGGCCGCCCTCGGCGGCGAGGACGCACGCGCCCGCGACGCACGAGAAGCCGTCCGGACAGACGTCGCCGGCGCCGCACTTGTAGTGCGTGCCGTCGTAGTCGGCGTGGAAGCTACACGCCGCGAGCGCGAGGCTCAGGAGAGCGGCAAATCGAGACAACGCACGATAGTAGTGCGAGCCGACATGTCGACGGTCCCATGAAAGATTCGTGAGGAACCAACTTCGCGCGCCGATGCGCGCACACGATCCTACTGCGCGCCGTCCGGACCACCGACCTCGCCTGGGGCGACCTCGTCGGTGTTGGGGCGCGCGACGATCACGATCGAGCGCACGTGCGGCGGCGCCTTGGCGCGCTCGTCGGCGGTCATCAGCGCGAAGTCGAGCTGGCCGAGCCGCTCGATCTCGGCGAGCGCGTTGTAGCCGCCGACGAACTGCCCGCGCAGATAGACGTACGGGACCGTGTGCTGCTTGGTCTCGTTGATCAGGCGCAGGATCAGCGCCTCGTGCTCCGGCTCGTCGAGATCGATGAAGTCGTGATCGATCTTGAGGCGCTCGAAGATCGTGATCGAGCGGCCGGTCCACGCGCAGCTCTTCTTGCCGTAGATCTGCGCCTTGATCGACGCGTCGCCGAGCGGCTTCTCGCCCTTCTTCACCGGCGCGACCACCGGCGCCGCGACCGCGGCGGCCTTCGCCTGGGTCGCCGCGACCTTCGCGCTGTGCTCGGCCTTCGACTCGTACGCCTCGCCGCGCAGCTTCGCGATGCGCTTGCGCACGGCGACGTAGCGCGGGTCGTGCACGAGCTTCTCCTGCACCCAGTCGCGCGCCTCGCCGCCCAGCTCGTCGGCGCGGTTGAGCGCCGAGAACACGCGCCCCAGCGCGCGCTTGCCGATCGACTTCTTGGGTTGGTCCTGCTCGCTCATCACGATCCCCATACGCGTTTCCTCAGCTCTCCGGACTTGTCCATCGCCGTCATCTCCTCGCGACCGCCGATGCAGTCACCGGCGATGAAGACGAGCGGCAGCTTCTTGCCGTGCGAGTCACGCCGCACGGCCGCGAGCGCCGCCTCGTCGCCCTCGAGGTTGACGAGCTTGTACGGGATCTCGGCGGCGTCGAGCACCTGCGTGAAGCGCGGCAGGTCACGCCGGTGCTTGTCCAGGTGATAGACCAAGACGGGCGCAGCCTCCTTCGACTTCGGGCTCGCTTCGCTCGCCCTCTGCTCAGGATGAGCGGAGGAATACCCGGTCGCGAACGCGCGGCGATCCTCGAGCTCGTCCTTGGGCGCGAGCGGGCGCCCGAGCGCGTCGTTCAGCTTCCGCCCGCGCGCGCCCAGGAACCCGAACGCGCGCGCGCGAAGATCGTCCAATCGCGCCGACATGATCATCATCAGTTGATGATGCGCAGCGACTTACGACCCGCCGGCACCGGCGGCGGTCCGTCCGCGGCCTCGACCGTCGCCTCGGGCGCGACCGTCACGAGGCTCGTCTTCTTCGCGACCTTCTCCGCCGCGCGCTTCGCGATCGCGAGCAGCGTCTCGTGCTGCTCCGCGTGGGCCTTCTCCTCGCGGCGTCCGAGCGTCGCGACGAGCTTGTCGGTGAAGAAGCGGACGCCCTTGCGGCGATCGGCCACTTCATAGACGAGGTCCGCCGCCGTCGAGCCGGCGCGGTGCGGGCTGCGGTGGAACGCGTGCGTGTACTTCGGGTGCTTGTCGAGCCACGCGCGGACTTCCTCGATCGTCTGGCCGGTCTCGGCCAGCGCCTTGTCGAGCTCCTTCTGCGCCTGCTGCTTGGCCTTGAACAGCTGCATCTGCACGCGGCTGTACACGTTGACCGCGCCGTCGCCGTTGGTCTCGATCGGCAGGAAGATCGCCTGCGGGTAGAGCTCCGTGATCATCGACTGCACGCCGTCCGACACCGACGACGACGGCATGCACCCGAACGGCTTCACGCTGACCGTCATGTTCACCTTCTGATAGGCGACGTTCATGATCAGCTTGCCGACCTCCATGTGGCCTTCACCGCCGCGGAGGTTGTTGTCGTAGAACGCGTGCGAGATGTCGGCGATCTCGTCCATGTTCGACAGGTGGAAGTCGCGCAGGCCGAGCGCGCGCGCGACCACGTCGAAGAAGCCGCGCAGCACCCGCTCGCCGGCGGCGAGCGACAGGAGGCGCTTGCGGACGTCGACGCCCTCGAGCGAGAACTTCGAGCCGCCGTCCTTCTTGTGCTTGTCGGTGCCGCGGAGCGACGCGCGGTTCTGCGTGTCGTACTTCGACTGCCACAGCATGTAGAGCAGCCACGCGGTGACGATCTGGATCTCGCACTCGGCGCCCTCGGCCTCGAGGAAGCGCTGGAGGCCGTAGTTGCCGTCGCCCTCGGTCGTCATCGCCCAGAACTCGCCGATGATGCCGACGCGCGGCTTCACGCGCAGGCGATCGACCTTGACCGCGCCGAGCGTCTTGCGCGCGCGGTAGAGCGCCATCGTGAGCGACTCGCTCTTCTCGAACGCGGTCGCGATGTACTGCTTGGCGGTCTCGATCGCGCGATCGGTCGCGCCGGGCTCGACCTCGTACGGGCGGATGCGATAGCCGAGCGCGTTGAGCGCGTCGCCGATCATGATCGCGCGCGAGATCTGCCAGAAGAACTTCGGGTTCATCTCGAGGCCGACGCCCTCGCCGGTCGCCTGCTTCAAGCCGCCGGTCTGCTGGAACAGCAGCACGCGGAAGCCGTCGAAGCCGGAGTCGCGCAGCGCCTTCCGGTACTCGGTGACGTAGGTGCCGAAGCGGCACGGGCCGCACGCGCCGGCGGTCACGAACACGTGGTTCTTGACGATGTCCTCGGTCGGCATGCCCTGCTCGCGCAGGTGCTCGAGGTGCTTCACCAGGTTGCCGACGGTGAAGTAGGTCGGGTTGCACTGGCCGCGGTTGCCGTACTCGCGTCCGTACTGGAGCGCGTCGTTGTCCGGCACGTCCATCGCGAGGACCTTGTAGCCGATGCCGCGCAGCGCGGCCTGGATGAACAGGTCGTGCGCCATCGTGAGGCCGCAGACGAGCACGGTCGTGTGCGCGCGCTGCTCCTTGGTGAAGTGCGACGGCACCTCGTCACGCCACTGCTTGATGTCGCCGGTGGGCAGGCCGAGCCGCTTGCGCTCCTCCGCCTCGAACTTGGCCAGCTCGGCCTCGATCGCCTCGAGCGAGAGCTCGTCCATCCCGTTGCCATTGCCTTGCTTGATCGTGCTCATGTTCGTGGCTCCCCTGTTCTTCAGCGCATCACGGCCAGAGCGGGCGACCGCTTGGCGCTAGAGGTGGACTTCTCGGTCTCGTTCAACCCCGCCTTGGCGCGGAGCTCTTCGATCTGCTTGTCGAGGTTGAGGTCGACGCGGCCCATCGCGGCGAGCTGATCGCGCATCGCGCTCATCAGCTCGACCTTCTTGGCGGCGACCGCGCGCTCGAGCTGCGTCTTCTTGTCGGCCTGATCCTCGAGCTTCTCGCGCAACAGCATCAGCGTGTGCGCGTAGGTCTTCACGCGGATCTTGATCGAGCCCGACGGCTTGTTGGCGTCGATGTCGTGGAGCGCGGAGTACGCCTTGCCCGCCGACGCGATGATCGAGTCGATCAGGCCGTAGGTCGGCGCGTCGTGGCCGCACTTGAAGCTCGACAGATCGAGCACCGCGACGTTCGGGTGGTGCGCGGCGAACTTCGCGGCCCACACCTTCTGCACCGAGTTCGCCGAGTAGTTCTCGGGCCACACGTCGGTGACCTCGAGCGGCGTCTCGATCAGCTTCTTCCTCAGATCATCGGCGAACAGCGGCTCGAGGTACGCCAGGTCCTTCGGGATCGAGCGCATCGAGAGGATCGGATAGCCGAGCGCCTGGAACTCCTCGAGGACGCCGTGGTTCTGACCCGGATCGCTGTGGTACGGGCGGCCGATCATGAGGAGCGCGACGCGGTTCTCGCGCTCGACCTCCTCGAGGATCTGGCGGCCCTTCGCCTGCACGTCGCGGTCGTACTGCTCGAGCGCCTTCCACGCCTGATCGACCGCGAAGTCGCTCTCGTCCTCCGTGACGCCCAACAAAGGTCCCCACTCCTCGAACATCTGCCGCTTGCACATGAGCCCTTCGGCCATGGTCACGGCGGTGTCGAGGTACGTGATGTTGCGCTCGGCGAAGAAGTCGGTCTCCTTCGTGAACGCCGCGCGGATGACCTTCGGCGTGCCCGACACGACCGGGCACGACGTGTTGTCCATCGTGTTCTCGACGAAGGTCGGGACGTGCGTGATCGACGGGAAGAAGATGTAGTGGAGCGGCTTCTTCTCGTGGTGCTTGAACAGCAGGTTGTGGATGTGCGCCTGGCACACCTTCGACGGGTAGCAGGGGTCGACCGAGCCGTACTTGCAGCCGGCGGCCCACATCTCCTCGCCGGTCTCGTCCGAGAACACGACGTTGCGCGAGTCGACGCCGATCGCCTCGAAGTACGCGCGCCAGAACGGCGCCGTGCTCCAGATGTTGAGCACGCGCGGGATGCCGATGCGCGCTTCCTTGCGCTTCGCGGCCGCCTCCGCGCTGGAACGCTGGAACGGACGCTTCACGTTCTTGCGGCGGACCGCGCCGAGCAGCGTGCGCTTGACGACGACGTCGTCGACCTCGGTGCCGTGCGCCGGCAGCGGCTCGCACTCGTACGCGGCCTTGAACGCCAGCGTGGCCTCGTAGTCGACCAGGTTCGGGAACTTCTTCATGCGGCCCTGGCGCTCCTTGTTGAGCTTCTTCAGGGCGTCGAGGTTCTCGACGGTGCCCTTCTCGCAGCTGAAGCCCGAGATGTAGCGGGCCTTGTTGCCGTCGAGGGTCGCGGTGTCGATGAACGTGCGCGAGCAGTTGTTCGGACAGAAGTTGCAGCGCGTGGTCTCGTCGTTCTTCGAGACGAACGAGATGTCGATCGCCTGGTCGAGGCCGACGAAGGTCGTCTTGCCGCGGCGCTTGGTCACGCGCAGCGCCTCGAAGGCGGCGCCGATCGCGCCGGCCTCGCCGCAGTGCGGGTGGAGGAAGACCTCCGCGTTCGGCACGCGCTTCTCGATGTAGTCGACCTGCGCCTTCAGCGCGGCGAGGTTCTTCTGCGTGCCGCCCTGGAGGACGAACACGCGGCCGAGCTCGCTCATGCGCGGGATCTGGACGACGTACTGCCAGACGTTCTTCGGCAAGACCAACGCGAGGCCGGCCAGCAGCTCCTCGCGCGAGTAGCCTTCCTTCTGGAAGTTGACGCGGTCGGAGTCGAGGAAGACGGCGCAGCCGTAGCTGAACTTGGGCGCGAGCCGCGCCTGGAACGCGACCTCGGCGTACTGCTTCACGGGCACGCCGAACTGATCGGCCATCGCCTGCAGCAGCATGCCGTTGCCGGCCGAGCAGCTGTTCGACAGACGGAAGTTCTTCACGTCGCCGTGCTGCATGAACATCACCTTGATGTCCTGCCCGCCGATGTCGCAGATCACGTCGACGTTGGGGAACCAACGCTTCGCGCTCATCATGTGCGCGACGGTCTCGACGATGTTGGCGTCGGCGCCGAGCGACTTCTCGAGCACGTCACCCGCGTAGCCGGTGACGCCGAACCCGGTGACCTCGAGCTTCGCGCCCTGCGCGGTGGCCCAGTCCCGCATCTCCGCGAACATGTCCTTCATGTCCTGGATCGGGTTGCCCTTCGAGAGCGTGTACACCTTCTTCAAGATGTTCTCGTGCTCGTCGATGAAGACGCACTTCGACGAGGTCGAGCCGCCGTCGAGGCCGACCACGCCGCGATAGGTCTTGCCGCGCTCGAGCACGGCGTCGTCGTACGGCGGCGTCTTGTACTTCTCGCTGAACGCCTCCGCCTGGACCTGCTCCTCGACGAGGCCGGGGCCGGCGCTCTCGCCGAGCTTCGCCTTGCGTCCGTGGAGGATGAACTCCTTCAGGCCGTCGAGGCCCTTGTAGCGGCCGACGTGCGCGGGTTCGTAGAGGCCGAAGAGGACGGCGCCGTAGCACGCGTAGTACTCGCTGTTCTTCGGGACGAAGATCAGCTCGTCGATCGGCATCGACTTGTCGTACTCGTAGCCACGCTCGGCCCACGTCTCGGGGATGCGCAGGCGCCAGCACTCCTGGAGGAACGGCAGGTACGTGTTGGGACCGCCGAGCAGGAGCACCTTCGAGCGCAGCGTGTTGCCGCGCGTGAGCACCGCGAGGTTCTGGCTGACGATCGCGTTCGCCAGCGAGTTGAGGATCTCGTTGCGGGGGATGCCCGACTTCACGAGGTTGACGATGTCGGTCTCGGCGAACACGCCGCACTTCGCGGCGACGTGGTGGAGCTTCGAGTCGTCGAACTTGAGGCCGGGAATCTCTTCCCGCGGCATGCCGACCTTGAGCATGCACTTGTCGATCGTGGCGCCGGTGCCCGACGCGCACTTGTCGTTCATCGAGGTCTGCGACTGCTTGTCGCCGGTCTCTTGGTTCTCTTTGAAGATGATGATCTTCGCGTCCTGCCCGCCGAGCTCGATCACCGAGCCGACGTCGGGGTGCAGGTTCTCGACAGCCATCGTGACCGCGTTGACCTCTTGCACGAACTTCGCGCCGAGCTGCGGCGCGATCGGGCCGCCGCCCGATCCGGTGATGAAGCACCGCACGTCGTCGGGCTTCATCTCGGGGAACGCCGCGTGGATCTCTTCCAGCATCGAGAGCGTCATCTCGGGCTGGCGCGTCTCGTGGCGGAGATACTTCTTCCAGAGAATCTCCTTCGAGGTCGGATCGATGACCGTCATCTTCACGGTCGTGGAGCCGACGTCGATGCCGATGACGTATTTGCTATCGCTCATGCGCGTTCCCCTTGGCAGGCAGACTGACGCGTCAGTCTAGCGAGCAGTTAGCCACAGACTGACATGTCAGTCCAGTCGAGAACGCGAGCGAGATCCGTCACCTAGAGGTCGGACCTTTCGGAGGTCGGTCAGCCCGCGAGGACGCCGCGGAGCGAGAGCGCGATCATCTCGTTGACCACGTCGTCGACCGACGCCGACAAGCCGTGGAGCACGAGGCCCTCGATCACGCCGCGCGCGGTGCCGAGCAGCGCGTTCGCGACGATCTCCTTGTTGCACGGGCGGACGAGCTTCATCGCCATGCCGTGATGGAGGCCGAGCTCGATGATGCCGCGGATCTCGGCGAAGAACGCGTCGAGGCGCTGCGCCGCTTCGGTCTCCTGCGTGCGTCCGCCGGCGAGCAGGATCCGCGTGAGCGTGCGATCGCCGACGACGTACTCGAGCACGCGCACGAGGACCTCGCGGAGCTGCACCTGCGGCGGCGGCGCGCTCGGATCCTCGACGTCGATGCGAGAGATGCGCGCGCGCAGCTCGCGCATCGCGCCCTCGAGGATCGAGTCGAAGACCGCCGCCTTCGACTCGAAGTACAGGTAGAAGGTGCCGCGCGCGATCTCGGCGCGCTCGATGATCGCGTTGATCGACGCCTCGTGATAGCCGACCTCGGCGAAGACCTCGGTCGCCGCGTCGAGGATCTGGCGGCGGCGCTCGGCGCGCGCTTGCGCGGCGCGGTCGTCGTCGTCTCGTGCGTGCGTGCCCGCCATCGTCCCTAGCCGCCCCTCCGCGACTGGTACGCGACGATCGCGCGCTCGACCGCGTTGAACGCGCGGCGATAGCCGACCCGGTGCGTGACCATGTGGCCGTCGACGCAGTGGCGCGCGATCTCGTCCTCGAGCGCATCGGCGAAGCCCGCGTTGTCGGCGTACAGGTTGATCTCGTCGTAGACGCCGTGCGAGAGGCGCGTGAAGTTCGCGCTGCCGACGTCGGAGAAGCGGTGATCGATCACGACGACCTTCGAGTGCACCATGCGGGGCAGGAGCACGATCGTCAGGTTCTGCGCGGCGCCGGTCAGGCGCATCAGCGCGTCGCAGGTCGCGCGGTTGGTGTGGCCGAGGACGTCGGCGTGCGCGGCGGTGACCAGCGTGACCTCGACGCCGCGGCGGACCGCGCGCGCGAGCGCCGCGGTGTAGCGGCTGTCGCCCATGTACGCCATCTCGACGGTGATCGACTGCTCGGCGGCGTCGAGCAGCGCGAGCCGATGGGTCGCCATCGGGCAGCTCTTCGGGCGGTGGATCTCGCGGCTGTGCACGAGGAAGTCGATGCCGCGCGACGGATCGAACTCGTCGAGGCCCACCATGCGCTCGTTCAAGCGCTTGACGTGCTCCTCGCCCTCGACCTCGACCATCGTGTCGACCCAGTCGAGGTGATGGTTGTCGCCGATGCCCATCGAGCCGAGCACGAGCACGCGATCGTCGACGATGAACAGCTTCGAGTGATCGAAGCGCTTGCGCTCGTGGAGCGCGTTGATGTTCGGGTGGGCGACGATGCGCTCGGCGAGCAGGTTCGGCTTCTGGCGGAACGATCCGGGCGCGCGATAGACCGCGCCCAGGAACCACGCCTGGAACCCGCGCACCGGATCGACGCGCTTGTGGAAGAAGCTCTGCTTGTTGCCGCCGGTGTACTCGTAGACGGCGGCGATCCGATCCTTGTGGATCGTGACCTTCACGCCGCGATCGGCGGCGTCGAGGACGGCCTGGCCGAGGCGATTGCCGGTGTCGTCGTCGCGCCAGAGGAAGGCGCGGATCTCGATCGACCTCTCGGCGGTCGCGATGCGCTCGATGATCGCGGGGAACGCGCGATCGCCGGTGCCGAGCACGCGCAGCGGCGCGCGCGCCGGCGTCGAGATGCGCGCGAGCCCGCCGGCGCCGGTGAACCATCCGGGCGTGCCGCCCTGCGCGACCAAGCCGCGAAGCGTACGCGGCCATGGACGGAAACGACGGCGGGGCACGGTGGGACTAGCTAGCGTAACCCGGGTGCCGTGCGCAAGTCGCGCACGCTGGCGCGTGTCGCGCACGCGGCGGCGCCGGGTTTCGCGGGCTTGGCGCCGGCACGCGGGGTGCTCTCTCCGAGCGCCGATGAGCCGATACGACGATCTGAGCAACGCGAGCACGGGTTCGATCCACGAGAAGCTCCCCGAGGGGATGGGCACGCCCGGCCGCGCGACGGTGACCGCGCGGATGCCGGCGTCGTCGCACGCGATCGCGCGCGCGGTGGTCGCGCAGATGAGCGGCGTGCGCGCCGATGCGACCGAGCACGTCGCGCGCGCGGCGGAGGGATCGGGCCACGGCCTGCCGAGCTCGTTGCGCGATCGCTTCGAGTCGTCGCTCGGCACCGATCTCTCGGGCGTGCGCGTGCACACCGACGCGTCGTCGGCGGAGGCGGCGTCGTCGCTCGGCGCGCGCGCGTTCGCGACCGGGCAAGACGTCTACATGGGCGCCGGGCAGTACGCGCCCGAGACGCCCGACGGCGCGTTCCTCCTCGCGCACGAGGTCGCGCATACCGTGCAACAGCGCGGCGCGACGGCCGCGCCGCAGTGCAAGCTCGAGGTCAGCGAGCCCGGCGACGCGAGCGAGCTCGAGGCGGACGGCGCCGCGGTCGCGATGATGTCGGGCCTGCCGGCGCGCGTCGCGCCGTCGAGCGGCTTCGCGCGCGCGGCGCGCTTGATCGAGCTGCCGCGCGCGATCACGGAGTCCGGTCACAGCGGCCGCTGGCAGGGCCGCTACGAGATGGACGTCCCGCAGATCAGGATGCCCCTCACCCAGTACTTCACGCTCGAGCACGTGCGGTTCCGCTTCCAGATCAACGCCGAGTACGGAGACCCGCACGCGCAGCACGTCGCGCCGGGCGTCAGCATGTCGTCGATGGGCGCCACCGACGGTCCGCAGTCGAGCGGCAGCGCGCACGGACAGGATCGCGGCACCCTCCAGCACACGTTCCGCAACGGACAGCGCGAGGACACGCTCTCGTACCAGCGGCAACAAGAGGTCGGGCACGCGTTCCACGATCTGCTCCGGTTCCGCGCCACCGGCGGCGGCTCGGTCGGACAACAGGGCGGCAACGCGAGCGGCTACTTGTTCTTCGGCGGCGTCGCCGAGATGGGCAGCCTGATGAGCCTCGATCTCCAGTTCCGCGCGATCGAGCAGGCGCCCGGCGAGGCGCACCTTCGCTTCATGAACCTGCGCGCCGCGCTGATGACGAATCCGCTACAGCTCCGCTACACGTCGCCGTCCGGCTGGTTCTTGCAAGGCACGTATCAGATCGGCCTCGAGTGCCGGATCGCGCCCAACTGGACCAACATCCGCAACGCGATGGCGCGCTGGTACGCGCGCCTCGTCGCCGAAGACGCGGCGGTCGCGGCGGAGGCCGGCGCGGGCGGCGTCGGCGCGGGCGGCGCGACGCTCGAGGGCGGCGGTGCCGGCGCGGGCGCGGGCGGCGGTGGCGGTGGCGCGGGCGCGGGCGGCGCGGGCGCGGGCGAGGCCGGCGCGGGCGAAGGCATCGCGGGCGCGGGCGGCGCGGAGGCGGCGATCGATCTCGCGATCAGCGCGGGCTTCATCGCGGGCGCGGTGATCACCGTCGCGGCGACGATCGCGAGCTTCATGGAGATCGACGACGCCGACGGCGCGACCCGCCACATCCCGACCGTGCAGAACGAGCTGACCAACGGCTTCCTGCTCGGCATGCAGGGCGCCGAACGTCCGGACAACCGCGCGATGGCGCTCGGCTGGGAGCGCGGTCAGATCGAGCGCAACTCGATCATCAACGACTCGATCCGCCGCAACCCGGGCACCACCGCGGCCGACTTCAGCGGCGCGGTCACCGAGCTCGCGACCGAGCGCGCCGCCGCTCTCCGCAACTTGATCCACCCGCGCTTCCATCGCCTCGCGCAGGCGATCATGTGGCACTCGTACGCGCGCCGGCATCGCGGCGACGAGCACGCGCTGAACCTCGGCTGGCGCTACATCTGGCAGGGCCAGACCGATTCGGAGATCCAACAGCTCTATCAGATGTACGCGCACTAGCGGGTGATCGCGCGCGCGGCGCACGTATGATGAGGCGTGGCGCGTGACGACATCTTCGACGGCGAGACCATGCCGTCGGGAGACGAAGCGACCGCGCCGGCGGCGAGCGCGAGCGGGACCGGCGGTCCGGTTCCCGGACAGACGTGGGCGCGCTACGTGGTGCTCGACGCGCTCGGCGCCGGCGGCATGGGCGCGGTGTGGAGCGCGTACGATCCCGAGCTCGAGCGCACGGTCGCGCTGAAGGTCCTGCACGACGAGCTGCTCGGACGCGCCAGCCAGGAGCGACTGCGCCGCGAGGCGCGCGCGATGGCGCGCGTGTCGCATCCGAACGTCGTGCCGGTCTTCGACGTCGGCGAGCACGCGGGCCGCAGCTTCTACACGATGGAGCTGGTGCGCGGCCAGTCGTTCAAGGACTGGGCGAAGACGCAGCGGAGCTGGCGCGAGGTCGCGGCGGTGTTCGTCGAGGCGGCGCGCGGGCTCGCCGCGATCCACGCGGCGGGCCTCGTCCACCGCGACGTCAAGCCGGGCAACCTCTTGTACGGCGACGACGGCCGCGCGCGCATCGCGGATCTCGGCATCGCGATGAGCGCGCCGGAGCTGATCGATGCGCCGGAGGCGGTGCCGCTGGTCGCGACGACCACGCTCCGCCACGCGGGCACGCCCGCGTACATGGCGCCCGAGCAGCTGCGCGGCGACGCCGGCGACGCGCTGTCGGATCAGTTCTCGTTCGGCGTCGCGCTGTGGGAGCTGTTGCACGGCAAGCCGCCGTTCCGCGGCGAGTCGATCGACGCGCGCCTCGCGTCGATCGAAGAGGGACCGTCGAGCGTGCGCGACGTGCCGGCGTGGCTCGACGCCGCCGCGCGCAAGGCGATGGCGCTCGCGCCCGCCGATCGCTTCGCCGACGTCGCGACGCTCGCGCGCGTGCTCGAGGGGCCGCGCGCGCGGCGCTGGCCGATCGTCGCCGGCGCGATCGTGATCGCCGCGGGCGCGGCGGCGGCGGCGACCGCGCTGTTCGTCCGAAAGCCGGACAACGTGCCGGCGCCGCGCGACACCTGCGCGACCGCGGGCGCCGCGCTCGACGAGGCCTGGCCGGCGGGCGCGGCGGCCGCGCGCGCGAAGGCGCTCGGCCCGGTGCAGCCCGGCGCGCCGGATCCCGCGGCGCTCACCGCGGATCTCGATCGCGCGGTCGTCGCCTGGCGCACCGCCGCGAAGACCGCGTGCACCAACGACGCGCGCGGCGCGTGGTCGCCGCAGGTCGGCGCGCGCGCGACCCACTGCCTGGCGCGCCGGCGCGGCGAGCTCGGCCGCGCGATCGCGGCGCCCGACGCCGTCGGCCTCGCCGCGCGCCTGCGCGAGCTGGGACCGTCGTCGCGCTGCCTCGATCCCGACGCCCTCGCGCTCGCGATCGAGCCGCCGGCCGATCCGGTGCGCGGCGCGCTGATCGACAGCAGCGAAGGCCTGCTCCACGTCGTGTCGGCGCTCGCCGACGGCGGCCACCCGGATCTCGCCGAGCAGCTCCTCGATCGCATCGGCTCGCTGCCCGCGCACCTCGACTACACGCCGATCCAATCGCTCGGCGCGAGCGCTCGCGCGCAGGTCGCGATGGCGCGCGGCGACTACCGGCGCGCCGCCGACGTGCTCGAGCAGGACTACTACGCGTCGCGCGCCGCCGGCGACGACGACGACGCGCTGACCGCGATCGCGCAGCTGCTCGGCCTCGCCGCCGGCAAGCTCGGCGATCAGGCGCTCGCGACCCGCTGGATCGGCATCGCGCGGGCCGACGCGCAGCGACGCAAGGACACCGACGCCGCCGGCATCGTGTTCGTCTCGATCGCCGCGGTCGAGGTGTCGTGGGGCGACGCCGCGGCCGCCGTCGACGACGCGCGCGCGGGCGTCGAGCTCCTGCGCAAGACGGACGGCGAGGCCAACCCGCAGTACGCGCACGCGGTCGGCCTGCTCGCGATCGCGCTCGACAGCGCCGGGCGCCACCGCGAGGCCCTGCCCTTCTACGATCAACAGCTCGCGCACCTCCAGCGCTGGTACGGACACGACAACCCGGCGTTGATCGACACCGTGCAGAACGAGGCGCTCGCGCTGAGCGATCTCGGCGAGACCCCACGCGCGCTCGAGCGGGCCCGGTGGGCGCAGCAGATCGTCGACGGCTGGCACGACGCGACGCCGGCGAAGATCGGCGAGGTCTACCTGACCCTCGGCGTCGTGCTCGAGAACGATCAGCAACACGCCGCGGCGGTAACGGTGTACGAGCGCGCCGCTGCCGCGCTCGAGCAGGCGTTCGGTCCCGATCATCGCGACGTCGCGCTCGCGCACACGAACCTCGCGCTCGCGCGCGTGCAAGGCGCGGTCGCCGCGCACGACGACGCGGCGCGCGACGCCGCCATCCGCGAGCTCGGCGACGCGGCCGCGCGGACCGAGCGGATCGCAGGCCCCGAGGATCCCGACACGCTGTCCGCGCAGCTCCACTACGCGTCCGCGCTGCGCCGGCCCGCGACCTGCGCGCGCGCGCGCACGATCGCGCAACGCGTGCTGGACATCCTCGACCGCGACGGCGCCGCGCGCGCCAACGGCGGCAAGCTAGTGACCTACGCGCTCGAGACGATCGGCGAGTGCGAGCTCGACGCCGGCGCGAACGCCGACGCGATCGCGACCCTCACGCGCGCGATCGCGGTCGGCGGCGACGACCAGAACCAGCGCGAGCGCGCGCGCATCCGCGGCCTGCTCGCGGTCGCGTACCTGCACGCCGGCGATCGCGACCGCGCGATCGAGCTGGAGCGCGGGCGCCGCGACGACCTGCGGAGCTCGGGCGCGGCGCCCGCGGAGCTCGCCGGCGTCGAGGCGTGGCTCGCGAGCCCGAAGGGCGATCCTCCCTAGCGGCGTTTCGGGCGCGGGATCGCGTACTGGCCGAGGCGCTTGACCAGCGTGCGGCGCGGCATGCCGAGCAGCTCGGCGGCGCGGGTCTGGTTGCCGGCGCACTGCTCGAGCGCGGCGATGATGCGCGCGCGCTCGTCGTCGATCGCGGGCGCGGGCGGCGCCGCCTTGGGGGTCAGCTTGCCGAAGAGATCGTCGCGGGTGATCGCGCCGTCGGCGAGCAAGACCGCGCGCTCGACCGCGTTGCGCAGCTCGCGCACGTTGCCGGGCCAGTCGTGCGCGGCGAGCGCGGCGAGCGCGTCGGGCGCGAACGCCGGCGTCGGGCGTTCGAGCGGCGCGGCGGCGGCCGCGGCGAACGCGCGCGCGAGCGGCTCGATCTCGATCGCGCGCTCGCGCAGCGGCGGCACCTCGAGCACGATCCCGGCCAGGCGGAAGTACAGATCGGTCCGGAACCCGGACGTCTCGAGCTCGCGGTTGGTCGCGGCGACGACGCGCAGATCGACCGGCCGCGTCTCGGTCGAGCCGACCCGCATCACGCGCTTGTCCTCGATCACGCGCAGGAGCTTGGCCTGCGCGCCCGGCGACAGCTCGCCGACTTCGTCGAGGAAGAGCG
Organism: Kofleriaceae bacterium; assembly: GCA_035493675.1. Classification (GTDB taxonomy): domain Bacteria; phylum Myxococcota_A; class Polyangia; order Haliangiales; family Haliangiaceae; genus JAIOQA01. The sequence goes on along the minus strand of DATJIA010000084.1, from coordinate 14,143 downwards.
TGCCGCCGTCGGCGGCCGCGATCAGGCCCTGCTTGGCCGCGACCGCGCCGGTGAACGCGCCCTTGTCGTGCCCGAACAGCTCGCTCTCGATCAGGGTCTCGCTGATCGCGCCGCAGTTGACCTCGATCAGCGGCCCGCGCGCGCGCGGCGACGCCGCGTGGATCGCGCGCGCGAGCACCTCCTTGCCCGCGCCGCTCTCGCCGACGACGAGCACGTTGATCGTGCCCTGCGCGACCCGCCGCGCCAGATCGAACAGGTTCTTCATCGCGGGGTCGAGGATCACGGGCGCGATCGCCGGCCCCCGCGGCCCCGGAGGCGCCGCCGGCGCGGGCAACGTGGCGCGCCGCTCCTGCACGACCACCGTCACGTCGCCGAGCTGGAACGCCTCGTTCGCGCCGACCTCGACCGCGCGCCGCTCGGGCAGGCGCGCGCCGCGCAAGGTCGAGCCGTTCGCGCTGCCGAGATCGCGCACGCGGATCGCGTCGCCGAGCTCGATCGCCGCGTGCTCGCGCGACACCGACGGATGATCGATCCGGATCTGCGCCGTGCGGCCGCGCCCGACGACGATCTCGCCCGCCGCCGGCAGCTCGTGCGTCTTCACGCCGTCGTCGAGCATCGCGACCAGGACGCGGCGCACGGGCCCGCGCCCGCCTCGCGAGATCACGGTGCTCGCATCGTCATGCACGCGGAGAATCTACATGCGCACGGACGCGTCGAACAGGAGCGCAGGCGCCGCGAATTCCGCTTCGGGTGAGACCAGCCCGCCGGCGCCGGCGTCGATCGTCCAGCGCGCCCCCGGGAAGCGCAGCCCGATCATGCCGAGGTAGCCCGGCGTGTAGTCCTGGTCGTCGACGACGTCGGCCTCGAGCAAGAACCTCACGCTCGATCCGCCGATCCCGATCGATCCGCCGCCGGTCAGCGCGACGCGATCGGCGCCGGGCGCGAGCGACGCGGTGACGTACGCGGTCGCGGTCGCCGCGCACTCGCGCTCGCTCCAGCACGCGGTGCCGACCAGCGTCGCGTACGTCATCGTCCCGTCGCGCGTGCCGTACACGCCGGTCTGCAGCGCGAGCGCCGCGTCGTCGCTCGACGCGAGCTGGATCTCGACGCTCGCGGAGCCGAGCGTCGTCGCGTTCTCGCCGAGCGGCACCGCGAGCCCGGCCGTGATCATCACGCGATCGCTCACCGCGTAGCCGGCGGTGAGATACGACAGCGGCAAGGTCGGCTGCCGGAGCGAGAGCGTCCACGTCCCTTCGCGCGGCGTGATCGCGGTCGGCGACAGGTAGGCGCGATCGGACGCCGCGTCGTGTTCACGCCCGTACTCGAGCTGCGTGACAGCGGTGTCCTGGTTTCCCCCGGCAAAGGCGAGCGACGGACCGAAGAGCGTGAACACGGCGACGACGGCGGCGCGCATCGGGAGGGGGATGAGCAAGGCGCGGGCCCGGCGTTGCGGTTGGCAACGGGCGTTGCGGGCGCCGACGAGATCGGCGCGAAGCGCGTTCGAGGATCCGCGGGGTTACGATCGGCACCGCCGTTGCTCTAGGAGGCCCGCATGTCCGAGGTCCGTCTGGTCGGCATCAGCAAGCGCTACGAGGGGAACGCGAGCCGCGCCGCGCTCGCCGCCCTCGACCTGACGATCCCGTCGGGCGAGCTGGTCGTCCTGGTCGGCCCGTCGGGCTGCGGCAAGTCGACGACCTTGCGCATCGTCGCCGGTCTCGAGGACGCGACGACCGGTCAGGTCTTCGTCGACGGGCGCGACGTCACCCACGTGCCGCCGGCGCAGCGCGACATCGCGATGGTGTTCCAGAGCTACGCGCTCTACCCGCACATGACCGTGTTCGAGAACCTCGCGTTCGCGCTGCGCATCCGCAAGCTCGGCGAAGCCGAGATCCGCACGCGCGTCGAAGAGGTCGCGCGCTCGCTCGACATCCACGAGTACCTCGATCGGCGCCCGAAGGCCTTGTCGGGCGGCCAGAAGCAGCGCGTCGCGATCGGGCGCGCCGTCGTGCGCGAGCCCAAGGTCTTCCTGTTCGACGAGCCGCTGTCGAACCTCGACGCCAAGCTGCGCGGCGACATGCGGCGCGAGATCGCGCGCATCCACCGCGAGTCGAAGACGACCAGCCTGTACGTCACGCACGATCAGGTCGAGGCGATGACGCTCGCCGATCGCATCGTCGTCTTGAACAACGGCACGCTGCAGCAGGTCGGCACGCCGCTCGAGATCTACGACGCGCCCGCGAACCGGTTCGTCGCCGGCTTCTTCGGCACGCCGGCGATGAACTTCTTGAAGGCGGAAGTCGCCAACGACGGAAGGCTTCTGCGCGGCACCGGCTTCGAGCTGCCGGTGACCGGCGCGCCGTATCGCGACGCCGACACGACGATCGGCAAGGACGTGATCGTCGGCATTCGCCCCGAGGCGGTCGCGCTCGACTCGCGCGGCGGCATCGCGGTGGCCGCGGAGGTGAACCTGCGCGAGGTGCTCGGCGCCGAGGTCGTCTTGCACGTCGCGTCGGCGGCGGGCGAGCTCACCGTGCGCGCGGACGCGAAGCAGGCCGCGCGGCCCGGCGATCGCGTGACGGTCTATCTCGATCCGGGTGCGCTGCACCTGTTCGACGCGAGGTCGGAGCAGCGGCTGTGAAGTGGCTGCTCGCGTTGTGCTTGATCGCGTGCGGCTCGTCGCGTGAAGGCGTCGTGCTCTGGCACGCGTACAACGGCCCCGAGCGCGCCGCCCTCGAGCACGTCGCCGCCGAGTGGAACGACCTGCACCCCGAGACGCCGCTCACGCTCGTGCAGGTCCCGTACGACGCGTTCGCCGACAAGATCACGTCGGCGGTCCCGAACGGGAACGGGCCCGACCTGTTCGTCTACTCGCACGATCGCATCGGCGACTGGGCGGCGGCCGGCGTGATCGAGCCGATCGAATTCTGGGTCGACGACTCGATCGCGGGCCGCTATCAGAAGGACGCGCTCGCCGCGATGGCGTACCGCGACGATCTGTGGGGCCTGCCGATGGCGCTCAAGTGCCTCGCGCTCTTCTATCGAACCGATCGGATCTCCGCGCCGCCGAAGACGACCGACGAGCTGTTCGCGATGGCCGCGCGCGCGCGCGGCAGCTATCCGCTCGCGTACGCGAACAGCGATCTCTACGACCACGCGCCGTGGCTGCACGGCTTCGGCGGCGTCGTGCTCGACGAGCACGGCGAGCTGCGGATCGCGAGCGCGGAGGCCGCCGACGCGATGGCGTTCTCGAAGCGGCTGATCGATCGCGGCGTCGTGCCGGCGGAGACGACCGGGCCCTTGGTCGAGACCCTCTTCAACGAGGGCAAGGCCGACATGGCGCTCGAAGGGCCGTGGTTCGTCGGCGACATCGCGAAGGGCGTGCCGTGGGCGGTCAGCACGCTGCCGATCGTCAGCGAGACCGGTCGCCCCGCGGCGCCGTTCTTCTCGGCCGAGGGCGTCTTGATGTCGGCGCGCGCGCGCGACAAGGACGCCGCGTTCGCGGTCATGCTCTTCATCGCGGGCGATCGCTCGGCGAACGAGCGCGCGCGCGACGCCGGGCAGATCGTGCCGAACGCGGGCGTGCACGACGACGCGACCCAAGCCGTCTTCCGCAAGCAGCTCGAGCACACGGTGCTCATCCCGGCGGCGCCGGCGATGCGCATGGTGTGGACGCCGTACATGACCGCGCTCGCGAAGGTGCAGTCGGGCGGCGAGTCGCCGTCGGACGCGCTGCTCGAGGTCGAGCGCGAGGTGCGCCGCTATTCGGAGCCGCCGCGGTGAGCACCGCCTCGAACCAGATGCGCGACTGGGGCCTCGCCGCGCTGTTCGCGAGCATCGTCGCGATCGCCGTGTTCGTCGGCCATCGCAACCACGAGCTGCGCGCGCGCCAGCTCGAGCTCGCCTCGGCGGGCGCCGAGGCGATCGCGGAAGGTCGCGAGCCGCCGACCGGCGTCGAGGCCGCGGGCCTCGTCGGCGCCGCGCGCCCGAGCCCGCACTACGCGTTCCTGCGCAAGCGGACCGTGATCACCGAGGGCAAGGTGCGCGAGCTCGGCGGCGCGCACGCGCCCGCCACCGACAAGCTCCTCTACGACGCCGCGCAGCGCTTCGATCGGAACGGCGCGTTCGTCGAGTTGCTCGGCGACAACTCCGGCCGCGCGGTCGCCGCACGCGCCGCGAAGAACGGCATCGCCGTCAGCGTCGTCGCGCCGTCGAACCCCGCGGGCATGCCCTGGCTGATCCTCCTCGGCGCGCTCGGGCTCGGCGCGGTGATCGCCGCGGCCGGCGCGCTGGTCGGCGGCGCCGCGCGTCCGCTCGGGCTCGCGCTCGGCGGCGCGCTGCTCGCGATCCCCGCGTACGGCTGGGGCGGCGCCGGCGCGACGATCTCGATCGTCGCCGGCGCGCTCGCGATCACGTTCGCGCAGATGCGCGGCACGATCGATCGCTGCGCCGCGGGCCTGCGCCGCCACAAGACCGCGCTCGCGTTCCTCGCGCCCGCGACGATCGCGATGCTGGTCCTGGTCGCGACGCCGTTCTGCGTCGGCCTCGTGCTCGGCTTCTTCGATCACCACCAGGGCCAATGGACCTTCGTCGGCCTGCACAACTTCGGCGAGATCCTCTCGGGCGGCGGCCGCGCTTTCGACGATCCGCTCAACTTCTGGTTCATCCTCGGCGTCACGGTCCTGTGGACCGCGGCCAACGTGATCCTCCACGTCACGCTCGGCGTCGCGCTCGCGCTCGTGCTCAAGCAGTCGTGGCTGCGCGGCAAGGGCGTCTACCGGATGTTGCTGATCCTGCCGTGGGCGATCCCGAACTACATCACCGCGCTGATCTGGAAGGGCATGTTCCAGGGCGAGTACGGCGCGATCAACGCGCTCCTGCACAGCGCGGGGCTCGACGGCGTGTCGTGGTTCTCGTCGTGGTCGACGGCGTTCACCGCGAACGTCGTGACCAACACGTGGCTCGGCTTCCCGTTCATGATGGTGGTCGCGCTCGGCGCGCTCGAGTCGATCCCGCGCGACTTCTACGAAGCGGCCGAGGTCGACGGCGCCACCGGTTGGCAGCGCTTCTGGCACATCACGCTGCCGCACCTGCGCCCCGCCCTCGCGCCCGCGGTCGTGCTCGGGTCGATCTGGACCTTCAACATGTTCAACGTGATCTTCCTGGTCTCGGGCGGCAAGCCGGGCGGATCGACCGACATCCTCGTCACCGACGCCTACCGCTGGGCGTTCGAGCGCGGCGAGCGCTACGGCATGGCCGCGGCGTACGGCACGATCATCTTCCTCGTCTTGCTCCTGTGGACCGTGTTCGGCGCGCGCATCGGGCGGAAAGAAGAAGCCGCGTGAAACGGCCGCGCCTCGCCACGCTCGTGATCACGTACGCGGCGCTGACCGTGATCACCGCGGTCGTCTTGTACCCGGTGCTGCTCGTGATCAAGAAGGCGTTCGAGCCCGGGCGGCAGTTCGCGATCAACGCGTCGCCGGTGCCGTCGACGCTCACCCTCGATCATTTCGGCGATCTGTTCGGCGCGCGCGGCGGCCACGGCGAGCTGATGTTCCTGCACCACGCGTGGAACTCGCTCGTCGCCGCCGCCGCGACCACCGTCGTCGGCGTGATCCTCTCGTGCACCGCCGCGTACGCGCTGTCGCGCTTCCGCTTCCCCGGCCGGCGCGCGGGCCTCACCGCGTTCCTCGTCGTGCAGATGTTCCCGGCGACGCTCCTCATCATGCCGCTGTATGTGCTGCTCGATCGGCTCGGGCTCCTGAACAGCATGGCCGGGCTCGTGATGGTCTACGCGACCACCGCGATCCCGTTCTGCGTGTGGACGCTCAAGGGCTACTTCGACACGCTGCCGCGCGAGCTCGAAGAGGCCGCGCGCATGGACGGCGCGGGCGCGTGGCAGACGTTCTGGCGCGTGATGTTCCCGCTCGCGCGCCCAGGCATCGCGGTGACCGCGCTGTTCTCGTTCATGACCGCGTGGAACGAGTTCATCATGGCGTCGACCTTCTTGACCGACGACAGCCGCTACACGCTGCCGGTCTTGATCCAGTCGTCGGTCGGCCAGTACAGCGCGGACTGGGGATTCTTCGCGGCCGGCGCGATCGTCACGAGCATCCCCGTGATGGTCTTGTTCTACGTCCTGCAGCGCTTCCTCGTCGGTGGGCTCACCGCGGGAAGCGTGAAGGGCTGACGCCTACATTGACCGGGCGGCGTGTGCGCCCGTACAACGTAAAGATGGGCCGATACGTCGCGTTGATGATGTTTCTATCCGCGTGCGGGGGCAGCGGAAGCAGCAGCTCCCCCGATGCCGCGGGTTCCGCCGACGCCGCGGCGCCGACGGTGACGCTGAACCAGGCCTGCACCGACACCTACGATCAGATCTACGCGGATCCGACCGGGCTGCCCGCGTTCGACGCCTCGCACCGCGGCGACGTCTTCCGCTGCGGGCGCGATCGCTACTTCGACGCGGCGTCGCTCGACGCGATCACGCGCCTGCAGGGCTACACCGGCGCGCCGCTGACCAGCGGCGTGACGATGTTCCGCCTCGCGTATCGCACCGAGCGCGCGGTCGGCGAAGGCCACTCCGCGGCGATCCTGTTCGTGCCCGATCATCCGCGCAACCCGAGCGCGCTGGTCGTGTACGCGCACGCGTCGGCCGGCGTCGCGCCGCAGTGCGGGCCGTCGCGCTTCGACATCACGACCCACGGCGATTGGGTCGACACCAACCGCGCGCCGCTGCTCGCGCTGGTCGGCGCCGGCTTCACGGTGATCATGCCCGACTTCGCGGGCTACGGCTTCGGCGACGCCGCGCCCGGCTATGCGTCGGCGGAAGACGAAGCGAAGTCCGTGCTCGACGCGACGCGCGCGGCGAAGCAGCTCATCCCCGACGCGATCCGCCCGACCAAGGTCGTGCTCGTCGGCCACTCGATGGGCGGCCACGCGGTGCTCTCGGCGCACGCGATGCTCTCGAGCTACGGCGCCGACGGTGACGTGATCGGCGTCGTCGGCCTCGCGCCGTTCTGGATCTCGAACCTCGCGTGGGGCGCGCTCATGTCCGCCGATCAGCTCGGCTACACGACGACCAACGCGAGCTACATGCTCGAGTACCAGCTCGACTACTACTACGGGCACGGCGAGCTGATCGACGGCGCCGGCCACGGCCTCGATCTGATCCAGCCGGGCAAGCGCGCGGCGGTCTCGGCGCTGCTCGCCTCGGGCTGCCTCGGCGACGTCGCGGACGGCATGCACACGCTCGGCACCTACCCGTCCGATTACTTCGACGCGACCGCGGTCGACTCGCTCTCCAAGTGCGGCTTCAACGACGATTGCACGACCGCGCCGGCGACGACGTGGGGCCCGCGCTTCATCGCGGATCGCCCCGCGATCGCCGCCGACGGTCCGCCGATCGCGCTCTGGTACGGCGGCGCCGACACCACGATCTCGCCCGCGTACGCGCAGTGCACCGACGAGACGCTCGCCAAGAACGTCGCCGGCGGCACCACGACGATCCAGACCTGTCAGGACCCCGGCAGCGATCACATCAGCGTGCCGGAGCGCAACCTCGACTGGGTGACCGCGTGGATCGACGCGAAGCTGACCGGTGCGAAATCGCCGGCCTGCGCCGCGCCGACGTCGTCGACGTGTCCGGGACTTCCGCCGAACCTGTAGCCGAATCGCGGTACGGTCGTATGCACTGCGTATGAGCTACGACCTCACCCCGCTCTCCCAGGACCGCATCCTCGAGCTCGCGAAGGACCTCTCGCCGGAGGAGAAGCGCGTGATCCTCCACCAGGGCACCGAGCGTCCCTTCTGCGGCCTGTTCCTCGACAACAAGAAGCAGGGCACCTACGTGTGCCGCTTGTGCGGGCTGCCGCTGTTCGAGTCGAGCGCGAAGTTCGAGTCGGGCACCGGGTGGCCGAGCTTCTTCAAGCCGGTCGAGAGCGATCACGTCAAGTTCATCGAGGACGACAGCCACGGCATGACGCGCACCGAGATCCGCTGCGCGCGCTGCGACGGCCACCTCGGCCACGTCTTCCCCGACGGCCCGCCGCCGACCGGCGAGCGGTACTGCTTGAACAGCGTGTCGCTCTCGTTCGTCGACGCCGGCGGCGAGATGAAGCTGCGTTAGGCCGGTCCTTCCGTTCGCCCCGGGCTCGCTGGCGCTCGCCCTTCGCTCAGGATGAACGGAGGTGGCGACGAGGACCATCGCCGCTAGGCCGCGCAGGGCGTCCAGCCGAGGACGTGCGCGACGTAGAGCTGATCGCCCTGCTCGGACAGGTAGACCGCGGTGTCGCTGTAGACGAAGTGGAAGCCGAGCGTCGCGGTGCCCTTCGCGTCGGGCGAGTCCAGGAGCGCGGGCTGCTCCTTCACGAGCTCGATGCCGTGCGTGATCAGGTTCGCGCGCTTCGCGGGCGGCATCGTGTCGGCGCCGCAGTCGACGTAGTAGTCGGGCTTGCTCGGATCGGCGTCGGTGTCGAGGACGCCGAGCCCGTGCTCGATCGACTTCGCGGCGTCGGCGGCCCACGGGCCGGGCATCATCTCCGACGGCTTGCGCGGATCGCCGGGCGCGACGTGCACCGACGGCGAGACCATCGCGCCCGGCTGCGACCACAGCCACGCGCCGTCTTTCGGATCGACGAGGCCGCCGATCGGGCGATCGTGCGCGAGCGCGTCGGCGAGCTCGTGCAGGCGCGCCTTCGCTCGATCGTCGCGCGAGGCGGCGCCGGTGGTGTCGTGGTTCGACGGCGGCGGCGCCTTCGGCGGCGTGCTGCAGGCGACCAGCGCGAGGACGATCAGCGTGCGCATCGAAGGGAGCGTAACGCGATATCGTCGGGCGTGCCGCGCGCGCAGGTGATGATGCGATCGCAGCTGGTCGCGCCGGCGCTCGCGATCGTGCGCGAGGCCGGCGCGGACCCGCGCGCGATGATCGACGCGTACGATCTGCCGGACGACGCGGCGAGCGCGCCCGAGGTCGTCCTGCCGCTCGCGCGGCTGCGCGACTTCCTCGACGACGCCGCCGCGCGCGCCCGCGAGCCGATGCTCGGCGTGCGGATCGCCGAGCGCTTCCCGCGCGGCGGCTACGGCGTCGTCGAGTTCTCCGCGCGCAGCGCGCCGACGATCCGCGCCGCGATCGCGCGCGTGGTCCGCTACGTCGCGCTCTTGAACGAGCTCGTCACGGTCTCGCTCGAGGAGCACGGCGGCACCGCGACCGTCGAGCAGCGGATCGCGAACGAGCCGCTGTGCGTCGGGCGGCACGGCAACGAGTTCTTCGTCGCGCACCTGCTCGTGCGCGCGCGCGAGACCAGCGGCGCGCGCGTGGTGCCGGCGCGCGCGTGGTTCGCGCACCCGACGCCGCCCGAGCGCGAGCTCGCGTCCTTGTGCAAGCTGCTCGGCACCACCCGCGTGCGCTTCGACGCCGGCGGCAACGGTCTCGCCTTCCCGGCCGCCGCGCTCGACACGCCGCTCGCGACCAGCGATCCGCCGCTGCTCGCGATCCTCGACGACGCCGCGGAAGAAGCCCTTCGACTTCGCTCGGGGCGAGCGGGCGGCGGCAACCGGCTGGTCGGGCTCGTGCGCGAACGGATCCGGACGTCCCTGGGTGAAGATCCGCCGTCGCTCGCGTCGGTCGCGCGCGCGCTCAAGATGAGCTCGCGCACCTTGCAGCGCCGCCTCGCCGACGAGGGCGTCGCGTTCGCCGCGCTGGTCGACGACGTGCGCCGCGATCTCGCGGAGGAGCTCGTGCGCGATCGCCGCCGGCCGCTCGGCGAGGTCGCGTTCCTCCTCGGCTACGCCGAGCTGTCGCCGTTCCTGCGCGCGTTCAAGCGCTGGACCGGAAAGACGCCCGCCGAGTGGCGTGATCTGATATAGCGCGCGCATGCGTGCACTGCTGATCGCGTTCGTGATCTCGGGGATGGGTGGGGTGGCGGCCGCGCGCGGCGCGATGTCGCCGCCGGCGGAGCTGATCACGGTCTTCACACCGGGCGCGCCCGGCTCGCTCGACGGCCTGCGCGACTTCGCGAACGCGATGAAGCCCGGCAGCGGCATGATGATCAACGACGCGTTGATCGTGCCGGCGCTCGCCGCGGAGGTCGGCCTCACCGGCGCCGGCGGCATCGACACGACCTCGCCGCTCTACCTCGCGTACGTCGACGGCGGCGGCGCGAAGGGCTGGGTTCTGATCGCGAAGGCCGATCAGACCAAGCTCGACACCACCGCGTCGACCAGCGTCGCCGCCGACAGCGGCTGGGTCGTGGTCGGCAAGGCCGCCGCGGTGAAGAAGATCTCGAAGTACGCGCTCGCCACGTTCCCGACCCAGGCCGCGCCGACCGCGCCGACCGCGACCCTCTACGTCACGCAGGTGCTCGCGCGCTACAAGAACGAGATCAAGAACGCGCAGGCCGCGGCGATCGCGAGCATGAGCGCGCAGAACAACATGATGTCGGGGCTCGCGCAGTCGTACGTCGACGGCCTGCTCGCCGCCGCCGCCGACACCGATCGCGTGGTCGTCACGCTCGAGGCCGACAAGGCGTCGGCGGCGCTCGAGCTCGTGCTGTGGCCGCGCTTCAAGACGCGGCTCGACAAGTTCGTCAAGACGCAGCACGCGAGCGACTACGCGATGCTCGACAAGCTGCCGGCGTCGACGTCGGCGTGGATCGCGATCGCCGGCCACATCGAGGCGGGCCCGTACCGCCAGGGCATGCTCGAGCTGGCGTCGCGCATGTACGGCGCCGGCGCGCCGCCCGAGCTCGTGAAGTTCTTCGACAACCTGATGAAGGCGTCGACGGCGGAGCTCGCGATGACGATGGGCATCGGCAAGAACGGCATGTCGCTCGAGTACGTGTTCGGCGTCGAGGATCAGAAGTCGCTCGACACCACGCTCGCGAAGTTCTTCGACCTGATCGCGAAGCCGAAGACGATCGACGTGCTCGGCATCCCGACCACGCTGCAGACCGATCCGGGCGCGAGCGATCACGACGGCGTCTCGCTCAGGAGCTACTCGACGACCTACGATCTCTCGAAGGTGCCGGCGACGCAGGCCGCGGCGATGAAGCAGATGGTCGGCGGCGGGACGATCCACACGATCATCGGCTCGTTCGATCAGCTCGGCTTCATGACGCAGGGCGCGGACGCGGCGGCCGACGCCGGCCGCACGATCGACGCGGCACGCGGCAAGGGCACCCACTACGCCGCGCCGGCCGACGCGAAGGATCTCCTCGCGGCGTCGCGCGCGCGCAAGGACAGCATCGTGATGCTGATGGACTTCGGCGCGTTCGCGGCGATGAACCCGGCGATGGCGGCGACCAAGGTGAAGGTCAAGGGCTCGATGCTCATGACGGTCGGGTTCGCCGACGGTGGGCTGCACCTGCGGATGGTGCTCCCGGCGGCGACGGCGAAGTCGTTCACGCCGTAGCTGGCGTGGGACGTCAGTCGTTGTGGCGTGAAGGGTCATCGGCGAGGAGGCGCGGCGGGGTTAGGGTCTCTCCCATGACGCGGATCCTGATGCCGTTGCCCGACCGGGACTTCGACACGACCGAGGTCGCGGTGCCGTGGAAGCTGTTCACCGAGGCGGGCTGCGAGGTCGTGTTCGCGACCGAGGACGGCGCGACGCCCGCGTGTGACCCACGTCTGTTGAGCGGCGTGATCTTCGGGAAGCTCGGCGCGCGCGAGGACGCGATCGAGGCGTATCGCGCGATGGAGGCCTCGCCCGAGTTTTCCGCGCCGAAGAAGTGGCGCGACCTGAAGGCGGGCGACTTCGATGGGTTGTTCTTGGCCGGCGGCCACGCGCCCGGCATGAAGCAGTACCTCGGCAGCGAGGCGCTGCACCGGTTCGTCGCCGACTTCTGGGCGACCGGTCGCCCGGTGGGCGCGATCTGCCACGGCGTCCTGGTGCTCGCGCGCGCGGGCGTGCTGTCCGGAAAGCGGACGACCTGCCTGCCCAAGTACATGGAGCGCAGCGCGTACCTCGCGACCTTCTGGCGGCTCGGCCGCTATTACCGCACGTACGATCTGTACGTGGAGGACGAGGTGAAGGCCGCGCTCGCCAACGAAGACGACTTCGTGCGCGGCCCGCGCGTGATGTCGAAGCGCGGCACCCGCGACGACGACACCCACGCGTTCGTCGTCGAGGACGGCGCGTACGTCTCGGGCCGCTGGCCCGGCGACTCGTACCTGATCGCGAAGAAGATGATCGAACGCCTAGGAGCTGCCCATGCCTGATCACGCCACCGAGCGCCTCGCGCGCAAGCAGCGGCTCGCCGCCGCCTTCCGCCTCTTCGCCCGCTTCGGCTTCGACGAGGGCGTCGCCGGCCACATCACCGTCCGCGATCCCGAGCACGCCGATCGCTTCTGGGTGAACCCGCTCGGCGTGTACTTCGGTCACGTGCGCGCGTCGGATCTGCTGTGCGTCGATCACGACGGCAAGGTCGTGCACGGCGATCGCCCGCTCAACCGCGCGGCGTTCGCGATCCACTCGGCGGTGCACAAGGCGCGGCCCGACGTCGTCGCGGCGGCGCACGCCCACTCGCCGTCGGGGAAGACGTGGTCGTCGCTGCACCGCCTGCTGGATCCGCTGACGCAGGACGCGTGCGCGTTCTTCGAGGACCATGCCCTCTTCGACGACTTCACCGGCGTGGTCAACGCGCCGGACGAGGGCGCGCGCATCGGCGCCGCGCTCGGCGCCAAGAAGGCCGTGATCCTCGCCAACCACGGCCTCTTGACCGTCGGCAAGACCGTCGACGAAGCGGCGTGGTGGTTCATCACGATGGAGCGCAGCTGCGAGGCGCAGCTCCGCGCCGAGGCCGCGGGCACGCCGCGCCCGATCCCGGCGGAGATCGCGCGCCACACGCGCGGTCAGATCGGGACGTCGCCGGTCGGTTGGCTGAGCTTCCAGCCGCTGTGGGAGAAGATCCGGCGCGACGAGCCGGACCTCATGGAGTGATCAGATCGTCACGACGATCTTGCCGCGCGCGCGGCCGCGCTCGAGCTCGGCGAAGGCGTCGGCGAACTGCGCGAGCGGATAGGTCTGGTGGAGGATCGGCTTGATCTTCCCGGCGTCGATCCACGCGGCGAGCTCGGCGAGCTGCGCGCCGTCGGGCCGCATGAAGAGATAGACGTAGCGCACCCCGGCGCGCTCGGCGGCGCGCGTGCGCTTGCGGTTCATGAGCGCGAGCGCGGGGCGCGTGAACGCCGGCAGGTTCGCGCGCGCGAACGCGGCGTCGGGGCGGCCGCCGATGCCGACGACGGCGCCGCCGCGCTTCACCATCGCGATCGACGCGACCTCGGAGTCGTCGCCGAGCGTGTCGAAGACGGCATCGAGATCCTTCAGCGCCGCCGGCCCCTTCGTGTAGTCGATCACCTCGTCGGCGCCGAGCGAGCGCACGAAGTCGACGTTCTTGGTCGAGGTGGTCGTCGCGACCCAGAGCTCCATCGCCTTCGCGATCTGGATCGCGAGCGAGCCGACGCCGCCCGCGCCCGCGTGGATCAAGACCTTCTGCCCGGCGGTGAGCCCCGCCGCCTCGCGCAACGCCTGCAGCGCGGTCAGCCCGGCGAGCGGGATCGACGCGGCCTCTTCGAAGCTCGCCTGCTTCGGCTTGATCGCGACCACGCCGGCGTCGGCGGCGACGCGCTCGGCGAGCCCGCCCATGCGCCCCTTCTCGAGCCGCGCGAAGACCTCGTCGCCGATCGCGAACCGCTTCACGTCGGACCCGACCGCGCGCACCACGCCGGCGACGTCGCAGCCGAGCGCGATCGGCAAGCGCCGCTTCGGCCGCAAGAGCTTGAGCTTCCCCTCGCGGATCTTGAAGTCGATCGGGTTCAGGCTCGCCGCCTTCACGTCGATCACCACGTCGTTCGGGCGAGGTGACGCCTCCTCGACGTCGTCGAGCTTTGCCACCTCGGGACCACCATAGCCATGGATCACGACCGCCTTCACGCGCCAGACTCTAGCCCAGCTTGCGCGAACGCGATGTCTACACGTTCGGCGACAACGACGTCGCGAGCGCGCGGCTGGCGCGGCTCGCGGCGCTCTACGATCCGGAGACGCGCGCGCTCGTGGCTCGCGCCGCGCAGCCACCGGTCGCGCTCGCGATCGATCTGGGCTGCGGTCCGGGTTGGTCGACGCGCCTGGTGCACGAGATCGCGCGCGCGA
>DATJIA010000083.1:0-36142 GCA_035493675.1 Kofleriaceae bacterium | reverse complement strand
CGTGGAAGACCGGCGACGGCCTCGACGAGTCGACCAAGGTCGGCCCGATGATCAACGATCGCCAGCGCGATCACGTCGTGCGGCAGATCGAGGACGCGGTCGCACACGGCGCGAAGCTCGTCGCGGGCGGCGCCAAGCGCGGGGCGTTCATCGAGCCCACCGTGCTGACGAACGTCGACGCCGCGATGGACATCAGCAAGGAAGAGACCTTCGGCCCGGTCGCGTGCGTGACCGTGGTCGACGGCGCCGACGAAGCGGTGCGCCTCGCCAACGACTCGCCGTACGGGCTCGGCGCGGTCGTCTTCGGCGGCGCGTCGGCGACCGAGGTCGCGCGGCGGCTCACCGCGGGCATGGTCGGCATCAACCAGGGCGTATATGGCGCCCGCGGGACACCGTGGGTCGGTGCGCGCGAGAGCGGATACAGCTTCCACTCCTCTCGCGACGGGCACCGGAACTTCACGCAGACGCGAGTGCTCTCGCGTCCGCGCTGACGTCGCTCAGCACACCGGCGTCGCGGAGCAGCTGTTCGCCGAACCGTCGTCGAGCTGCTGAACGTGCGCGCTGGGCGCGGCCGCGACGGGCCGCTGGGTCTTCGCCACCGCAGCGCGCAGCGCCGTGACCTGGAAGATCACGATGAAGGCGATCAGGATGGCGAACGCCAGGTCACGCGAGCGCGAGGTGCGCGTGCGCTGGGCGATCTCATCGAGGCGGTTGGTGTTGGTCATCATGGTCGACCCCTATTGCGACCGGCGGGCCAACTCGCGCGCGACGCGCAACTCTCCGATGAGGAGATGAAAGCGCCGCACGCACATCGAGAAGCGCTTGCGCTGCGGCCACTTGCGATCGCGGCAAGCGCCGGCACGCGCCGACCTGTCATCGCCCGTCGACACTCACCGCCGACTCGACACGCTTTACCACCGACTCACCTTGTCCCAGCGATGTCGCAGGGGCTGTCGCGGCTACTGGAGGAGCTGCAATGGCTGCGCGAATCGCCGGCAACGACGTCATCCGCGCGCGCGCGTGAAGGATCCTCGAATGTCCGGATCTCGGACGAGACGATCTAACGGCCCGACCAGCGAAGCCGGCTCTACGACTTCAGCCAGACGACCGTGACGCCGTCGCCGCCCTCTTCGGGCTCACCCGCGCGCGACTTCTCGATCGCCTTGTGGGTCGCGACGTGGGCGCGGATCGCGGTGCGCAAGGCACCGGTGCCGTGGCCGTGGATCACGAACAGGACGTCGCGCTCGGCCAGGATCGACTCGTCCAAGAAGCGATCGAGCGACGCGATCGCCTCGTCGGCGCGCTGCCCGCGTACGTCCAAGGTCGTGTCGATCGTCCGCGCGCCGCTGCGCTGATCCTTCGAGGTCGCGACCGTGATCTGCTTGTCCGCGGTCTCCGCCGCGAGGCGCGCGTCGCGCTCGGCCGCGGCCGCGCGCGCGGCGCGGTGGCTGTCGAGCAAGACGTCCGCGATCGGCACCGTCGCGTGCATCGCGCCGAAGCGGATCGTCACCGAGCCGCGCTCCGGCGCCGCCGCGACCACGCCGCGCTGGCCGAGCGACGGCACGATCACCGGCGCGCCGACGATCAGCTGCTCGGGCGAGACGACCGTCCCCGGCGGCAGCGGCCGGCGCGGCTCGTGCTGCGAGACCTGCGCGCCCGCGACCGAGACGCGGCGGCGCGCCTCGCGCACGTCCTGCTCCGTGGCCGCGGCCTCGGCGGCCTTCTTGCGCAGCGACGCGCGCACGTCCTCGACGTCGCGGCGCGCCTGCTTGAGCGCGGTCAGCGCCTCGCCGTGCGCGCGGCGCGTCTCCTTGTCGAGCCGCGCGCGGATCTTCTCGCGATCGACCTTGAACGCGACGCGCTCGGCCTCGGCGCGCTCGAGCTCGTCGAGCAGGATCGCGCGCTCCTCCTCGAGCTTGCGCCGCTGCTCCGCGACGTTGGCGAGCAGCTCGTCGACGCGCATCGCGTGACCGCCGAGCAGCTCCTGCGCGCGCGACACGACCGCGCCGTCGAGCCCGTGGCGCCGCGCGACCGCCAGCGCCCCCGACGAACCCGGCACGCCGAGGTGCAGCTTGAAGGTCGGCTCCATGCGCGTGAGATCGAACCCGACCGACGCGTTCGCGAACCGCGGATCGGTCGCGCCCAGCGCCTTCAGGCGATCGTAGTGCGTGGTGACGATCGCGGTCACGCCGCGCGACGCCAGCGCCTCGAGCACCGCCTGCGCGAGCGCCGCGCCCTGCTCGGGATCGGTGCCGACCGCGATCTCGTCGACGAGCAGCAGCGTCCCGGTCCCCGCCGACGCCAAGTACTCGCGCAGCTGCGCGACGTGGCCGGAGAAGGTCGAGAGGTTCGCCTCGAGCGACTGCGCGTCGCCGATGTCGGTGCGCACGTCCGCGAACCAGCCCATCGCGCTGCCCGACTCGGCGGTGAGGTGCAGCCCCGCGCGCGTCATCAGCGCCGCCAGCCCGCACGTCTTGAGCGCGACCGTCTTGCCGCCCGCGTTCGGTCCGCTGATCACGAGCGTCTGCGCAGCGGCGACCGTGACGTCGTTCGCGACGCAGCGCCGCTCGGAAAGGAGCATCAGCGGATGCCGCGCGTGCAGGAGCGCGACGCGCGGGGCGTCGTCGACGATCGGCGCCGACGAGACGGTCTCGTCCGCGAGCCGCGCGCCCGCCGCGATCACGTCGAGCGTCTCGCACGCGCGCAAGGCGGCGTCGATCGCGTCGGCCTCCTCCGCGATCCACCCGCTGAAGCGGATGTAGATGCGGCGCTCCTCGTCCTCGACGTCGCACTCGGCGAGCCGCTTCTTGTTGTTCAGCTCGACGATCTCCTGCGGCTCGATGAACAAGGTCTGGCCGGAGCCCGACGTGCCGTGCACGATGCCCGCGATGAAGCCCTTGCCGTCGTGGCGCACCGGCAGGACGTAGCGATCGTCGCGCTGCGTGTAATAGGTGTCTTGCAAGAGCGGCGCGTAGCGCTCGTCCTCGACGAGCTCCTTCATGCGCTTCTCGAGCTGCGCCTTGATCGCGGCGAGCGCGCGGCGCAGCGGCCCGAGCGCGTCGCTCGCGTGATCGACCAGGCGACCGTCGGGGCCGAACGCTTCCAGGATCGGGTGGAAGACGTGCCCCAGATCGGTCAGCGATGCGCCCAGCGCCGCCAAGCGCGCCGCGTGCTCGGCGTGCGAGCGCAGGTGCGCGCGCAGGCGCGTGGTCGCCTGCGCCGTGCGCGCGACCGCGACCAGCTCGGACGCATCGAGCGCCGCCGCCTTGCGCACGCGCTCGATCGCCGCGGCGACGTCCTCGATCCCGCCGAGCGGCAACGCCGCGTCCATCGACGCGAGCGCGCGCGCTTCGCTGATCTCCTCGACGCGGCTGCGCGCGGCGGCCGGATCGTCGAAGAAGCCGTGCGCGCGGATCGCCGCCTGCCCGCGCGCGGTCGCGGCGCGGCGCACCCAGTGCTCGACCAGCGTGGGCCAGCCCAGGTCGGCGAGCGTCTTGTCGGAGATCGCGGTCACGGGGCGCGAAGTCTGCAGCGAGACCGCCCCGTCGGCAAGCGCCACGGCTCAGGTCAGCGCGCCAGATCCGCCAAGGTCGGTACGACCTTGTTCCGCCCGCCGCGCTTGGCCTCGTACAGCCGCTCGTCGGCGGCCTTGATCAGCCCCGCCGCGTCCTTGATGTCAGGATCCACCGCGGCCACGCCCACGCTGATCGTGAACGGGATCGGCTGGTTGTCGAAGACCGCGGGGCGATCGGCGATCAGCTGGCGCAGGCTCTCGCCGAACACGACGCCGCCGTCGAGCCCCGTCGAGCACAAGACGCACGCGAACTCCTCGCCGCCGTAGCGCGCGAACAGGTCCTCGCGCCGCACGCGCACCTTGATGCGCATCGCGAGCTCCTTCAAGACCGCGTCGCCCGCGAGGTGGCCGCGCTGATCGTTCACCTTCTTGAAGTGATCGACGTCGAACATGACGAGCGCGAGCGGATGATGATGGCGCGACGCGACCGCGATCTCGCGCTCGAGGAACTCGAGGAAGTAGCGCTTGTTGTGGACCCCGGTGAGACCGTCGAGGATCGTCATCCGGTAGATCTCTTCGTGGTACGCGCTCTCGATGTTCTGGCCGTTCAAGAACTTGAAGATCGCGTCGCCGAACCGGATCTGATCGCCGTCCTGCAATTGCCGGCGATCGATGCGCTCCTCGTTCACGAACGTGCCGTTGGTCGAGCCGAGATCCGCGAGCCACCACTCGCCGGCGTCGTCCATCGACAGCGCGCTGTGCTGGCGCGACACCGCGCTGCGCGGGATCACGAGGTCGGCGTTCTCGCGCCCGACGACGTAGCTGCGCTGCGTGAGCGGCGTGCGGCGTCCGATGTCGGGGCCAGGCGGATGCAGCAGCACGAGGCACGCGTCGCCGCGCTCCTTGGTGCGCGCGACCGCTTCGACCGGCCGCGACAGGATCAAGGTTCCGCTATTGCGCTGCTTCTCGGCCACCGGCGCTCGAAGGATGGTAACCCGACGCGCCGCGCGTTTTCCACTAGGTGCCCAAGAGGGCCCGGACAGCGTGAGGATCGGGCGCGTGGGCCAGCGCCTCCTCGACGGAGACCGCGCGGGAGCGCGCGAGATCGGCGAGCGCGGCGGCGAGGGCGATCATCCCCTGCCCGCGCCCGGCCTCGACGATCGAGGGCAGCTGGAATGCCTGATCTTGCCGCAGTGCGGCGAGCACCGCGTCGGTCGCGGCGAGCACCTCGAACGCGGCGGCGTAGCCCGGCCCGGTGCGGCGACACAGGACCTGCGCGGTCGCGCCGGCGAGCGCGGACGCGAGCCGCGGCGCCTTCACGCGCTCGATCGCGTCGGACGTGGTCGCCGCGGCGACGCCCGCGATCACGAGGCGGCCCGCCTGCGCGAGATCGATCGCGGCCTGGATCGACGCCGGATCGGGAAGATCGTGCACGGCGATCACGGCGGCGTCCTCGTCGGCGATCGCGGCGAGCGCCTGCGCGATCGACGGCGCGTGCTCGCCGATCACGCGCTGCGAGACCAGGCCGCGGCGATGGCCGTGCACGATCTCCAGCGCACGCTCGATCGACACGACGCGCACGCCGCGGCTCGCGTTGTGCTCGATCATCGCCGCGATCGTCGTGGTGCGGCCGGCGCCGGCAGGGCTCGCGACCAGGACCAGCCCGCGCCGCCGCGACGCGAGCGCGAGCGCGGCGTCGGGCAGGCCGAGCCGGCGCGGATCCGGCGGATCGAGCGGATGGAGCCGCAGCGCCGCGCCGATGCCGTGGCGATCGCGATAGACGTGGACGCGGCAGCGCGCGACGCCGGCGGCGACATGCACGTGGACCCGCTCGTGGTCTTCCAAGATGCCGGGCATCGCGGTCTCGAGCTCGCGCTCGAGCTGCTCGTTGTCGACGGCGGCGGCGTCGCCGACCGGCACCAGCTCGGCGCCCGCGCGCGCCATCGGACGCGTGCCGGGCACGAGGTGCAGATCGCTCGCGCCGGCGGTGCGCGCGGCGCCGATCAACTGATCGAGCCACGAGCCGCCGCGCGACGCCTGGTCGTGCGCGGTGCGCTCGATCAGCATCTCGTCGTCCGCAGGCGCCGGGGCCTCCGCGGGCGGCTGCGCTGCCGGCGCCGGATCGATCTGCACGGTCCAGCGATCCGCGCGCGGCGCGACCGAGACGGTGTAGCGCGCGCCGTTCGACGTGACCTCGAAGCGCGCGGGCCGGCTCGCGTCGACGGCCGCGAGCGCGTCGGGCGGCGCGACCTCGCGCACGAGCGCGACCAGCTGATCGTGCGGCGTCACCTGCGTCGCGTGGCGATCGCCGCCCGGGAACCGCAGGGTCACGCTCTGGTTCGACGACAAGACGAGCCCTCGCGCGCCGAACTTCTCGAGGCTCCGCAGATACGCGTCGATCTTCGCCATCGTCATCCGATCTCGCGCACGCGCAGGACGTGCGACTTGCCGATGACGTAGAGCGTCTCGGCGGTCCACAGGCGCAGGAACGCGCCCGCTTGGTTCATGTGGTCGAGCACGCGCGGCCGATCCGCCGGCGACGTGTAGAGCAATCCGCCGACGAGGGTCGGGCCGCGCTCGAGCACGACCTCGACGGAGCGCTCGTGATCGAAGAGCTGCAGGTCGCTCTCGGGCTCGCCCGGGCCGAAGCCGATCGTCACGTACGCGATCGCGTGCTTCGCGTAGAGGCACACGTGACCGCCGGCCTCGCGCGCGGGCAGGAACGGCGCGTCGCCGTCGAGCAGCGCCGCGAGCTCGAGCGCGAGCGCGCGCCCGGCGAGCCCGCGCTCCGGCACGAACAGGTGCGCCTTCACGACCGAGCCGTCGGCGAGCGCGAGCCCGACCGGCACCGCCGCGGTCGGGACCTTCAGCGCCTCACTCATCGAGCACGATCTTAGCGCGCGGCGCGGCGTCGCGGCGCAGCCAGCCGTCCACGACGTGCACCAGCCGCGCGCCGAGATCGACCTCGCCGATCGGCTTCGCGAGCGCGATCCGCCCGCCGACGACATAGATGATGTGAGTGGCCCACTCCTCGAGCGAATCGAAGATGTGCGTCGCGTAGAGGATCGTCACGCCGCGCTCTTCGCTCTCCTCGCGCAGGAACGCGAGCAGATCCTGGCGCGCGACCAGATCGAGATCGGTCGTGATCTCGTCGAGCAGCAGGACCTGCCGCGGGCGCATGAGGCCGAGCAGGAGCTGCACGCGGCGGCGCTGCCCGTCGGAGACCGCGTGCATGTGCCACTGCGGATCGACGCCGAGCAGCTCGATCAAGCGATCGCGCCGCGCCGGATCGACGCCGACCCCGTGCTTCAAGAGCTCGGCGACGCGCAGATCGACCTCGAACGGGAAGTTGCCGCCGAGCAGCTCGACGTGCGCGGCGAGATCGGTGTCGTGGAACGCGGAGCGTCCGAGCACGCGCACGGTCTCGGGCGAGACCATGTGCTTGCCCGCGATCATGCGCAACAAGGTCGTCTTGCCCGCGCCGTTCGCGCCGATCACGAGCGCGCGGGTGCCGCGCTCGACGCGGAGATCGACGCCGGTCAAGACCTCGCGCGGCGCGCCGCGATATCGGAAGTGGAGGTCGCGGACTTCGATGACGGCGTCGGGCACGCCCTACATTAATGTGGCGGCGGGGGCGGGTCGAGGTGCTCCCACGGCGCGAGCACGCCGAGGTACTCGCCCCATTCGAAGCCGCTGTCGCTGAAGGTCTGCTGCTGCGACGGCGTGAGGATCGTGCCGATCTTGCCCTCGGCTCCGTCGAGGATCGTGCCGAGGCCGCCCGCGTACTCGAGCATGCCGGACACGTTGGTCTTGTACGGCGTGAGCTCGCCGTCGGCGATCGCGTGGTTCGTGTACTCGAGCAAGTCGTCGTAGGTGTTCTGGAACGCGGCGTCGAGCTTCGCGTGCTGCTCGGGCGTGACGCCGGCCTTCGCCTCGAGCGCGCGGCGCTGGTCCTCGACGTCGGCGCGCGGCTTCGCGAGCCCGCCGACGATCAGCGGCACGATGCGCGCGCGATAGTCGTCCGCGCTCTCGCCTTCACCTCTGCCGAGGAACGCGGCGATCTCCGCGCGCCTTCGCACGCGCCGCTCGAGCCGCGACTCCTGCTTGTCCGGCGCGAGCTCGGGCGTCTTGCCGGTGAACGCGCTGCCGCGCGAGAGCGTGATCGGCGCGCGCGCCGCCGGCGCATCACGACCTTCCGAAGGCTGCGCGTTCCACGGATCATTCGAAGCAACGATCGAAGGCGCGGTGCGCTGCGCGAGCTCGTCTTCCAGCGCGCGCTTCTGCACGTACAACACGATCGAAGCGGTCACGCCCGCGGCGGCGACGGCCCCCAGGATCCACGTCGAGCGCATGCGTCTAAGCTAGCACCCGCGCCGCGCCTACAAACCTACCCAATAGTTGAGCTTCATCATCACGACGTCCTCGCCGGGCGTGCGCGCGAGCTGCGACAGATCCGAGCCGAAGCGGTACCGGCCGTCGCCGACGTCCGAGCCTTCGCCGTCGTGGCTCCAGATGAAGAAGAGCGCCGAGCCGGGGCGGTACTCCCAGCGCAGGACGACGTTCGAGCGCAGCTCCCGCACCGTGAAGTCGGGCTTGCCGACCTGCAGATCGACCGTGCCGTCGCCGTCGCGATCGATGTTCAAGATGTCGTCCGCGGTCGTCATCACGTGCGCGTCGCCGTAGACGTGGAAGCGCGACGCGTAGTCGCTCGCGTGCGTGTCGGTGGCCTCTTTGAGCCCGTAGTAGTGACCGGTCGCGACGAACGGCATCGCGTAGACCTGCAGCGACACGTGCGGCGAGAACGTCCAGTTCGCGCGCATCGTGAGCGAGGTCACGACCTCGTCGATCGTCGCGAACACGTAGCGCGTCGTGCCGCCGGTGTCGGGCTCCTGATCCACGTACTGCGCCCCGTTGGTCGCGACCAGCGCGCTCGGCCCGAGGAAGAGATCGAGGTTCGAGCGCGCCTGGACGGTCACGCCCGCGGTCAGGTTCGCGTTCCACGTGTCGGCCGCCGGCTTGATCGTCGCGTTGAGGTTCGCGTTGGCGTAGATCCACTTGCGCGTGTCGCTCGTGACCGCGGTGAAGACGTTGTACGCGGCGTCGTCGCGCAGCGCGGGGCCGCCGCGCAGCGCCATCGGATCCCAGCGGTGATTGCCGATCGTCACGCCGCCCATCACGTCCCAGTGGTTCGTGAAGGTCGCGTGCCCGAACAGGTTCGAGCCGAGCTCCTCGAGCAGCGGCTGGTAGTTGGTGAAGACCCACGCGTTGAGCGACGCGCTCCACGCGAGCAGGTTCTTCGACGGCTCGTCCTTGCGGTATTCGACGAACGCCCAGTTCAGGTAGTAGTCGCCCAGGCGCTGGAAGCCGAGGTCGTTGGTCTCGAGGCCGGGCGACTTCGAGTCGAAGCCGGTGCCGTAGTGCCAGCCCGGCCCTTGGAAGCGGCCGAGCTCGACGAGGAAGCCCGAGCCCGCGAGCGACGTCGCGTTCGGATCGAGGTGGAGATAGCCCTGATCGGGGCGCTGGTAGAGGTGGCGGATGTTCTCTTCGGTGTCGCTGATCGCGTCGGTGGTGCCGTGGATCCAGCTGCCGAACAGGCGCACGTTCGACTCGATCAGATCGTCCTTGCCGAAGCGGTGCTGCAGCTGCACGCCGCCCGTGTACGCCTGATCGTGCATCGTGGGCTCGAGGCCGGTGCCGCCCAACGCGCGGTTGGTCGCGGTGATCGCGCCGCCGATCGTCGTGCGGCCTTCGCGCAGATCCTTCTTCACGCGCATGACGGCGTAGTTCGACAGCGGCTCGACGATCGGGCGCGTGATCATGCCGTCGCCGTCGGCGTCGACCCGCGCGCGCTCCTCGCCGGTCACCGCGTCGAGGACGCCGAGCGACCAGCCGCTCGACGTCTTGCCGCTGATCTTCGCCGCGCCGTAGATCGTCGTCGCCTGGGGCGCGTCGACGTACGCGTAGTCGTCGGTGTCGCCGTGCGGCGCCGCGCCGATGCGCCGGGTGTAGAAGAGCGCGTCGCTGGAGCTCGGACCGTCGCCGTTGCCGGTCGAGTACTGGAAGATGTCGGTGCCCTCGAGGAAGAACGGCCGCTTCTCGGGGAAGAACAGCTCGTTCGCGGTCAGGTTCACCTGCGACGGATCGGCCTCGACCTGACCGAAGTCGGGGTTGATCGTCGCGGCGAGCGTGAACGCGCTGCCGAGGCCGAGCTTGGCGTCGAGGCCGGCGTTGCCGCGGGCGCGCGCGGTGCGCATGAACGGATCGCCGGCGTCGATCGACTCCTCGAGCACGCCGCCGCCGGTGACGTACGGCAGGATCTCGACGCGCCGCGCCGGCTCGAGCCCGGCCATGCCCTCGAGCGTGCCGAACTTCGAAACGACGCGGTTCGACGACTTCGGCCACGGCGACCACACGTCTTCTTCACCGCTGCGCGCGACCACGCGCTGGACCTGGAAGCCCCAGCTCTTCTGATCGTCGGGCGAGAAGCGCAGCTGCGAGAGCGGGATCTCGAACTCGGCGGTCCAGCCGTCCCGATCGATCGACGTCGCGACGGTCCACACCGCGTCCCACGAGTCGTCGGCGTTCTGATCGTCGAAGATGATCAGATCGCGCTGTACGCCCGCGGGGTTCACGCCGAAGCCGTAGCCGGTGCGGCGATCGTGGTAGCTGTCGATGCCGACCATGATCCAGTCCGACGACGACATCTGATCGCGGCGCGTCAGCAGGCCGCGGATCTTGTCGGGCTCGTTGTCCTTCGCGTGGACCGCGACGTAGACGTTCTCGTCGTCGTACTCGACGCGGAACTCGGTGTCGTGCTCCGGCGGCTTGCCCGCGTCGGGGAAGCGCTGCACGAAGCCGGTGGTCGGCGGGCAATCGACCCACGCCTTCTCGTCGAGCTTGCCGTCGATCGTGATCGGCTCGGTGCGCCGGTGCGCCGACGCGTGGACCGTCGTCGTCTGGATAGACGTATCCGGATCCTGCGCGCGCGCAGTCGTCGTGAGGATCGCGAGGACGATCAGCGAGCGGTACATCGTGGGGCTCGACACGCGTCGGCGGAAACCGTTGCGCGATCATCAAGATTCCAAGATCGCGCGCCGTTGTCGACGTCGCACACGACGTCCCGACGCGTGTCGCGCCCCGTCGCACGTTATTTTTCGTGGCGTTCTTCGTCGCGGATGCGCGCGTGCTCGAGCAGGAGCTGCTGGGTGCCGAGGCCGATCTCGTCGGCGCCGACCACCTCGCACGCGGTGAACTCGAACACGCCGCCCTGCCAATCGAGGAGATGCATCAAGCGATCGCGCGCCGGCGCCTCGCCGCCGCCCAGCTCGACCTTCACGACCCGCCCCGCGGCGACGAACACGCGCGCCGCCTCGGCCTCGCGCAGGACGACGAGGATGCCGCTCTTGCGCTCGAACTCGAGCAGCGACAGCAACGTCGGCAGCGAGATCTCGGCGAGCGACCCGCGCAGCATCGCGGTCTCCGCGCTGCCGCGCGGTTGCGACAGGACGAGCCGGTGGATCCGGATCACCAGCTCCTCCTCGATGAACGGCTTGGTGATGTAGTCGCGCACGCCGAGGCGATACGCCTGCAGGCGCGTCATGTCGCTCGGATCATCGGACGTGAACACGACCGGCACGTCGACGAGCCGCGGGTTCGACGCCATCGCGCGCACCATCGTCCAGCCGTCCATGCCTTCCATCTGCGCGGCGGCGACGACCAGATCGGGACGCTGGCGCACGCACGCCGCGTACGCGTCGGCGCCCTCGAGGAAGCCCTCGACCTGGAAGCCCGCCTGCTCGAGCGCGCCGCGGATGCGCTCGAGGAGCGGCTCGCCGGGCTCCGCGAGCACGATGCGCGCGCCCTCGAGCGGCGGCTGCGGCGGAGGCGTCAGCTCCTCGAGCAGATCGTCGAGGTAGTCGACGAGCGCGTCGCGTCCCTCGCTGTCGGTCTCGAGGAACTCGAAGCCCATGCCCACGTGACGGCCGAGCGCGCGCGCCGCCGACGGCGAGAGCAGATGCGCGACGCGCGCGATCACGCGGAAGCTCGGCTGCTCGGGCAGGTTGATGATCAGCTCCGTCACCGCACCGACGGGGAGCAGCTCGTCGGTGCGCACGAAGACGCCGCGCCGCGAGAGGTCCTCCGACTCCGCGAGGATCCGCTCGTCGAGGCGCTCGAACTCGACCACGCAACGCGTGATGAGCCGCGGCTCGCGGGTCTGGCGGATCCGAGTCACTGTCTGATTCTTCCGTGTTTCTGCGCCGTTGGGAATGGGGAAAGGGTGAGTCTGATTTCTCAGAGCTTTCAAGAACCTTTGAAGAGAGCTAGAACATCGGAACCGTGTCGATGCCGAGAGCCGCCGCCACCGCCTCCACCGCATCCCGGCCCGCTGCTTCGGCCGCGCTCCTCGACGAGCTCGGCCAGGTCTGCGGGCGCCACGGCCGCGATGATCTCGCGGTCCGGCTCACCGAGCTGCACGGCTGGGTGAAGTCCGAGCTGCGAGAGCTCGAGACCGACCTCGCATTGGTCGCGCGCGGCCCGCGGGTCGTCCAGCGCGCCGCTCATCATTTGTTGGACCTGGGCGGCAAACACCTGCGCCCGATGTGCGTCGCGCTCGCCTCGAAAGTCGGCGGCGGCTTCGGCGCGGCCGCGCGCGAGCTCGCGATCTCGGTCGAGCTGGTGCACACCGCCACTCTGCTGCACGACGACGTCGTCGACAACGCCGACGTGCGCCGCGGACAGCCGGCGGCGCGCGCGCTGTACGGCAACGCGGCGTCGATCTTCGCGGGCGACTGGCTCTTGGTCGAAGCGCTTCGGCGGATCCGTGGCGCCGGGGTCGAGGGCCTGCTCGACAAGATGCTCGCGGTCATCGAGGAGATGATCCTCGCGGAGTCGCTGCAGCTCGAGCGCCGCGGACGTTTCAGCGATACGGCACGGATCGACGACTACCTGCGCGTCGTCGAGGGCAAGACGGCCGCGCTCTTCCGCTGGGCGATGATCGCGGGCGCGCGCGCGGGCGGCGTCGCGCCGGATCAGGCGAACGCGCTCGAGAAGTTCGGCGTGCACCTGGGCGTCGCGTTCCAGGCCGTCGACGATCACCTCGACTTCGCCGGCGACGTCGGCATGACCGGCAAGACGCTGTTCGCGGATCTGCGCGAGGGCAAGCTGACCTATCCGCTGATCGTCGCGCTCGATCGCGAGCCGGCGCTCGGCCGCGTGGTCGCGGCGCTGGTCGAGCACGCGGACGAGAGCGGCGCGCTCGACGCGGGCGCGTGCGCGGAGGTCGCGAGCGCGCTCGCGCGAACCGGCGCGCTCGCCGCGACGCGGGCGATGGCCGAGCAGCGGGTCGAGCTCGCGATCGAGTCGCTCGCGCCGCTCGCGGAAGGCCCGGCGAAGCGCGCGCTCGTCACCGTCGCGGAAGCGACGCTCTTGAGGGAGGCGTGATCATGGCGCGCTCTTCACGCATCGCGGGGTTCTACGCGAAGCCGCTCGCGGAGCGGGTCTCGCACCTGTCGGAGCTCTTGTCCGACGACGCGCGCGCGTGGCTCGCGCGCGGCGGCGGCCTCGATCTCGCGCGCGCCGATCGCATGAGCGAGAACGTGATCGCGACGATCGGCTTGCCGCTCGGCGTCGGCTTGAACCTTCGCGCGAACGGACGCGACTACCTCGTCCCGATGGCGGTCGAGGAGCCCTCGGTCGTGGCGGCGGCGTCGAACGCGGCGCGCATGGCGCGGCTCGGCGGCGGCTTCACGGTCGACGCGGATCCGCCGATCATGACGGCGCAGGTCCAGCTCGACGACGTGCCTGCGCCCGGCCTCGCGCCGGGTCGGATCGCGGAGACTCGCGCGCAGATCTTGGCCGCGGGCGACGCGTCGATCCCGCGCATGGTCGCGCGCGGCGGTGGATGCCGCGACGTCTCGGCGCGCGTGCTCGATGCCTCGCTCGGCATGGTCGTCGTCGAGATCCACGTCGACGTCGGCGACGCGATGGGCGCGAACCTGGTCGATACGGTCGCCGAGGCGTGCGCGCCGATCATCGAGCGCACGCTCGGCGGGCGCGTCGGGCTGCGCATCCTGACCAACCTGCCGCTGCGCCGCTGCGCGCGCGCGCGCTGCGAGGTCCCCGCCGAGGCGCTCGGCGGCGACGCGGTCGCCGACGGCATCGCGCGCGCCAGCCGCTTCGCGTCGCTCGATCCCGCGCGCGCGGCGACCCACAACAAGGGCGTGATGAACGGGATCGACGCGGCCGCGGTCGCGCTCGGTCAGGACTGGCGGGCGATCGAGGCCGGCGCGCACGCGTGGGCCGCGCGATCCGGATCGTACAAACCGATCGCGACGTGGACGCGCACCGAGCGCGGCGTCGCGGGCGCGATCGAATTGCCGCTCGCGCTCGGCATCGTCGGCGGCGGCACCCACACGCCGGCGGTGCGCGCGGCGCTGGAGCTGGTCGCGGTGTCGTCGGCGCGCGAGCTCGCCGGCGTGCTCGCCGCGGTCGGCCTCGCGTCGAACCTCGCCGCGCTCCGCGCGCTCGCGGGCGAAGGCATCCAGGCCGGGCACATGAAGCTCCACGCACGGCGTGTCGAAGACCCGACGACGTCGTCGATCAAGGAGGGCACTCATGAGTGACTCTGCTGCCGAGCAAATCATCGCCCCCGGATCGGGCGCGATGTTCGATGCGATCGCGCCTCGCTACGATCTCTTGAACCGGCTGATGTCGTTCGGCGTCGACGGGCGCTGGCGGCGCAAGACCGTACGCGCGCTCGCCCTCGGCGCGAACGCGCGCGTGCTCGATCTCGCGACCGGCACCGGCGATCTCGCGATCGCGATCGCGAAGAAGCACCGCGACGCGCGCGTGGTCGGCGTCGATCCGTCGACGGGGATGCTCGCGATCGGCGCGCGCAAGGCCGCGCGGTGGGGCGGCCGGATCGAGATGCGCGAAGGCGACGCGCAGGCGCTCGCGTTCGACGACGGCAGCTTCGACGCCGCGTGCATCGCGTTCGGGATCCGCAACGTGCCCGATCGCGCGCGCGGCCTCGCCGAGCTGCGCCGCGTGGTGCGCCCCGGCGGACGCGTGTGCATCCTCGAGCTCGGCGAGCCGCGGCGCGGGATCCTCGGGCCGCTCGCGCGCTTCCACGTCCATCACGTCGTGCCGCGCATGGGCGCGTTGATCAGCGGCAAGCGCGAGTATCGCTACCTCCAGCGATCGATCGCCGCGTTCCCGCCTCCCGACGAGTTCGGCCGGATGATGGCGGCCGCCGGCCTGCGCGTCGTCGAGATCAAGGCGCTCACGTTCGGCGTCTGTCACCTCTACATCGCGGAGGTGCCGGCGTGACGTCGCTCGCGACCCAGAGCGCGCGCGACGACGTGCGCGTCGTGCAGCTGCCCGCGCCGATCGGCGCCGTCGCCACGTTGATGGAGCACGAGCACGCGGTCTTCGCGTGGGAGCCGCGCGACGGCGGCGAGGCGTGGGCCGGGATCGGGATCGCGCACGAGCTGCGCGCGAGCGGCGCGCGGCGCTTCGAGCAGATCGCGCGCGCGGCGTCGGCGCTGTGGGCGCGCGTGTCGATCCCGTCGGCGCCTGAGGGTGCTACCCCGGGTCCGCTCGCTGGCGCTCGCGGCTCGGCCTTCGGCCTCGGCCCTGCCCCTCGCGGCGCCTCCATCGCACCGCGCATGTTCGGCGGCTTCGCGTTCGCGCCCGGCGCGGCGAGCGCGCCGCCGTGGAGCGATTTCGGCGACGCCTGGTTCGTCTTGCCGCGGTGGTCGTACGTGCGGCGCGGCGATCAGGCGTGGTGGCTGTTCGTAGGCGAGCGCGATCCGGATCGCATGCCCGAGGAGCGCGCCGAGCTCGAGCGCTTGCTCGCGCGCGGGCCTTCGACGCACGCGAGCACGATCGTCGATCGCGACGACGGCGATCGCGACGCGTGGTGCGCGCACGTCGAGGAGATCCGCGCGGCGATCGGCGCCGGCGCGGTCGCGAAGGTCGTCGCGGCGCGGCCGTGCACGATCGAGCTCAGCGCCGCGGCGTCCCCGGCCGCGGTGCTCGCGCGCCTCGGCGCCGCACACCCCGAGTGCACGCGCTACGTCTTCCGCAGCAAGTCGGCCGCGTTCGCCGGCGCGACGCCCGAGCGGCTGATCCGTCGCCGCGGCAGCGCCGTCGACGGCGAGGCGCTCGCCGGATCGATCGCGCGCAGCGCCGAGGACGGCCCCGCGAAGCTGCTCGCGAGCGCGAAGGATCGCGGCGAGCACGAGCTGGTCGTGCGCGCGGTCACCGACGGGCTCGCCCGCTTCTGCGCGAAGCTCGACGCGCCGAGCGAGCCGCGCGTGCGCGCGCTGCGCCACATCCATCATCTGCACACGCCGATCACCGGCGAGCTCGCGGTGCCCGCGCACGTGCTCGAGCTCGCGGCCGCGCTGCACCCGACCCCCGCGGTCGGTGGCACGCCGACCGCGGCCGCGCTCGAGTGGATCGCGTCGCGCGAGCCCGCGCCGCGCGGTTGGTACGCCGCGCCGGTCGGTTGGTTCGACGCGGGCGGCGACGGCGAGCTCGTCGTCGCGATCCGCTCGGGTCTGCTCGCGGGCCGCCGCGCGCACGTGTGGGCGGGCGCCGGCATCGTCCGGGATTCGGACGCCGAGGCGGAGTGGGACGAGGTCGCGCTCAAGCAACGCGCGCTCCTGGGAGCGCTGGGGGAGCCTTGAGCCTCCAGACCGCATGGGCCGATCTGATCGTCGCGACGCTCGCGTCGTGCGGCGTCGAGATGATCGTGATCTCTCCCGGATCGCGATCGACGCCGATCGCCGCGGCGATCGCGCGCTCCTCTCTCTCGCATGAAGTCATCATCGACGAGCGCGCCGCCGGCTTCTTCGCGCTCGGACGCGCGCGCGCGACCGGGAAGCCCGTCG
The DNA here is from genome assembly GCA_035493675.1 of Kofleriaceae bacterium. Taxonomy (GTDB): domain Bacteria; phylum Myxococcota_A; class Polyangia; order Haliangiales; family Haliangiaceae; genus JAIOQA01. Next base: position 19,732 of record DATJIA010000083.1, on the reverse strand, counting down.
CGCTCGTCTGCACGAGCGGCACCGCGCCCGCGCACTACTACCCTTCGGTGATCGAAGCGAGCGAGGCCGGCGTACCGCTCGTCGTCGTCAGCGCGGATCGCCCGAGCGAGCTGCAGGGCTGCGGCGCGCCGCAGACGATCGATCAGCAACGTCTCTACGGCGGCTTCGTGCGCGCGTTCGTCGATCTCGGCGCGCCCGAGGTCGGCGCGCCGGCGATGCGCGCGATGCGCCGCAAGATCGCGCAGGCGGTCGCCGCGTCGCGCGGACCGAAGCCGGGCCCCGTGCAGATCAACGTGCCGCTGCGCAAGCCGCTCGAGCCGACCGCGCCGCCCGACGACGTCGCGGCGATCGCGAAGCGCTTGATCGACGAGCCGCTGTTCGCGCCCGCGCCGGCGCTGCGCGCGAGCGACGACGCGATCGCGCACGTCGCGTCCTTGATCGAGAACGCCGAGCGTCCGCTGATCGTGTGCGGCCCGTCGCGGAGCGACGCGCGCGACGCGCTCCACGACCTCGCGATCGCGTGCGGCGCGGTCGTCTGCGCCGAGGCGACCAGCAACCTGCGCTTCGGTCCGCGCCCGGCGAGCGTGGCCGCGTGCGACGCGTTCGATCTGGTGCTCGCGAGCCGGCGCGCGCCGGCGCCGGATCTGATCGTCCAGATCGGCGGCGAACCGAGCGCGCAAGCGTGGGCGCCGTTCGCCGCGGCCACGCCGCGCGTCGTGATCGCCGACGCGCGCTATCCCGACGCCGACAGCGCCGCGCGCGCGGTGATCACCGGCGAGCTCGCCGACACGCTCGCGCGCCTCGCGACGGCGATCCCGAAACGCGATCGCGATCGATCGTGGCAAGACGCCTGGCGTGCGCTCGACGCGCGCGCGTGGATCGAGATCGATCGCGCGATCACGCAAGAGCCCGCCGCGATCCGCGCCGCGATCACCGCCGCGCCGCCGCACGCGCAGCTCGCGATCGGCAACAGCCTGCCGGTCCGCGTGATCGATCAGGCGGTGCGAGGCGGCGGCGCCGCGCGCACGATCCTCTCGCAGCGCGGCGCGAGCGGCATCGACGGCCTGATCGCGTCGGCCGCCGGCGCGGCGAGCGGCGGCCGCCCCACCCTGCTCGTCGTCGGCGACGTCAGCTTCGCGCACGACAGCGCGTCCTTGCAGATCGCGAGAGCCAGCAAGGCCCCGCTCGCGATCGTCGTCATCGACAACGGCGGCGGCCGCATCTTCGATCAGCTCCCGCTCCGCCCCGATCAGCTCCCCGACGGCGCCTTCGCGCGCATGTGGACGACGCCGCCCTCGCTCGATCCGATCGCGATCGCGATCGCGTACGGCGCGCGCGCGGTCCACGCGACCGACCCCGCGGCGATCGCGAGCGCTACCGCCGCCGCGCTCGAGCGCCCCGGCGCGACCGTGATCCACGCGCCGGTCGCCCCCGATTCCGCCCTCACCTTCCGCCGCGCCGTCGTCGCGGCGCTTTCCGGAGAATGACCATGCCCAGCCTCAAGCTCCCGCCCGTCGACAAGACCCCGCCCACCTGGACCCGCCGCCAAGGCTTCGAGGACATCCGCTACGAGACCTCGACCGACGGCATCGCGAAGATCACGATCAATCGTCCGGACGTGCGCAACGCGTTCCGCCCGCAGACGGTGATGGAGATGATCGGCGCGATGGATCTCGCGCGCGACGACGAGAAGGTCGGCGTCGTGATCCTGTGCGGCGAAGGCCCCGACGCCTTCTGCTCCGGCGGCGATCAGCGCGTGCGCGGCAACGGCGGCTACGTCGGCAACGACGGCATCCCGCGCCTGAACGTCCTCGATCTGCAGATGCGCATCCGCTACCTGCCGAAGCCGGTGGTCGCGATGGTCGCCGGCTTCGCCGTCGGCGGCGGCCACGTGCTCCACCTCGTCTGCGATCTGACGATCGCCGCCGACAACGCGATCTTCGGGCAGACCGGCCCGCGCGTCGGCAGCTTCGACGCCGGCCTCGGCTCGAGCTACCTCGCGCGCGTCGTCGGTCAGAAGAAGGCGCGCGAGATCTGGTTCCTGTGCCGCCAGTACGGCGCGCAAGAGGCGCTGCAGATGGGGCTCGTCAACACGGTCGTGCCGCTCGCCGAGCTCGAGGCGACGACGATCCAGTGGTGCCGCGAGATGCTGCGCCAGTCGCCGACCGCGCTGCGCTTCCTCAAGCTCGCGATGAACGCCGACTGCGACGGGCAAGCGGGCCTGCAGGCGCTCGCCGGCTCGGCGACGCTCCTCTACTACCAGACCGAGGAAGGACGCGAGGGCAAGGAGGCGTTCCTCGAGCACCGCGCGCCCGACTTCGGCAAGTTCAAGCGGTATCCATGAACGTCTGGTTACAGGCCGCGCGCCCGCGCACCCTCACGACGTCGGTCGCGCCGGTCGCGGTCGGCACCGCGTGCGCGTACGCCGACGGCGGCGTCGCGTGGGGCGCGGCGATCGCGGCCTTGCTCGGCGCGTTCGCGATCCAGATCGGGACCAACTTCGCGAACGACGCGTTCGACGCCGATCGCGGCGCCGACGGACCCGATCGCCTCGGGCCGCCGCGCGCGGTCGCGCAGGGATGGATCACGTCGCGCGCGATGAAGCTCGCGATGGCGATCGCGTTCGCGTGCGCCACCGCGTGCGGGATCTATCTCGTGAGCGTCGCGGGCTGGCCGGTGGTCGCGATCGGCCTCGCGTCGATCGCGAGCGGCATCGCGTACACGGGCGGGCCGTTCCCGCTCGCGTACCACGGGCTCGGCGACGTCTTCGTGCTCGCGTTCTTCGGCGTGATCGCGACCGCGGGCACCACGCTCGTCCAGCGAGGGCACATCGATTCGCTCGCGATCGTGTCCGGAACGGCGATCGGCGCGCTCGCGACCGCGGTGCTCGTCGTCAACAACGTGCGCGATCGCGCGGGCGACGCGCGCGCCGGCAAGCGCACGCTCGCGGTGCGCCTCGGCCGTCGCGGCGCGCTGATCGAGTACGTGCTGCTCGTCGCGGCCGCGTACGCGATCGCCGGCGCGCTCGCGATCGCGCGCGGGCCGTGGCTCTTGCTTCCGCTGCTCACGCTGCCGCTCGGCATCTCGCGCATCCGCGCGCTGCTGCGCGCGATCGACGGGCCGTCACACAATCGTTGCCTCGCCGCCACGGCCCAGCTCGTCCTCGCATTCGGCCTGTCACTGGCGGCGGGCATCGTCCTGTCCGGATGATCAAGGTCGTCGATCTAGGCTGGTCGATCTCAGGCGGCGCTCAAGGAGCTGCCCCGGGTCCTCGCGTCCCCGCTTCGCCGGGTTCGCTCGGCTCGGACCTTCGGTCCTCGGCCCTGCCCCTCCTCGCGCCGCCATACTCGCGCGAGCGCGCGATCGTCCGCGCGCGCGGTGAGAGCGGCGCGATCGGGCTCGGCGAGGCGACGCCGCTCGCCGGTCGATCGATCGACACCGTCGAGGAGTGCGCGCGCGCGGTCGCCGCGCTGCGCGGAGTCCTGCCGATCATGTTGTCGCCGTCGAGCGCGCTCGCGTTCGCGGCGGATCTCGCGAGCGCGGTCGCGGCCGACGCGCCCGCCGCGCGCTTCGCGATCGAGACCGCGCTGTGCGATCTGGTCGCGCGCACCGCCGGCTGGCCGCTCGCGCGCGTGCTCTCGCCGTCGCCGGCGCCGAGCGTGCCGATCAACGCCTTGTGCGCGACGCCCGCCGAGGCGATCGCGGCGATCGCGCGCGGGATCACGACGATCAAGATCAAGACCGCCGACGCGAAGCTCATGCGAAGCGTGATCGGCCGGGGCGCGCATCTCCGGATCGATCCGAACCAAGCGTGGCCGCGAGACGAGGTCGACGCGCGCCTCGCCGCGCTCGCCGAGCTCGGGATCGAGTACGTCGAGGAGCCCGCGCGCGACTTCGCGAAGCACGTGCGCGCGCCGATGATCGTGCCGCTCGCGCTCGACGAGAGCCTCGCGGATCGCGATCGCGACGCCTGGCTCGACGACGCGCTCGCGTCGGGCGCGTTCGCCGCGGTCGTGATCAAGCCCGCGCTGGTCGGCGGGCTCGCGGCGTCGATCGCGATCGCCGAGCGCGCGCGCATGCACGGCGTCGACGCGGTCGTCACCCACAGCTTCGACGGCGCGATCGCGACCGCGGCGGCGTGCGAGCTCGCCCGCGCGGTCCACGGATCGAAGGCGCACGGGCTCGATCGCCCGGATCTGCCCGCGGGCGCGGTGCCGCAGCTCGGCGCGAACGTCGCGCGCGACTCGGGCCGCGCCGGCCTCGGCATCCCCGCCGCCGCGCCGAAGCCGCGCGCGCTGGAGGCGTCGCCATGAGCGAGCTCTCGATCCGCGCCGCCGCGCGCGAGGCGCCCGACGCGCCCGCGCTGATCACGCTCGCGCGGACGTACACGTTCGGCGAGCTCGCGGCGCTCGCCGCGAAGCACGAGCCGGCGCGCGGCGCCGAGCCGACGCCGCTGTGCGCCGCGCCGACCTTGCAGAGCGTCCTCGATCTCTACGCGCACCTCGACGCGCAGCGCCCGGTCGCGATGCTCCACCACAAGCTGTCGCGCGACGCGCGCGCGGCGCAGGCGGATCACGCAAACCGCGCCGTCCCCGACGGCACCCTCGCGGTCCTGTTCACGTCGGGCTCGACGGGCACGCCGCGCGGCGTGATCCTCTCGCGCGCCGCGTTCCTCGCGTCCGCGCGCGCGAGCGCGGCGCACCTCGGCGCGCGCGCCGGCGACGCGTGGTTGGTCGCGCTGCCGCTCGCGCACACCGGCGGCCTCGCCGCGCTCCTGCGCGCGCTCGTGCATCGGATCCCGGCGGTCTTCCTCGATCGCGACTTCGATCCCGCCGCGACGCGTCTCTTGCTCGCGCGCGCGACCCTCGCCTCGCTCGTGCCGACCCAGCTCGAGGCGCTCCTCGACGACGCGGCGTGGCGCCCTTCACCCACGCTGCGCGCGATCCTCCTCGGCGGCGCCGCCGCACCCGCGCCGCTCCTCGCGCGCGCCGCCGCGCGCGGCGTCCCGTTCCTCACGACCTACGGCATGACCGAGACCTGGGGCCAGGTCGCGACGCAGTCGATCGATCGCGCCGGCGATCCCCATGCGCCCCTCGTTCCTCTCCCCGACGTCTCGATCACCGCCGGCACGATCGACCATCCAGCCCCGATCAAGATCTCGACTCCGACGCGCATGACCTCCTATCTCGATCTTCCGGAAGACGGAGGTCGGAAGACGGAAGTCGAAACGCGCGACCTCGGATGGTTGTCGGGCGACGGTTGCCTGCACATCGTCGGAAGAACCGATGACGTGATCATCTCGGGCGGCGAGAACGTCCACCCCGCGCTCGTCGAGGACATCCTCGCGACCGCGCCCGGCGTCGCCGCGTGCTGCGCGTTCGGCGCGCCCGACGCGCGCTGGGGCCAGATCGTCGTCGCCGCGGTCGTGCCCGCGCCCGACTTCGACGCCGATCTCGCGCTCGCGCACTGCGCCGCGCGCCTCGCCCCGCACCAGCGCCCGCGCCGGCTGATCGCGACCCCGAGCCTCCCGCTCGGACCGACCGGCAAGATCGATCGTCGCGCGTGCGCGCGACTCGCGACGCCGTGACTTGATACGATGAGCCGCCGATGTCAGGCGGTTTCCTCGCGGACGGCGCCGACGCCGAGCTTCGTCGTGCAATCGAGACGGTCGAGCAGGCCTCGTGCGCGGAGATCGTGATCGCGGTGCGCCGCCGCTCGGCGGTGTGGCTGCACGCGCACGTGATCGTCGGCGTGCTGGTCGGGTTCGGCGCGCTCGCGTTCATGCTGTGGGACGAGCACGCGTTCTCGCTGCCGTCGATCTGGATCGATCCGTTCGTGATGGGCGGGCTCGCCGGCGCCGCGGTCGCGTGGCTGCCCGCGCTCCAGCGCCTGCTGACGCCGCGGCGCGCGCGGCGCCGCGCCGTCCGCCGCGCCGCGATGGTGACCTTCCACGAGCGCGGCGTGCGCCGCACGCGCGGGCACACCGGCATCCTCGTCTACGTCTCGCTGCTCGAGCGCATGGCCGAGCTCGTCCCCGACGACGGCGTGATCGCCGCCGCGCCGATCGACGAGTGGAAGAAGGCGGCGCAGAAGATCGATCGATCCGTCGTGCACGGCGGCCGCGCCACCGCCAGCGCGATCGCCGCGCTCCACGAGCTGCTCGGCCCGTGCCTGCCGGTCACCGACGACGACATCAACGAGCTGCCCGACGACATCGATGATCGCGATCACGATGGCATCGAAGGCGACGAATGAGCGACGGACGACGGACGACGGACGACGGACGACGGACGTGGACGGTCATCGTCGTCGCGCTCGCGATCATCGGGCTGCTCACGACGATCGCCTGGGCGCGGCCCGGCGGCGGCGAGAGCTTCTCCGGCGGCGGCGGTCACGGCGGCGGCGGCGGCGGCGGCGGCGGCGACGTCGACGGCTGGTTGTTCGTCATCGAGCTGATCATCCGCCTCATCTATCTATGTGTCGTCTACCCGTACATCGGGCTGCCGCTGGTCGGGCTCATCATCGTCGCGCTGATCGTCGGCGTGATCTGGAACGCGCGGAACAAGGACTGGAACAGCGGCCCGCCCGTCGAGCTCGCGCACTCGGCGCCGACCGGCGGCTCCCAGCGCGCCTCCCTCACGCAACAAGACCCCGACTTCTCGTGGGTCCTGTTCGAGGACTTCGCGTTCCGCCTGTTCGCGACCGCGCACGAGGCGCGCGGCGACAAGCAGAAGATGGAGGCGCTCGCGCCGTACGTGAACGATCAGGCGCGCGCCGCGCTCGTGTCGCGCGAGCCCGCGGGCGTGCCGGTGATGCGCGTGATCGTCGGCGCGCTCCGCGTCTTCGACACCCGCGCGCACGAGGGCCGCAACTGGATCGGCGTCGAGTACGAGGCCAACTACACGGCGGGCGGGAACACCTGGTACACCGTCGAGCGCTGGGGCTTCACGCGCAACGCCCTTGCGCGCACCAAGCCGCCGCGCCTCACCAAGGACTTCCCGTGCCCGAATTGCGGCGCGCCGTGGCAGTCGAAGGACGCGGGCGGCGCGCAGCAGTGCGCGTACTGCAACGAGGTCGTCGACAACGGCCGCTTCGACTGGCAGGTCGTCACCGTCGATCTCCGCCACGCCGATCCGCGCCCGCCGACGCTCACGCACGAGGTCCCCGAGCGCGGCAACAAGCTGCCGACCTACAAGGATCCGAACGTCGGCGGCGCGTGGCAGCACCTGCTCGCCGACGACCCCGCGCTGCAGAGAGGCGCGTTCGACGCGCGCGTCGATCTCGCCTACAAGACGCTCAACGACGCGTGGGCGGCGAATGATCTGCGCCCCGCGCGCGCGTTCGTCTCCGACGGCCTGTACGACTACCTGTCGTACTGGATCACCGCGTACAGCGAGCAAGGCCTTCGCAACGCGCTGGTCGACATGCGGATCACGCAGCGCACGCTCGCGAAGGTCTCGCGCGATCGCTGGTACGACGCGGTCACCGTCCGCATCTGGGCCCGCGGCAAGGACTACGTCGTCGATCGCAGCGGCAAGACCGTGCGCGGATCGGCGTCGCGCGAGCGCCCGTACAGCGAGTACTGGACGTTCATCCGATCGAGCGCGCGACGCGGACCCGCGAGCGCGGAGAAGACGTGTCCGAACTGCGGCGCGCCGCTCTCGATCAACATGGCCGGCGCGTGCGCGCACTGCAGCGTGCACGTCACCGCGGGCGAGTTCGATTGGGTGCTCTCTAAGATAGAACAGGACGACACATACAGAGGCTGACCACGGCCGATACCATCGTCCCGATTTCAGGGGGGTAGCTCACGAACTGAAGTAGCAGGTTCGCGCGATCTCACGCCGAATTCGATCTAACATCTCGGCACCGAAGCGCGGGGCTTCGATCGGGGAGGACGCCAAAAGTGCGTGCCGATCACTCGTGCGCAGCGGTGAGGAACAACCGATGAGTGAGCAGAAGAACAACGGAGTGGGCGGGACGTCGCGGCCGGAGGACAAGACGGTTCACGTCGTCACGCCGGGTCAAGCAGCGCAGCCGCTGCCGGGCATGCCGCAGCCGCTGCCCGCGGCGCCGCAATCGGCGCCGCCGAGCGCGAAGACGATGATCGTCGGATCGGGATCCGCCGCCGGCACTCCGCAACCGGCCGCGTCGCACGCCAACGCGACCGTCGTCGCGCGGCCCGCGGGCGCCGCGGGGACGCCGAAGCGCGACGAGTCGGGCATGGGCGCGTTGCCCAGCGTCGCCGGCTCGATGGCGAGCGACACCGAGACGACCGGCGTGCACGGCGGCGCGCTGCCGCGGCCCGGCATGCGCATCAACCAGTACGAAGTGATCCGCGAGCTCGGCGCCGGCGGCATGGGCACCGTCTACCTCGCGCGCGATACCAAGCTCGGTCGTAAGGTCGCGGTCAAGTTCCTCCAGACCAACCATCCCGAGCTGACCCAGCGCTTCATCGTCGAAGCGCGCGCGACCGCGCGCTGCCAGCACGAGAACATCGTCGTCATCTATGAAGTCGGCGAGCACCTCGGCTCGCCGTACATGGTGCTCGAGTACCTGAAGGGCCAGCCGCTCACCAAGTACCTCGAGGGCGGACAGAAGCTGCCGTACACGCGCGCGATCGACATCATGACGAGCGTCATGAAGGCGCTCGCGGTCGCGCACGAGCAAGGCATCGTCCACCGCGACCTCAAGCCCGACAACATCTTCATCACCGAGGGCGGCACCGTGAAGGTGCTCGACTTCGGCATCGCGAAGGTCGTGCAGGGCGACGGTCCGCTCTTGCCCGCCGATCGCGCGAGCTCGGGCGCGATCTCGCTGCCGCCCGCGGCGGAGTTCGCCAACGAGAAGACCGGCGGCGACACCAACCTCACGCGGTCCGGCACGATCGTCGGCACCCTCAAGTACATGTCGCCCGAGCAGTGGGGCATCGGCATCGAGGTCGATCACCGCACCGACATCTGGGCGTCCGGCATCCTGCTCTACCGCATGATCGCGGGCCGCCACCCGCTCTACCCGCTCGACGGCAACCAGCTGGTCGTCGTCGCGATGCTCGATCGCGCGATGCCGTCACTCCGCGAGGCGAGCCCCGACTGTCCGCGCGAGCTGATCGACATCGTCGATCGCTGCCTCCGCAAGAAGAAGGAAGAGCGCTGGGACTCGGCGACCTCGCTGCTCCGCGCGATCGAGCCGTTCCAGCCCGGCCGCTTCACCGGCGGCATGCAGCTCCAGCAAGATCAGTCGCCGTACGCCGGCCTGTCGTCGTTCCAGGAAGCCGACGCGAACCGCTTCTTCGGCCGTAACCGCGAGATCGCGGCGATGGTCACGAGGATCCGCGACCGCCCGATCATGGGCATCGTCGGCGCGTCCGGCGTCGGCAAGTCGTCGTTCGTGCGCGCCGGTGTCGTGCCCGCGCTCAAGCGCGGCGGCGAGAGCTGGGAGTCGTTGATCGTCCGCCCGGGTCGCCAGCCGATGGCGGCGCTCGCGGCGCTCTTGCAACCGATCCTCGGCACGTCGAACACGGTCAACGACGATCTGCAGGCGCAGCAGAAGCTCGCCGAGCGGCTGGTCCGCGAGCCCGGTCACCTCGGCGCCGTCTTGCGATCGCGCGCGCGGCGCGAGAACACCAAGATCCTCCTGTTCGTCGATCAGTTCGAGGAGCTCTACACGCTCGTCCCCGATCCGGCGGAGCGCATCGCGTTCACGCAGTGCCTGGCCGGTACCGCCGACGACGCGACCGCGCCGTTGCGCGTCGTCTGCTCCTTGCGATCGGACTTCCTCGATCGCGCGAGCGAGGACCCGCAGTTCATGGGCGAGCTGCAGCAGGGCCTCTTCTTCATGATGCCGCCGAACCGCGACGGCCTGCGCGACGCCCTCGTGCAGCCCGCCGAGCTCGCCGGCTATCAGTTCGAGATGCCCGCGATCGTCGAGGACATGCTCGATCACCTCGAGACGACGCCGGGCGCCCTGCCGCTGCTCCAGTTCGCGGCGTCGAAGCTGTGGGAGACGCGCGACTCCGCGCGCCGCTTGCTCACCCATCACAGCTACGCGCAGATGGGCGGCATCGCGGGCGCGCTCGCGTCGCACGCCGACAGCGTGATCAACGACATGCCGCCTCCGCAGCAGGCGCTGGTGCGCTCGATCTTCCTGCGCTGCATCACGCCGGAGCGCACGCGCGCGATCGTGCCGATCGAAGATCTGCGCGAGCTGTCGCGCGAGGTCGGTGAGGTCCAGCGCGTCGTCGATCAGCTGGTCGCGGCGCGCCTCTTGGTCGTGCAGGCGACCAGCGAGAAGTCCGGCGCGGACAGCTCGACCGTCGAGATCGTGCACGAGTCGCTGATCCACTCGTGGCCGACCTTGCGCAAGTGGCTCGACGAGAACCAGGACGACGCGGCGCTGCTCGATCAGCTCCGCACCGCCTCGCGCCAGTGGCAGGCCAAGGGCAAGGACCCGGGCCTCCTGTGGCGCGGCGACGCCGCCGACGAGGCGCGCCGCTGGTTCAAGCGCTATCGCGGTCCGCTGACCGACATCCAGCGCGGGTTCCTCGACGCCGTCTTCGATCAGACGAAGAAGGCGGCGCGGCGCAAGCGCAACTTCGTCATGGTCGGCTTCATCGGCATGGGTCTCTTGGTCGCGGCCTCGATCGTCGCGCTCGTGATCATCCGCGGCGCGCAGAAGGACGCCACCCGGAACGCCGACGAGGCGAAGAAGAACCTGGTCGTCGCGCAGGAGAGCGAGCAGAAGGCGAAGGACCAGCAGCTGATCGCCGAGAAGGCGCTGCAGGACGCGAAGGACAAGGAGGCCGCGCGCCTCGCCGCGGAGCAGAAGCGGCGCGAGACGCAGGGCCAGTTGGACCTGACCGCCGACGAGCTGCGCCAGACCAACGCCGATCTCGTCGAGGCGCTGAAAGACGCCAACGACCAGAAGGAGAAGGCGAAGCAGTCGGAGGCGCACGCCGTCGCCGCCGCGCAGCAGGCGATCGCCGCCGAGCAGGAAGCGAACGTCCAGAAGGCGCTCGCGCAGAAGGCGCAGGCCGAAGCGGAGGCCGCGCTCAAGCGCGAAGCGGAGCGCGCGAAGAAGCTCGAAGATCAGCTCGGCAGCCCGATCGCCGACACGCTCAAGTGAGTCCTAGGGGGAGATTCGATCCTATGAAGCGCATCGCCTCGATCGTCTTGGCTTGCTCGCTCGTCCCGGCGCTCGCGTACGCGGGCAACGACAAGGACAAGCACCACCATCACCACAAGGACAAGGACAAGGACAAGACGCCCGCGCCCGACGCGACGCCGGCGGCTGATCCTGCGCCGACGCCCGCGCCGACGCCGGGGCCGACCGGGCCCGCGTCCGATCCGCTCGCCGGCGCGCCGTCGCCGTCGCCCGCGCCGTCACCGACGCCGGGCACGCCCGACAAGCTCCCCGACAAGGGCCACGCGCCGACCGACGACGAGCTCGCGAAGAACAAGGCGATCCAGGAGCGTCCGTGGGCCGTCGGCGTCAGCGACGCCGATCAGAAGGCCGCGCTCGCCGCGTTCGCCGAGGGCAACGCGCTCATCCACGACGCGCTCTTCGTGAAGGCCGCGGACAAGTACCGCGAGGCGCTCACGCACTGGAAGCACCCCGCGATCTACTACAACCTCGCGCTCGCCCTCGTGAACCTCGACAAGCCGGTCGAGATGTACGAGGCGCTCGAGAAGGCGATGGCGTACGGCGCCGCGCCCCTCGACGAGGACAAGTTCCAGCGCGCCGAGGGCTACAAGAAGCTCGTCGAAGGCCAGCTCGCGCACGTCGAGCTCACCTGCGATCAGCCCGGCGCCAAGGTCTACCTCGACGGCGCGGAGCTGTTCACCGCGCCCGGCCAGTACACCGGCCTCGTGATCGTCGGCGAGCACACGATCCTCGCCAAGGGCGAGGGCTTCTCGCCGACGCAGATCAGCGAGAAGCTCGCGCCGCGCGAGACCGTGCGCTTGAACGTCAAGCTCTTCACCGACGAGCAGCTGACGCGCGAGAAGCGCAAGATGCCGGTCTGGGTGCCGTACGTCGTCGCCGGCTCGGGCGTCCTGCTCGCCGGCGTCGGCGGGCTCGTCGAGCAGCAGGCGAGCTCCGGCTTCAAGAACTACGACACGCTGATCGCGCAGTGCGCGATGACGGATCCGACCGGCGGCTGCCCGTCGCCGTCACCGACCGCGGTCGACACCAAGTCGAGCGCCGAGAGCAAGCAGACGCTCGCGACCGCGGGCTTCGTGCTCGGCGGTGCCGCGATCGTCACCGGCGTCGTCCTCTACATCGTCAATCGGCCGGAGTCGTACCGCATCGATCCGTTCGCCGAGAAACAAGAGCCGGGATCGGTTTCGGTCGTCCCGGTGTTCGGACCCGACGGCGGCGGCTTCGCCGCGACGGTCCACTTCTAAGATCCTCTTTCCGTCGCCTCGCTCATGTCAGGGGGAATCATGTCCGCGCGTTGGATCCTCACGATCACCGCTTCGCTCGCGCTGGCGCTCGCCGCCGGCGCTTGCTCCGATACGCAAACCTCGCAGTGCGCCTCGGGCGTCGTCTGCCCGAACGGCTCGACCTGTACCGCCGACGGCAAGGGCTGCACGACCACGCTCTGCGGCAACGGCGTCATGGACGGCGACGAGCAGTGCGACGACGGCAACCTCGAGAACAACGACGACTGCACCAACGAGTGCCAGCACAACATGTGCGGCGACGGTCACGTCGACATGCAGGCGCCCGACACCGAGGCGTGCGACACCGCCGGTGAGAGCGCGACCTGCAACGTCGACTGCACGCCCGCGATGTGCGGCGACAACAAGAAGAACGTCGCCGCCGGCGAGCAGTGCGACAACGGCCAGCCCGGCATCGACACCAACGACTGCAACAAGGACTGCACGGTCCCGAGCTGCGGCGACGGCCACATCAACATGGCGAAGGGCGAGCAGTGCGATCCGCCCGATCCGGGCAACGGCTGCTCCAACGACTGCAAGCTCGAGCGCTGCGGCAACACCATCCAGGATCCCGGCGAGGCCTGCGACAACGGCGTCAACACCGCCGGCTCCGGCTGCTTCAACTGCGTGACCAACGAGACCTGCGGCAACGGCACCGTCGACAACCAGCTCCCCGACAACCCGTCGACCAACGCGGCCTGCCTCGATCCCGACAAGACCCCGCCGCTCGGCGTGAAGTGCGCCGAGGTCTGCGATCCGCCCAACCCGACCGATCCGGATCCGTCGAAGCGCTGCAGCGCGAACTGCCTGTCGCGCGAGACCTGCGGCAACGGCATCATCGACAAGGACATCGGCGAGAGCTGCGATCCGCCGAACGATCCGTCGCTGCCCGGCTACGATCCGCAGAAGCCCCTCTGCAGCGCGAGCTGCACCGGTGAGGCGTGCGGCAACAACCAGATCGACAACGGCGAGCAGTGCGACAACGGCCCGTCGGACACCGGCGCGTGCAACGGCGACACCCAGGACGCGATCGACAAGAACCGCGCCTGCCACGTCCCGATCTGCGGCGACGACTACGTCAACGGCGCCGCCAACGAGGCGTGCGATCCGGGCGCGATCGGCGCGAACAAGCCGACCTGCAACTACGACTGCACGATCCCGAAGTGCGGTGACAACCTGGTCAACCCGTCGTACTCGGGCACCGACACCAACGGTCACACCGAGCAGTGCGACCCGGGCACCGTCGGCGGCGAGACCGCGACCTGCGACACCGACTGCTCGATCGCGTTCTGCGGCGACGGTCAGAAGAACGCGACCCGCGGCGAGGCCTGCGACGGCCCCGGCGACACGTCGAACTGCGACTCCGACTGCACCGCGCCGTCGTGCGGCGACGGTCACGTCAACGTGAACTTCACCAACCCGAACAACAACAAGAAGGAGCAGTGCGACTCGTCGGGTGAGACGATCTTCTGCAACGCCGACTGCACGATCGCGTACTGCGGCGACGGCATCAAGAACGTCTCCCGTAACGAGGCGTGCGACTCCGGCGGCGTGCCGACGCTCGGCTGCGACGCCGACTGCACCGCGCCGAAGTGCGGCGACGGCGTGGTCAACGTCAACTACAAGGGCGCCGACACCGGCAACAACTTCGAGCAGTGCGACGACGGCAACAACGTCGACGGCGACGGCTGCACCGCGCAGTGCCAGCTCGCGCGCTGCGGCAACGGCATCAAGGAGACCGGCGAGCAGTGCGACGACGGCAACACCAACAACAACGACGACTGCTTGAACAGCTGCAAGCTCGCCGCCTGCGGTGACGGCGTCGCGCACACGTCGACGAGCGGCACCTCGGGCGCCGGCGCGATCGAGGCGTGCGACGACGGCAACAGCATCGACACCGACAACTGCGTCAGCGGTTGCAAGGCGCCGAGCTGCGGCGACGGGTTCACGTGGAACGGCCACGAGGACTGCGACGACAAGAACGCGGTCGAGACCGACGACTGCCGCAACAACTGCTTCTTCAACTCGTGCGGTGACAACGTCCTCCACTCGACGACCAGCGGCACCCCGGGCGCGAAGCCGATCGAGACCTGCGACGACGGCAACACCACCGACGACGGCAACGGCTGCTCGACGACGTGCACGCGTCAGGGCTCGTGCGGTGACGGCACGCTGCAGACCTTGTTCGAGACCTGCGACGACGGCAACAACCTCGACAGCGGCAACGGCTGCTCGACGACCTGCCAGAAGAACGCGGTCTGCGGCAACAACAAGGTCGAGTCGCTCTACGAGACGTGCGACGACGGCAACACCGGCGACAGCGGCAACGGCTGCTCGACGACGTGCCAGCGCAACGACGTCTGCGGCGACGGCGTCAAGCAGGCCGGCGACGGTCACACCGTCTTCGAGCAGTGCGACGACGGCGACACCAACAACAACAACGACTGCACCAACCAGTGCAAGACGCCGACGTGCCAGGACGGCATCCTGCACAACCGCGGCACCGGCACCGAGCAGTGCGACGACGGCAACAACATCGACAACGACGGCTGCAAGAAGGACTGCACGCTGCCGCACTGCGGGACCGGCGTGCTGTCGATCTACGAGCAGTGCGACGACGGCAACTCGAACACGCACGACGACTGCACGAACAACTGCTCGACCGCGGTGTGCGGCGACGGCATCACGCACAACGCGGGCACCGGGACCGAGACCTGCGACACGCAGATCGACAGCGCCAGTTGCGACGCGGACTGCTCGAGCGTTTCGTGCGGCGACGGCTACGTCAACACGAAGGCGGGCGAACAGTGCGACGACGGCACCCCGACCGACGAGGGCAACGGATGCTCGACCGCGTGCAAGAAGAACGCGGTGTGCGGCAACGGCACCGTCGAGGATCTGTTCGAGACGTGCGACGACGGCAACACCGCGGACACCGGCAACGGCTGCAACGCGAGCTGCCAGCGCAACGACGTCTGCGGCGACAGCACGGTCCAGTCGCTGTTCGAGCAGTGCGACAACGGCGCCGCCAACAGCGACACCGCCGCCTGCACGAGCACCTGCCAGAGCGCGTTCTGCGGTGACGGCTTCGTGAAGACGTCGGCGCCGGCCGAGGCGTGCGATCCGGGCCTGGGCCCGAACACGAACGGACCGTCGTGCGACAAGGACTGCACCGCGGTCCTCTGCGGCGACGGGCTCGTCAACGACGCCGCCGGCGAGGCGTGCGACAACAACGGCGGCGGCGACTCGCTGACGTGCAACGGCAGCGGCGGTGGCGCGGCCGCGTGCCAGGCCCCGTCTTGCGGCGACGGCTACGTCAACCCGATGTACAAGGGCACCGACACCGGCAACAATGTCGAGCAGTGCGAGCCGCCGAACACGGCGACCTGCGACTCGAAGTGCCAGACGATCTGATCCGGCTTCCGTCTACCGACTTCCGTCTACCGGTCCGGATCTGATCCGGAGGACGGAAGTCGGAGGACGGAGGTCGATCCATTCTCAGGGTCCCAGCTCGTCCATGATCCAGCCGGACGCCCGCGCGAGCGCGAGGCGTTCGGCGACGTCTTTGCCGAGCGCGACGAGCTGCTGGCCTTCGTGGCCGGGCTCGGGCGCCGGCAAGAGGACCGGGATCGAGATGGGATCGGGGCCGAAGATGCTGCCGCTCGCGTCGAGGCGGCCGCGCTCGTAGTGGAGCGCGACCGGCGCGGTGCCCGGCACCTCCAGGCGCGCGTCGAGTCGCTCGAGCGCGAACACCCACGACAAGGGCGTGCGCAAGACGGTCTCGCCGGACTCCGCATGATCGATGAGCACGGCGAAGCGCGCCCACTTCGGCGCCCACGTCGCCGGCGCGAGCTCGAGCCGCGCGTCGTCGATCGCGAGGCTCGCCATCTTGATCGGCGGCCGCACCGGCGGCCGGATGCGCAAGACGCCCCAGCCGTCGACCACGACGTCGACCCCGTCGACGTGCACCAGCCCGAGATCGCGATCCCACAGGTACGCGCCGAGCGGCGCGATGCCGGCGTCGATGCGATCGACCGCGACGTGCAGGTGCCCGTCGTGCACGCGATCGATCACCAGCCCCTCGAACGCGACCGCGCCGCGCACCAGCGCCAGATCGAGATCGGCGAGCGTGACCTGCGCGTCGAGCGACTCCGACAAGCGCGCGCGCATGCGCTCGGCGACGCAGCCGCGCGCGGCGAACGACGCGATGAAGATGCCCGTGACCCAGGTCGCGCCCGCGCCTGCGAACCCGATCGCGACCTTCGCGGCGCGGCGCATCCGCTTGAATATGTCACGGGCGCGCGCGTCTCACGACCATGCGTGCCCGCCTCGCGTCTTTCGTCCTCGCCACCGCCGCGGCCGCCGCCGGCGCCGGCGTGTCGGCCCAACCCGCCCAGAGCCGCCCCGTGCAGATCATGCCGGGCGACGACGTCGGGCGCGTCCGCGCGGAGAACCAGCGCCTGCGCGACGAGAACGATCGGCTCCGCGACGCGCTCGCACAGATCGATCGCGCGAACCGTCGCAACAAGGACCGCCGATCGCAGCGCATGATCGATCGGATCCTCGACGACGCGCGCGACGTCGGCGACGACGACCGCCGCGACGATCGCGATCATCGGCAGCAGCCGCAGGCTCAGCTGATGTCGCAACAGGACTTCGCGACCTTCCTCGCGCGCGTCTCCGGCTCCAACTTCGAGTCGAACCGCCTCGATCTCGTCCACGCCGCCGCGCAGGCCAACGTCTTCACGAGCGATCAGGTCGTCGCGCTGATGGGGGCGACCGCCTTCGACGACAGCCGCATCGACATCGCGATCACGCTGCGTTCGCGCGTCGTCGACCCCGACCGCTTCTACCTCGTCTTCGACGCCCTGCAGTTCCAGTCGAGCCGCGACACGCTGCGACAGCGCATGGGACAGTAGAGCCGCCGATCGGTCGGTGCTAGGTTCCGCCGCGAAGGAGCCCAGCATGAACCGTTTCACTCGCATCACGATCGCGGCCGCATTCGCCGCCGCGGCGTGCGGTCACTCGAAGCCGGCGCCGTCCGGCGAAGGCAGCGGCACCGCGGTCGAGACCGGCAGCGGATCCGCGAGCGCGGTCGACACCGGCAGCGGCAGCGCGACGCCCGTCGAGCCCGCCGGCCCGCCGCCGACCAACATCACGCTCGCCGAGGCCGGCCTCGAGGCCGAGTCGCTCGACAAGACCGCCGACCCCTGCACCGACTTCTTCCAGTACGCGTGCGGCGGCTGGCTCGCGAAGAACGACATCCCCGCCGACCGCGCGCGCTGGGGCCGCTTCGGCGAGATCGATGATCGCAACGAAGCGACCCTGCACGACATCCTCGAGGACGCGCGCAAGACGAAGCAGACCGATCCGGTCATGCAGAAGCTGGGCGCGTACTACGGCGCGTGCATGGACGAGAAGGCCGTCGAGAAGCAGGGCCTGTCGGGCATCAAGCCGATGCAGGACGCGATCGCGAAGGCGAAGGACGCCAAGTCGGTCGCCGCGACGATCGTCACCTTGCAGAGCTACGGCATCAGCGCCGGCTTCGGCCACGGCGTCCAGCCGGACTTCAAGGACTCGACGACCAACGCGCTCTGGCTCGACTCCGACGGCCTCGGCCTTCCGGATCGCGACTACTACTTGAAGGACGACTTCAAGGACAAGCGCACCGCGTACCACGATCACCTCGTGCGCATGTTCAAGCTGCTCGGCCGCAACGACGCCAAGGCGAAGACCGCCGCCGACAACGTGATCGCGCTCGAGACCGAGCTCGCGAAGGTCACGCGCAGCGCGGTCGATCGCCGCGATCCGGTCGCGAACTACCACCCGACCGCCGCGGACGATCTCGCGAAGCTCGCGCCGGGCTTCGATTGGGCCGCCTTCACGGGCGCGATCGGCTCCGGCTCGCTGAAGTCGATCAACCTGACCAACCCCGACTACTTCGCCGCGTTCTCGAAGCTCGTGACCGACCAGAAGCCCGACGTGTGGAAGGACTACCTGACCGCGCGCGTGGTCGAAGCGGCGGCGCCGACCCTGCCGAAGAAGTTCGACCAGGAGCACTTCGCGCTCGAGAAGGTGCTGACCGGCGTCGAGCAGCAGAAGGATCGCTGGAAGCGCTGCGTCGACGCGACCGGCATGGCGATGCCCGAGTACCTCGGCCAACCGTTCGTCGCCAAGGTCTTCCCCGGCGACTCGAAGAAGTACGCGAACGATCTCTACGGCGCGATCGCCGAGGTCATGGGCAAGGACATCGACTCGCTCGACTGGATGTCGGCGCAGACCAAGACCGCCGCGCACAAGAAGCTCGCGAAGATCGCGTTCCTCACCGGCTACCCCGACAAGTGGAAGACGTACGACTTCGACGTCAAGCCGACGACGTACACCGCGAACGCGCTCGCCGCGTTGAAGTTCGAGGATCACCGCCAGTCGGCGAAGGCCGGCAAGCCGTACGACCGCAGCGAGTGGCTGATGCCCGCGTACATCGTCAACGCGTACTACAACCCGTCGGCGAACAACTCGGCGCTCCCCGCCGGCATCCTGCAGCCGCCGTTCTTCGGCGCGGACCGTTCGGTCGCGGCCAACTTCGGCGGCATCGGCATGGTCGCGGGCCACGAGCTCACGCACGGCTTCGACGATCAGGGCGCGCAGTTCGACGAGGAGGGCCGCCTCTCGAACTGGTGGCAGCCGTCGGATCTCGAGAAGTTCAAGGCGAAGGGCAAGTGCGTCGCCGATCAGTACTCGACCTTCGAGGCGCTGCCCGGCAAGTTCGTGCAGGGCCAGCTCACGCTCGGCGAGAACATCGCCGACATGGGCGGCGTGAAGAACGCGTTCGCCGCCTATCGCGCGAAGCGCAAGGGCGCGGACAAGGTCTACGTCGCGGAGGGCTTCACCGAGGACCAGATGTTCTTCCTCGGAGCCGGCCAGGCGTGGTGCTCGAAGGATCGCGAGGCGGAGACGCAGCGCCGCCTCACCGTCGATCCGCACTCGCCGCCGAAGTTCCGCGTCTACGGCGCGCTCCGCAACCTGCCCGAGTTCGCAAAGGCCTTCAACTGCCCCGAAGGCACGCCGATGCACCCGAAGAACGTCTGCTCGGTCTGGTAGCGTGTTAGCGCGAGCCGACGACCGCTGCGTTGTAGTGCCGCGTGAACGGCGCGAAGCGGTCGTCGAGCTCGAGGTCCCACGCCGCGTCTTCGACGCAGGCGGTGAAGGCGGCGGAGTCGCTGCCGGTGACCTGCACGTCGACGACTTCGGTGCGCGTCGTGTCGACGCCGACGGTCAGGTCCCAGCGCGGC
>DATJIA010000082.1:0-19952 GCA_035493675.1 Kofleriaceae bacterium | reverse complement strand
GGTGAGCTGAGCGCGGGCGTCTCGCTGTCGAAGCCGATCACGAGGCTTCGACGGTCGATCGCCGTCGTAACGACGCTCACGCGTGGCGCGGCGTTTGCTCAGGCAGCCGCTCATGAGAGGGATCGACGAGCTCCGCAGTATCGAGGCGCTGACTGACGCGGTGCGCGAGTTGCGCGCGCTGGTGCAGGAGTTCCCGCTGCTGGAGCTGTTCGCGCGCGACGCGCTGCTCCCGGCGCCGTACGTCGATACCCACCGGGCGCGGCTCGCGCGCTTGATCCCGGCGCTGATCGAGATGCTCGAAGGATCAGCGGAAGGTGTCCTTGCGCGCGCGGAGGGCTGCGAAGGTCTCGGCGTCCGGCGCCCGGACGAATGGGTTTGTCTCGCGCTCGATACCCACCGTCGACGGCGTCGACGCCTCGCCGCGGGCACGGAGGGCGGACACGTCCCGGACACGGGCGGGGATGGCGTGGTTGTCCGGCTCCACTACCACCGCGAAGCGGAGGTTGGCCTCGGTATATTCGTGGCCGAAGAAGACGCGGACGTCGGCGGGCAAGGACGCGAGCTTGACGAGGGAGGCATGCATCATGGCGGCGGTGCCCTCGAACAAGCGGCCGCAGCCGGCGGAGAACAGGGTGTCGCCGGTGAAGACCGCGCCGGGCTCGGCGCCGCAGTCCTCGAAGTAGAAGCTGATCGCGCCGAGCGTATGGCCGGGGTTGTGGAGGACGCGGGCGCGGCGGCCGTGTAGCTCGACGGTGTCGCCGTCTTCGACCGCGCGCGAGACGTGATCGATCCGCGACTTGTCGTGCGCGTGCGCGATCACGGCACTGATCCCGTGGTCGACGAGCGCGCGCACGCCGCCGACGTGATCCGGATGGTGGTGCGTGCACCAGATCTGCTCGATCGTCACGCCCTCGCGCTCGGCGGCGTCGAGCATCGGCTTCGCTTCGCCGGGATCGACGACCGCGGCGTGCTCGCCTTCGATCACCAAGTAGGCATAGTTGTCCTTCAGGCACGGCACGGGGACGATCCGCATGCGAGGAGTGTAATGTCCCCGCATGCCCGAGACGATGGACGCGGTGGTGCTGCGCGAGCACGGCGGCCCCGAGGTGCTGCGCCGCGAAGCGATCCCGAGACCCGAGGCCGGACCGGGTGAGGTCCGCGTGAAGATCAGTGCCGTCGCGCTGAATCACCTGGATCTCTGGACGCGCAAGGGCGGGCCCGCGTTCAAGGTCGAGTTCCCGCACCGGCTCGGCTCGGACATCGTCGGCGTGATCGACCAGGGGCCGGACACCGGGACGCGCGTGGTGGTCCAGCCCGGGCTGTCGTGCGGGCGCTGCGCGATGTGCCTCGGCGGCCGCGACAATCTGTGCCGCGAGTACAAGATCCTGGGAGAGAACGCGCAGGGCGGGTACGCGCAGTGGATCGTCGTGCCGCGCGTGAACGTCGCGCCGGCGCCGCCCGCGCTGTCCGATGCGGAAGCGGCGAGCGTGATCCTGCCGTTCTTGACCGCGTGGCAGATGGTCGTGACCAAGGCGCAGGTCCGCCCCGGCGACGTCGTGCTCGTGCAGGGCGCGGGCTCCGGCGTCGGCGTCGCCGCGATCCAGATCGCGAAGCTCCACGGCGCGCGCGTGATCGCGACCGCCGGCTCCGACGACAAGACCGCGCGCGCGAAGGCGCTCGGCGCCGACGAGGTCATCAACTACACGACGACCGACTTCGCGCCGGCGGCGCGCGCGCTGACCGGCAAGCGCGGCGTCGACGCGGTGATCGAGCACGTCGGAGGCGAAACCTTCGTCGGGAGCATCAAAGCGGTCCGCAACGGCGGACGCATCGTCACGTGCGGCGCGACCAGCGGGTTCACGCCGGCGATCGATCTCCGCCACATCTTCTTCCGCCAGATCGAGGTGCTCGGATCGACGATGGGTACGAAGGCTGATCTGTTGAAGGTGCTCGAGCACGTCGCGGCCGGACGCTTGAAGCCGGTCGTGCACGCGGTCTTGCCGCTCGCCGAGGCGGCGCGCGCGCATCGCATCCTCGAGGAGCGCGCGGCGTTCGGGAAGGTCGTGCTCACGCCATGAGCGAGCACGTGCTGGCCTTGAAGGGCCTCGGCAAAGACTACGGCGCGCGCAAGGCGGTCGACGCGATCGATCTCGACGTGAAGCGCGGCGAGATCTTCGGCTTGCTCGGGCCCAACGGTGCGGGCAAGACGACGACGATCTCGATGGCGTGCGGCGTGGTCGCGCCGACCCGCGGGCGTGCCGCGGTCGACGGTCACGACATCGTCGACGACAAGTTCGCCGCGCGCCGCGCGATCGGCCTCGTGCCGCAGGACCTCGCGCTCTACGACGAGCTGTCGCCGCGCCAGAACCTGACGTTCTTCGCGCAGCTCTACGGGCTCGCCGGCACCGAGCTCGCGTCGCGCGTCGACTGGGCGATCGGCGTCGCGGGCCTCGCCGATCGCGCGGGCGATCTCGTGAAGACGTTCAGCGGCGGCATGAAGCGCCGCTTGAACCTCGCGTGCGGGATGATCCACAAGCCGACCTTGCTCGTGTGCGACGAGCCGACCGTCGGCGTCGATCCGCAGAGCCGCCGCCACATCTTCGACTCGATCAAGCGCTTGCGCGACGACGGCATGACCGTCCTCTACACGAGCCACTACATGGAGGAGGTCGAGGAGCTCTGCGATCGCGTCGCGATCATGGACGCCGGCAAGATCGTCGCGTGCGGCTCGATCGCCGAGCTGACGACCGCGCACGGCGGCGGCGGCATCGAGGTCGAGGTCGGCGGCGACGACGCCATCGTCGAGGCCGCGGCGCGCGCGGCCGGCGCGACCCGCGCCGGATCGCTCTTGCACCTGGATCCGCGCGACACCTGGGCGCCCGCGATCACCGCGATCGAAGGCGCGGGCGCGACGATCAAGCGCCTCGGCGCGCGGCGCGCCGATCTCGAGACCGTCTTCCTCGCGCTCACCGGGCGCGGACTGCGAGATTCGTGATGCCGGGCATCCTGCGTCCCACGATCGAGAAGGAGATCCTGCTCCTCAAGCGCGATCCGCGCGTGCTCGTGCGCCTGATCGTCATGCCGGTCGCGTTCATCGCGCTGTTCGGCATGGCGTTCAAGGGCCAAGAGCGGCGCGCCAAGGAGCTGCACCCGGTGATCGTGTTCCGCGATCTCGCGGCGTCGCGCGGCGTCGCGATCGTCGAGGCCTTGAAGGGCTCGGGCATGTTCAACGTCGTCGAGGCGAAGAACGCCGAGGAGGTGCGCGCGAAGGTCGAGAAGGAGGACTTCGACGTCGGGGTCGTGATCGATCACGACTTCGATCCGCTCGGCGGCCGTCCCGCGCACCTCGTGATCGACAAGAACGGCCCGCAGCAGAAGACCCAGCCGCTGATCGGATCGATCAGCGCGATCGCCACGCGCGCGTTCGTCGGCGGACCGCCGCCGCCGAAGGTCGTCGACATCGTCGACCCGACCGATCCCGCGCACGCGCAAGAGCAGGCGAGCCCGTTCCAGCTCACGGTGCCGGGCAACGCGGTCCTGTTCGGCTTCTTCATCGCGCTGACCTGCGCGCTCGGCTTCGCCGAGGAGCGGCGCAGCGGCACGTGGCGTCGCTTGCTCGCCGCGCCGGTGCCGGCGTGGAAGCTGCTCGTCGCCAAGCTGGTGCCCTACGTCGCGCTCGGCATGATCCAGGTCGGCACCTTGTTCGCGATCGGCGTGTTCGCGTTCGGGATGAAGATCCAAGGCAGCGTGATCGCGCTCGCGGTGCTGACCTTCGCGGTCGCGTGCGCCGCGACCGCGTGCGGCCTGATGATCGCGTCGTTCTCGTCGACGGAGAAGCAGATCTCGTCGCTGGGGTCGGTGCTGATCCTGATCATGGGCTTGGTCGGCGGCTGCATGTTCCCGCGCATGCTGATGCCGCACGTGATGCAGCAGATCGGGCTCGGCGTGCCGCACGGCTGGGCGCTCGACGGCTACTACACGCTGCTCGTGCGCAGCGGCGCAGGATTTGCGGACGTCATGCCGCAGATCGGCGCGGTCTTCGGGTTCGCGGCGCTGTTCGCGCTGATCGGCCTGCGCCGCTTCCGATTCGACACCTGACCGGCGCTTGACCAGATACCCCCCGGGGGTATGCTGCCGGCATGATGGACGCCGGCACCAAGAAGCAGGTCGCGACCCGCCTCCGCCGGATCGCGGGGCAGGTCGCCGCGATCGAGCGCATGGTCGAGCAGGATCGCTACTGCGTGGACGTCATGACCCAGATCGCGGCGGTCCACGCCGCCCTCGGCAAGGTCGGCTCGACGGTGATGCGCTCTCACGTCGAGACCTGCGTCTCCCAGGCGATCCGCGGCAAGGACGCGCGCGCGCGCAAGCAGAAGATCGACGAGCTGATGTCGCTCTTCGGGAGGTACGCGCTGTGATCACGCTCGATCCCGTCTGCGGCATGACCGTCAAGCTGGATACCCCCCACCGGTATACGCACGCCGGCGAGGAGTACGGCTTCTGCTGCGCCGGCTGCCTCACCAAGTTCAAGGCGGATCCCGCCAAGTATCTCGAGAAGCCCGCCGCACCGAAGCTCGTCTCGATCGGCCGGAAGCCGGGCCTCGGGCCTCGGGCCTCGGGCCTCGGGGGTCCAGATCCCGGACAGCACGTCCACGATCATCACGCGCACGCGGCGCCCTCCGGGGAGGCCCGAGGCCCGAGGCCCGAGGCCCCTGCTGCGGGCGGCAAGTTCACGTGCCCGATGCATCCGGAAATCATCCGCGACGCACCCGGCGACTGCCCCATCTGCGGCATGGCGCTCGAGCCGATGGTGCCGACCGCGGAGCCCGCCGACGACGGCGAGCTGCGATCGATGACGCGAAGGCTGATCGTCTCGGCGCTGCTCACGATCCCGCTCGTGATCCTCGCGATGACGTCGATGGAGATGGATCGCACGCGCGCGTGGATCGAGCTCGCGCTCGCGACGCCGGTCGCGACGTGGGCGGCGTGGCCGTTCTACGTGCGCGCGATCGCGAGCCTGCGCAACCGGAGCCCGAACATGTTCACGCTGATCGGGCTCGGCGTGTCGGTCGCGTACGGCTACAGCGTCGCGGCGACGATCTTGGAGCGCGGCTACGTCTACTTCGAGGCGTCGGCGGCGATCGTGACCTTGATCCTCGTCGGGCAGGTGCTCGAGCTGCGCGCGCGCGCGCACACGGGCGCCGCGATCCGCGCGCTGCTCGGGCTCGCGCCCAAGACCGCGCGCCGGATCACCGGTGGCAAGGAAGAAGACGTCCCGCTCGAGGAGATCCGCACCGGCGATCGCCTGCGCGTGCGCCCCGGCGAGAAGGTGCCGGTCGATGCCGTGATCGAAGAAGGCGAGGGCGCGATCGACGAATCGATGGTCACCGGCGAGCCGATCCCCGTCGAGAAAGGCAAGGGCGACCGCGTGATCGGCGGCACCGTGAACGCGCACGCCGCGCTGGTGATCCGCGCGACCGCGGTCGGCGGCGAGACGATGCTGTCGCGGATCGTCGCGATGGTCGCGGAGGCGCAGCGCAGCCGCGCGCCCGTGCAGCGGCTCGCCGATCGCGTGAGCGCGTACTTCGTGCCCACGGTCGTCCTGGTCGCGATCGCGGCCGCGGCGATCTGGGCGACCGTCGGGCCGGAGCCGCGCCTCGAGCACGCGCTCGTGAACGCGGTCGCGGTCTTGATCATCGCGTGCCCGTGCGCGCTCGGCCTCGCGACGCCGATGTCGATCATGGTCGCGACCGGCAAGGGCGCGCACGCCGGCGTCTTGTTCAAGAGCGCCGAGGCGATCGAGCGCCTGCGCGAGGTCGACACGATCGTCGTCGACAAGACCGGCACCCTCACCGAGGGCAAGCCCGCGCTGGTCAGCGTGCACGAGCTGGATGCGACGCTCCTCGCGACCGCGGTCGCGCTCGAGAAGGGCAGCGAGCACCCGCTCGCGACCGCGATCGTGAGCGGGGCAAAGGTCGACGCGCCCGCCGCGAAGGACATCGTCGCCGTCGGCGGCCAAGGCGTGCGCGGCACGATCGACGGCGAGCCCGCCGCGCTCGGCAATCGATCGATCGTGAGCGGCGAGGTCCCGGCGGAGCTCGAGGCCACCGCCGAAACCATGCGCGCGCGCGGCGAGACCGTCGTCTACGTCACGCGCGCGACTCGGTTGCTCGGCCTGCTCGGCATCGCCGATCCGATCAAGCCGACCACGCGCGAAGCGCTCGCGGATCTGCGCGCGGAACACGTCCGCGTCGTGATGCTCACCGGCGACGCACGCGCGACCGCGCTCGCGGTCGCGCGCGACCTCGGCCTCGACGAGCACGACGTGATCGCGGGCGTTCGCCCCGACGAGAAGGCGGCCGCGATCGCGAAGCTCCAAGCCGAGCAGAAGATCGTCGCGATGGCCGGCGACGGCATCAACGACGCGCCCGCGCTCGCCAAGGCCGACGTCGGGATCGCGATGGGCACCGGCACCGACGTCGCGATCGAGTCGGCCGGCGTCACGCTCGTCAAAGGCGACCTGCGCGGCATCGTGCGCGCGCGCCGGCTGTCGCGCCTCACCCTCGCGAACATCAAGCAGAACCTGTTCTTCGCGTTCGTCTACAACACGGTCGGCGTGCCGATCGCCGCCGGTGTGCTCTATCCGATCGCGGGTGTGCTGCTGTCGCCGGTGTACGCCGCGGCGGCGATGAGCTTGTCGTCGGTCTCCGTGATCACGAACGCCCTCCGGCTGCGCCGCGCACACATATAATGTAGCGATGCTGCCGGACGCCCAACCGGTCCCGCACGCGGTGACCGGGCTCTTGCAGCTGATCGGCAAGACGCCGCTGGTGCGCGTCACGCGCATCGACACCGCGGGCTCGCAGCTGTGGCTCAAGCTCGAGAGCGCGAACCCGGGCGGCTCGATCAAGGATCGCATCGGCCTCTCGATGATCAGCGCCGCCGAGAGCGCGGGCGCGCTCCGCCGCGGCGCGAAGACCAAGCTCGTCGAGGCGACCGCGGGCAACACCGGGCTCGGGCTCGCGCTCGTCAGCGCGCTGCGCGGCTACACGCTCACGCTCGTGATCCCCGACAAGATGTCGCAGGAGAAGATCACACACCTGAAGGCGCTCGGCGCGCGCGTGATCACGACCCGCAGCGACGTCGGCAAGGGCCACCCCGCCTATTACCAAGATCTCGCGCGCGTGATCGCGGAGAAGGAGCGCGCGTTCTACGTCAATCAGTTCGAGAACCCCGCGAACCCGGCGGCGCACGAGCGCACGACCGGGCCGGAGATCTGGAACCAGGTCGGCGGCCGCATGGACGCGATGGTGTGCGGCGTCGGATCGGGCGGGACGATCACGGGGCTGTCGCGCTTCTTCGCGCGCGTCGGGCCGCAGGTCGAGATGATCTTGGCCGATCCGGAAGGATCGGTCCTCGCCGAGTACACGCGGACCAAGAAGATCGGAGTTGCGGGGAGCTGGCTCGTCGAGGGCATCGGCGAGGACTTCGTGCCGCCGATCTGCGATCTGTCGCGCGTGGCGCGCGCGTACACGATTCCGGATCGCGAGGCGTTCGCGATCGTGCGCGAGCTGCTCGCGCGCGAAGGCATCCTCGCCGGCACGTCGTCGGGCGTGCTGATCGCGGCGGCGTTGCGCTGGTGCCGCGAGCGCGCCGAGGCGGGCAAGCCGCCGGGGCGCGTCGTGACGCTCGTGCCCGACAGCGGCGCGAAGTACTTGTCGAAGGCATACAACGATCCGTGGCTCGCCGATCACGGCATGGTCGAGCGGACGAAGTTCGGCGATCTGCGCGATCTGGTCGCGCGCCGCGCCAGCGACGGCGGGCTGGTCAGCGTCGGCCCGCGCGATCCGCTGAGCGTCGCGTACGCGCGGATGCGCGCGACCGACGTCTCGCAGCTACCGGTGCTCGACGAAGCTGGATCGATCGTCGGGATCGTCGATGAATCCGACGTGCTGGTCGCGGCGAGCTCGGACGCGGGCGGCTTCGCGCGCGAGGTCGCCGACGTGATGTCGACCCACGTCGAGACGCTGCCGCCGAGCGCGCCGATCGCGGCGCTCCTGCCGCTGTTCGAGCAGGGCAAGGTCGGCGTCGTCGTCGACGGCGGCGAGCTGGTGGGCCTGATCACGCGCGTCGACCTGATCAACCATCTGCGGCGCCGAGTCGGCTGAGCACACGTGTGGCAGCGGAGCGCAGCGACGCGCTGTCACGGTCGGCGTTGGCGCGCGAAATCGTTACCGCTTCGTGTGGCCGCGCATCCCACAGCCTAGGTGGCGCGCCGATCGCAGTGCAAGCCGGCATGATCGCGACCGTCCTTCCGCGAACCATCGTCGTGATCGACGACGACGCGACCCATCGCGAGCTCGTCGTCGATGCGCTGTGCAACGCGGGCCATCGCGTGCTGGCCGCCAACGACGTCGACGGTGGGACCGCGATCCTGGAAGGCGAACGCGTCGCCCCGGCGCTGATCGTCTTGGCGTGGAGCCTGCCCGCGGTGCGCGGCCTCGAGCTGATGGGCGCGCTCGCGGGCGACAGGCGCTGGCGCGCGGTGCCGGTGGTCGTGCTCGCCGACGCGGCGAGCGGATCGCGCGTGCCCTCGCACGCGGCGGCGGTGCTGTCGCGCCCGCCGCGCATGCGCACGCTGCTCGACGTCGTCGCGCGCCTGTCGGGCGCCGCGCCGGCGCCCGCGCACGTCGCGCAACGGCACGGCCGCGGCAAGCCGACCCGCGCGATCAAGAAGCCGTTCATCGACGCGCACGCGAAGACCACGCCGCACCAGCTGCGCCGTCACGGGCCGACGTAGCGCGCGCGCGGGCGCAGGATCGCGGGCGAGCGCCGCTGCTCGAGGATGTGCGCGATCCAGCCGGCGGTGCGGCCGAGCGCGAACAGGGCGGTCGGCGCGCCGGGCGCGAGCTCGAGCGCGAACGCGACCGCGACCAGCGCGAGATCGACCGACGGATGCTCGCCCGCGAGCTCGCGACCGGCGTCGATCAGCGCGCGCAGCTTGGCGAGCCGCGGCGACTGTGGGCGAACCGCGAACGCCGGCTCGAGCAGGAGCGTCGCGCGCGGATCGCCGAGCGGGTAGAGCGGGTGGCCGAAGCCGGGCACCGCGTCGCCGCGCGCGAGCCGCGCCGCGATCGCCTTCGCGATGTGCGTGCGCGGCAGCTCGTCGACGAACGCGGCGATCCGATCCGGCGCGCCGCCGTGCTTCGGTCCGGTGACCGTGTAGAGCGCGGCGCCGAGCGACGCGTACAGATCCGCGCCCGCCGACGCGGCGACGCGCGCGCTGAACGTCGAGGCGTTGAGCTCGTGATCGGCGATCACGACGAGCGCGCGATCGAGGAGCTCGATCGATCCGCGCGCGCCGAGCGCACGGGCCGCGCGCTGCGCGATCGATCGATCCGCGCCGCGCCCGCGCGCGCCCAGCGACGCGGCGAGCGACGCGATCAAGCGCCGCGCCTGCGGGATCTCCGCCGCCTCGGCGCGGCCCCAGCGCAGCGGATCGGCGAGCGCGAGCGACGGCAGCGCGTGCACCATCCGCCAGATCGGCGCGGCGCGCGGCGGTAGATCGATCAGCACGGCGTCGGCCTCCCACGCCTCGTCGATCGGCCGCTGCCACAAGTGATTCGCGACCTGCTCGAAGCGCAGCTCGACGAGCTCCTCGAGCCTGCGCCCGCGATACGCGAGCACGCCGTTCGCGACCGACGTGATCGCGGACTCGAGCACCGGCTCGCCCCAGCGCAGCGCGCCCGCCGCGACCGCGCCGTGCCCGCGCCGCGCCGCGCTGCGCGCCGAGACGCGCGCGACGTCGTCCGCGACGTACATGCGCGTGCGCGCGTGCCCGACCTTGACGGCGCGCACGAGCCCGCGGCTCACGTAGGTGTAGAGCGTCGCCGGCTTCACGCCGAGCGCCGCGCACGCCTCCGCCGACCGCATCAGCCGGGTCGATACATCGATTGTCGATTCGAGCTTCTCTGAGGCGGCGCTCGGCATCACAACCAGCATATGCGAGAAGCCATCATCGATACATCGATCGACAATCGACACGTGCCGCCTCCGCCGATCGACTTCGGCAAGGCCGCCGCCGACTACGCGCGCCACCGGCAGGGCTTCCCGCCGCGCTTCTACGACGCGCTCGCCGCCCGCCGCATCGGGCTGCCCGGCCAGCGCATCGTCGATCTCGGCACCGGCACCGGCACGGTCGCGCGCGCGCTCGCCGATCGCGGCGCGATCGTCACCGGCGTCGACGTCAGCGAATCGCTGCTCGCGCAGGCGAAGGCGCTGGATCCGAGACCGACGTGGCTGCGCGCGCCCGCCGAGGACACGCGCCTCCCCGATCACGCGTTCGATGCCGTCACCGCCGCGCAGTGCTGGCACTGGTTCGATCGCGGCAAGGCCGCGGCCGAAGCGAAGCGCCTCCTGGCGCCGAAAGCCCCGCTCGTGATCGCGCACCTCGACTGGATCTCCGACGGCGGCGTGCTCGACGACACGGTCGCGTTGATCGAGCAGACGCGCGGCACGCCGCTGCCGGTCCCCGGCGCCGGCGGCAACGGCTTCTACCCGACCTGGCCCGACGACGTCCGCAGACAAGGGCTGACGCGGATCGAGCTCTTCGGCTTCGATCACGAGCTGATCTACACGCACGAGGCCTGGCGCGGCCGCATCCGCGCGTCGGCCGGCGTGGGGGCCACGATGTCGCCGGAAGACGTCGCGCGCTTCGATCACGCGCTCGCCGAGCTGCTCGCCGCGCGATACTCCGACCCCGTCCCCGTGCTCCACCGCATCTTCGTCCTCATCGCGGAGGTCCCATGAAGTGCAATGTCGATGACGTCGCGCCCACCGAGGTGCACGAAGGCCGCCACCAGTACACGCGCAAGCGCCTCGGCGCCGCCGCCGGCGGCGTGCAGCTCGGCTGCTCGCACATGACGCTGCCGCCCGGCGCGCTCAGCTACCCGCTCCACTATCACGCCGCCAACGAAGAGGCGATCTACGTGCTCGCCGGGCGCGGCACGCTGCGCCTCGGCGACGAACGCCACCCGATCGAGACCGGCGATTGGATCGCGCTGCCGACCGGGCCCGCGCACGCGCACCAGATCATCAACGACTCCGACGCGCCGCTCGCGTACCTGTGCGTCTCGACCATGCAGCCCGTCGACGTCTGGGTCTATCCCGACGCGAACAAGATCGGCTTCACCAACGGCGACGTGCGCATGTGGGTCAAGCGCGACGCCGGCGTCGACTACTGGGCCGACGAGCCCGCCGCGCTCGAGTAGATCCGATCGCAGCGCGCCGCGAAGACGAAGTCGATCTCCGCGAGCCCGCCGACCGTGTGCGTCCAGATCTGGATCGTCGCCTTGCCCCACGACAGCTCGACGTCGGGGTGATGATCGACCTCGTCGGCCATCGCGCCGACCGCGTCGACGAAGCGCAGCGCCGACCGAAAATCCGGGAAGCGATAGGTCCGCCGCAGCTTGCCGCTCGACGAATCCCACTCGGCGCCCAATTCCTGCGTCAATGATGCGAGCGCCTCTCCCGCGAGCGCCGGTGTGCCTGTCGGAAGCGGCTTGATCTGTCGATCCGCGAGGGCCGCGAGCTTCATGACATCAGCGTACCTCGTGACCGCGCGCAAATGCGGGATTGCATCGGCGGCGCGCCGCGTTTATCACCAAGCCCTTGCCGTCGACGCGCCGGACCATGCTCGCGTACCTCGTCTGTGCCTTCGTGTGGGGCACGACCTGGCGAGGCATCCGCGTCTGCATCGGCGAAGGCGGCTATCCGACGATCTCCGCCGCGGCGCTGCGCTTCCTGCTCGCCGCGATCCTGCTCGCGCCGCTCGCGCTGCGCCAGCCGAAGACGAAGTGGCCGAAGCCGGCGCAGTGGCCGTGGCTGGTCGCCGCCGGCGTGCTCGATGCGGTCGGCTACGCGCTCGTCTATCTCGGCGAGGAGCGCGTGCCCGGCGGGCTCGCCGCGGTCTTGTTCGGCACGCAGCCGCTGATCCTCGCGATGCTGCTCACCGCGACGCGCATGGAGGTCGTGCGCTGGGGCGAGCTGGTCGGCGCGCTGGTCTCGATCGTCGGCGTCGGCGTGATCTTCGCCGATCGCCTCGACGTCTCGTCGCAGCAGGCGATCGGCGTCGCGCTGATCCTCGGCTCGGTGGTCGCGTCGACGACCTACACGATGATGATGAAGCGCCACGGCGACGGCGTGCACGCGTTCGTCTCGACGTGGATCTTCATCGCCGTCACCGCGATCTGCCTGTGCGCGGTCGCCGCGACGCGCGGCTTCCCGATCCCGTGGCCGCCGCCGCTCGAGCCGACGCTCGCGCTGATCTACCTCGCGGTGTTCGGCTCGGTCGTCGCGTTCGCGACCTACTTCTGGCTGCTCTCGCAGGTCAGCTTGATGACGATGAGCACGCTCTCGTTCGTCTTGCCGATCATCGCGCTGGTCGTCGACGCGCTGTTCGAGACCGAGGTGCGCTTGAACGCGCGCGCCTACGCCGGCATCGGCGTCACGCTCTCCGGCCTCGCGGTCTCGCTCTTGTGGAAGAGCGTCGCGACCCGGATGCGGATGTCCGCAGTCCAGGTCTAGCGAGCACGGGGATCGGATCGCCCTTCGCCGCCGACGCGAGCAGGATCGCGAAGCGCCGCGCGCGCGTCTCCGGCTTCTTCGCCGACGTGATCCAGTGCGCGCTCGTCTTCTTGTACCAAGGCGGCCGCGCCGACCAATCCGCCCACGCCGCCTTCGAGGCGCGGAGTGTCCGGATCTCGGACGAAGACAGCGTCGCCTCCTCGGCGCGCTCGTACGAGTAGAGCGCGGTCTTCGCGTCCTTCCGCGCCTCGAGCGCCGCGAGCCCGCGCGCGTGCACGAGCCCGGCTTCGATCAGCTCGTTCATCCGCGTGACGTTGTTCCGGCTCCAGATGCTGCCGGCGCGCCGCGGCGTGAAGCGGATGCGATAGCGCTCCTCGTCGATCGATTGGCGAACGCCGTCGATCCATCCGAAGCACAGCGCGCCGTCGACGGACTCCGGCCACGTGATCGACGCGCGCCCGGTGCCGCGCTTCCAGAACCCGACCCACAGCTCGCCCGCGCGCGCGTGGTTCTGCTCGAGCCACGCGCGCCAGGCGGCCGGGTCGCGGAAGTAGCGCGCCTTCACGCGCTCGAGTCTACAAGCGACCGGTCAAGAGCAGGATCACGAGGATGACCACGATGATCCCGGCCGGCGACCAGCTGCCGTAGCCCCAGCGCGAGTGGCCCCAGCCACCGCCCGCCAGCGCGACGACCAACAAGACGATGAGGAGCAGCATCAACATGGGCACCTCCTCAACGCGAGCGCGACTTGACGTCGCTGCCCGTGCGCTTGACGCGCTTGCCGGCGTCCTTCAACGCGCGGCCGGCGTCCTTCATCGCGTCGCCCGCGCGACGACCGACCTTCTTGGCCTCGGCGCCTCCGCGATCGACCGCGTCCTTCGCCTTGCTGGCGGCCCGATCGATTCCGTGTTGGATCTTGCGAGTGGACTTGCTCATGGTTGGCTCCTTTCCCAAGCTGAGAGTGCAAGCCTCCGGCCACGGCCCCGACGAAGAATTCCCATGTGCGGTCGATACACACTGACGAGCCAAGAAGGCCTCGTCGAAGATCTGCAGCTCTCCATCGGAGAGCCCGCAGAAGCCAGCGAGTGGTGGCGTCCGCGCTGGAACATCGCGCCGACGCAGCCCGCGCCGATCGTCGCGAATCGCGATCAGCCGCGCCGGATCGAGCTCGCGAGGTGGGGCCTGGTGCCACCGTGGGCGCATGCGCTCGCCGAGGGCGCGAAGCTGATCAACGCGCGCAGCGAAAGTGCGGCCGAAAAGCGCGCGTTCAAGGACGCGCTCGCGCGGCGCCGCTGCCTGGTCCCCGCCGACGGCTTCTTCGAGTGGCGCAAGGACGGCCCGAACGGGAAGACGCGCCGCCCGTTCTGGATCCATCCCGAGCCGCGCCGCACGATCGCGTTCGCCGGGATCTGGGAGCGCTGGAAGTCTCCCGAAGGCGTGTGGGTCATCACGTTCTCGATCCTCACGACCGCCGCGAACGAGGTGGTCGCGCCGCTCCACGATCGGATGCCGGTCGTGCTCGATCCGCGCGACTTCGATCGCTGGCTCGATCCCGGCGCGATCGATCCGCACGGCATCGCGGACCTGATGAAGCCCGCGGACCCGCACGGCTGGATCGCGCTCGAGGTCTCGCCGCGCGTGAACAAGCCCGACTGCGACGAGCCGAGCTGCCTCGACCCGCCGGAGCAAGCACGCCTGCTCTAGATCACGGGCACGCCGGCGTGTCGTCGGTGTACTCGCACTGGTTGCTCACGCAGCCCATGAACAAGCCGCACGGCGGATCGCTGGCGCCGCCGCACGCGTCGTCCTTGACGCCGGGCGTGTAGCACTTGCCGCCGTTGATCGGATCGCTGCACACGAGGCCGACGTCGCACTTGCGTCCCTGCAGGATCGAGCACGCGGCGCCGTCCTGCACGACGACCGCGGCGGTGCAGCGCGGCGTCTGCGCGGCCTGGTTGCACCAGTCGTACGCGCGCAGATCGCACTGGCCGAGCCCGGCGCCGCACTGATCGCCGATCGCGAGGAACTTCGCGCACTGACCGGTCGTCTGGTTCTGCGGGATCTTGCAGTAGAGATCCGTCTGCAGGATCCCGCAGTCGCCGCCGCCGCTGCAGGTGTCGTTCAGCTGCCAGGTCTTGGTCTCGCACTGATGCGAGGTCGTGTTGCAGCTGCGCTGGCCGAGGCAGTCGTCGCTCGAGTTGTTCGTGATCACGCACGGATCTCCGTCGAGCCCGGGGTGACCGCACTGGGTGCCGACGCACTTGCCGTTGGTGCACTGCTCGTCGGCGGTGCAGGCCTGTCCGTCGGCCTTGCGCGGCTTGCACGTGCCGCACGTCGTGCCGTTCGGGCGATCGCACCAGCTCGCGTCGGTGCACTGCTCGGTCGAGTCGCAGCCGCTGTTGTCGGCGACCTTGCCGTGCAGCATCTTCCCGCACGGCCCCGAGTTGAAGTCGAGATCGAGGCACGCGGTGCTCTGCACGTACGTGAGGCACGCCTGCAGCTCCGCGTAGCTCGGCAGATCGATCGTCGACGTGTACGGATCGATCGCGCCGTGGCAGAGCGCGCTCACGTTCGCCGCGGTCGCCTGTCCTTGGAAGGCGATCAGATCGATCCCCGGATTGCACGCGACCAGCTTCGCGATCAGCTTCTCGTAGGCGCCGTCGGTGCCGCAGACATCGTCGAGCGTCACCGTCGGCGTCGCGTCGGGCGGACCGCTGTCGATCGCGCTCGGCGCATCGACGACGTCGTCACCGCTCTTGCTGCCCCCACACGCTGCCAAGACCATCAACGCGCATAGTCCAAGCCTCTGCATGTCGTTTCCTTTGCCCCCGCCTCGATCATATCGGCGAAGGGGCTTCGCGCGCGAGGGTGGCTCACTGCGTCCTCGGCCTACATCTCACGATGCTGCGCCGCGTCGCCTCTATATACTGACGGCATGGCCGCGCCGTACCTGCTCTCCGAACGCGACGCCCCGTGGATCTTCCGCACCTACGCGGGGCACTCGTCGCCGCGCGCGTCGAACGCGCTCTATCGCGCGAACCTCGAGAAGGGGCAGACGGGGTTGTCGATCGCGTTCGATCTCCCGACCCAGTGCGGCTACTCGAGCGACGCGCCGATCGCGCGCCCCGAGGTCGGCAAGGTCGGCGTGCCGATCAACACGCTCGACGACTTCCACGTGCTGTTCGAGGGCATCCCGCTCGATCGCATGAACACGTCGATGACGATCAACGGCACCGCGATGTGGCTGCTCGCGCTCTACGTCGCGCTCGCGCGCGAGCGCGGCGTGCCCGAGTCGGCGCTCAAGGGCACGACCCAGAACGACATCGTCAAGGAGTACCTCGCGCGCGGCACGTACATCTTCCCGCCCGAGCACTCGCTGCGCCTGGTCGCCGAGACGTACGAGTACTGCGTCGACAAGATCCCCGATTGGAACCCGTCGAACATCTGCAGCTATCACCTGCAGGAGGCCGGCGCGACGCCGCTGCAGGAGGTCGCGTTCACCGTCGCGAACGCGGTGGGCCTCTTGGATCTGTTGAAGTCGCGCGGGAAGATCGACGACGAGCGGTTCGCGAAGTGCGTCGGGCGCATCTCGTTCTTCGTGAACGCGGGCATCCGCTTCGTCGAGGAGATGTGCAAGATGCGCGCGTTCGGCGCGCTGTGGGACGAGATCACGCGCGAGCGCTACGCGATCGCGAACCCCAAGTACCGCTTGTTCCGCTACGGCGTGCAGGTCAACTCGCTCGGCCTGACCGAAGCGCAGCCGGAGAACAACGCGTGGCGCATCTTGCTCGAGGCGCTCGGCGTGACCTTGTCGCGCAACGCGCGCTGTCGCGCGCTGCAGCTGCCGACCTGGAACGAGGCGATGAGCCTGCCGCGCCCGTGGGATCAGCAGTGGTCGCTGCGCCTGCAGCAGATCCTCGCGTTCGAGACCGATCTGCTCGAGTACCCGGATCTCTTCGACGGCTCGCCGGTGATCGCCGGCAAGGCGCAGGAGATCGTCGACGGCGCGCGCGCGGAGCTCACGCGCATCGTGCAGATGGGCGGCGTGCGCGCCGCGATCGACAGCGGATACATGAAGGCGGCGCTGGTGCAGTCGATGGCCGCGCGCATGGGGCGGATCGATCGCGGCGAGCAGGTCGTCGTCGGCGTGAACAAGTGGACCGAGGGCTTGGCGTCGCCGCTGGTCGGCGGTGAGGACGGCGGCGTGTTCCGCGTGGATTCGGCCGCCGCGGACGAAGCGCGCGCGGCGTTGGCGGCGACGGTCGCGCGGCGCGATGCTGCGCGCGTTCGCGCCGCGCTGGCTGCGCTCGAGGACGCCGCGCGGTCCGGATCCAATCTCATGGAGCCTTCGATCGAGTGCGCGCTCGCGCGCGTGTCGACCGGCGAGTGGGCGGGGACGTTGCGCCGGGTCTTCGGCGAGTACCGCGCGCTGACCGGCGTCGACGGCGCGTCGCTCTCGCTCGACGCCGCGCGGACCGCGGCGTTGCGCGATCGCATCGGCGCGTTCGCGACGGCGCGCGGACGCCGCCCGCGCGTGGTGATCGGCAAGCCGGGGCTCGACGGCCACTCGAACGGCGCCGAGGTGATCGCGGTCGCGGCGCGCCACGCCGGCTTCGACGTCGTCTACGCGGGCATCCGCCTCGCGCCCGACGAGATCGCGGTCAGCGCGATCGAAGAAGACGCGGATCTGATCGGCATCAGCGTGCTGAGCGGCTCGCACGTCGAGCTCACGCGCGATCTGATGGAGGCGCTCGACAAGCACGGCGGCGCCGGCATCCCCGTCGTCGTCGGCGGCATCATCCCGCGCGGCGATCACGAGACCTTGATCTCGCTCGGCGCGAAGCGCGTCTTCACGCCGTCGGACTACCAGCTCGTCGACGTGATGGAGCGCATGCTCGAGGTCGTCGAGGCGCGGTTCGCGTGAAGGAAGGCTGGCACGTCACGCTCGCGCCGGCCGACCTCGTGCCGGCGGCGATCGCGCACCAGCGGCGCACGGTCGGGATCCTGGTGTCGTGCTTCGAGGACGAACGGATCAGTGCCGCGGCGGCGCGGCGCGACGTGATCGCCGCGCTCGCGGATCGTCCGATCGGCCGCGTGATCGGGCTGACCGGCGCGCCCGGCGTCGGGAAATCGACGTTGGTCGGCGCGCTCGCCGCGTCGCTCATCGCGGATGGATCGTCGCTCGCGGTGGTCGCGATCGATCCGTCGTCGCCGATCAGCGGCGGCGCGTTCCTGGGCGATCGCACGCGCGTGCGCTTCCCGCCCGACGAGCCGCGCCTGTTCTTCCGCAGCCAGGCCTCGCACGGCCAGCTCGGCGGGCTCGCGCCGTCGACGTTCCAGGTCTGTCGCTTGCTCGCGCGCCTCTACGACACCGTGCTGGTCGAGACGGTCGGCGTCGGCCAATCCGAGATCGACGTCGCGCACCTCGCCGACGCGACGCTGCTCGTGATGGCGCCGCACGCGGGCGACGAGGTGCAGTTCATGAAGGCCGGCGTGATGGAGGTGCCCGACGCGTTCGTGCTCAACAAGCACGATCTCGGCGACGGCGCCGAGCGCGCGTTCGCGCAATTGAAGGGCGCCCTGCGCATGGCCTCTCCACGCGAGCGCCCGATCCATCGCACGAGCGCGCGCACCGGCCACGGCATCGCCGCGCTCTCCTCGTGGATCAGCGCCGTCGCGCCCGGCGCCTTCGTCGCGCGCGAGCCCGCGTGGTTCGAGCGCTGGATCTCCGCCGAGCACGGACGCGGCGGGGTCGCTCGTCTCGCCGCCGCCGGCGGCGCCGCCGCGTTCCTCGCGCAGCACGGCGGCTTCGACGCCGCGCAGCTCGCCTTCTAGAACCGATACGCGCCGGAGGTCGTGACGATCCAGTCGTTGCTGTATTCGAAGGGCACGACCGCGATCTGCACGAGCACATCGAGCGGCGACGTCGCGTACGTGAGCGTCGCGTAGTAGTCGTGCACGTCCTTGGTGACGAACAGCCCGGCCTCGAGCGCGACGGGTCCCGACGATTGCAGATCAACGCCGACGCGGCCGTGGGCCCACTCGTCCCATCGATCGATCTTGTAGAGCGGATCGTCGGGCCGCACCGGCTCCAAGATCTGACTCTCGTGGCTCAACGATACGCCGACCTCGCCTGCGACGCCCCACCGCGGAGACAACCACAAGCGCCATTCGTAGGAGAGGTCGGTCATCAAGCCGCGATACAGGTGATGTTTCGGCGCGATCCAAGTGAATCGGACCGCGAGGTCGCTCAGACACGAGATCGGAACGCGCGCGCCGGCGTCGAGCGTCTGCAGCACGTCGAGCCCGGGCGCTCGGGCGTAGTACGGATCGTTCACGAAGTTGAGTCGATCGTAGCGAAGACGTACCCCGACGAACGGCTCGACGTACCGCAGCGCGTGGCGCACGGTCACGACCGTGTCATAGACCCCCGCAGGATGCGGCAACTCGCTGGCGAACAGCGCATCGACGGACGCATCCACCTCGGTCGTGCCCTCGGGCAGCCACGGCGCGCGGCGGACGATCTCACTTGGATACGGATCAGCCGCGACGATCGCCGACGACATCAACACGCACGCCGCCGCGCACCGCGTGATCACTTGCAACCTTTATAGGCTTTCTCGGCGGTGGTGAAGGTCTTGTTCGAGATCTTCGCGACCTTGTTGCCGGCGAACTGGTACTTGCGGATCGTCACCGTGCCGTCGGCGTTGTCGAGCCACTGGAAGAGCTGCTTCGCCTTCGCGAGCTGCTTCGGATCGTCCTCGGTCTCGCACTTCGGCGACGTGCGCCAGTAGACGTCGTCGTACTCGAGGAAGAGCTTCAGCTTCTCGCCGCCGACGCCGACCGAGGTGTACTTGGCTTCGCGCGCCTTGGCCTTGGCGGCGTCGTCGGCGGCGGTCGCCTGCGCGAGCCGCTTGCTCCACGCGACGTACGCGTCGCACGCCTTGCGCGCGTCGCCGAACGACGCGTCGTGGTCGTCGAGCGGGAAGGTGTCGCCGGCGTCGACGCCGGCGAGCGCCGCCAGCCACTCCTGCGCGTCGCGGAGGCGCGCCTCGCCGCTGCCGTACTGCGCGTGATCCGCGGTCGGCTCCTCCGCGACCTCCTTCGCCGTCGCCATGCACGATCGCGCGGCGGCGGTCGCGTCGCGCTTCCGCTGCGCGCGGGCGCAGCCGTCGTGGATCTCTGCCAGCGAGTGCGTGCCGGCCGGCAGCCCGGCCGTCTTCAGCGCGCTGTCGAAGTGGATCGTGTCGGTGTCCGCGACCCCGTGATCGTGGAGCCACTGATAGTCGGAGAGGCAGTCGCGGGCGTGGTCGGCCCCCCACGCGTGGTTCTGGAGCGCCTCCTTGTGGTCCTGCACGTCGTCGGCG
>DATJIA010000081.1:0-4255 GCA_035493675.1 Kofleriaceae bacterium | reverse complement strand
ATTCACGGCGCTTTGCACACGTCCGTCCACCAGCTCGGACCGAGCTTCGCGTCGGCGGCGACCTTGCGGCACGTCTCGGCGGTCTTGTCGGCGCGATCGATCAGCGGCTGGGCCTTCTCGGCGAGGGTGTCGCAGAAGGTGACGGTCGCGTCGGCGGCGTAGGGGCCGGTGCGCACGCTGCGCGGGATCTCCATGCGCGCGAGCACGTCGGCGAAGCGACGATCGAGCTGCACGAGGCGCGCGATCGCCTCGACGCGCGCGGCGGGGACGAGCGACGTGTCGGCGGCGCGCGCCTCGTAGCGCTTGTGCGCCTTGTCGAGCGTGGCCATCGCGTCGGCGAACCACGCGCCGAAGCGCTTCACCGACGCCGCTTGGGCCTTCGCGTGATCGGGATCGAAGTCGAGCCCGCGCGGCGCGTCGAGCGTCAGCGCGGCGACGAGCTCGGGCTCGAGCGACTTGGCGTCGCGCGAGGCGCGCACCGTGACGTCGAAGCCGCCGCAGTGCGTGGCGTCGGCGTTGGTGCGCGTCGTCAGTGAAGGCGCCCCGGGCACGGGCTCGATCGTCGGAGCCGCATGCGCCGAGGCGCCGGAGCTGGACAGGAACACGGCGAGCGCCAGGCGTCGATGCATGGAGCGATCGACACGCGCGCGCGCTCAGGGTTGCGGCCTAGAGCGGGCCGCGACGACCGGCGAAGAAGCCGATCACCGCCAGGACCAGCGCCACGACGAACACGATCTTCGCGGCACCTGCCGCGCTGGCCGCTACGCCACCGAAACCGAAGATCGCCGCGATGAGCGCGATGATGAAGAAGATGATCGCCCACGTGAACATGAGTGCCTCCAGGGAGAGGTTGTTTACGAGCGAGTGAGTTGCAACCGCCGGACCGATCAGCCGTCGGCGCAGGTCCCGGGCATGCGACGTGCACCGAGGTCGCGTATGTCCTTGGGTGGGCTCGTCGGTTGGCAATGGATCGAGCTGCCGCTCGCGTTCGTCGGCGCGTTGCTGATCGGATGGCTGCTCGGAACGCTGACCAAGCGTGCGCTCGCGCGCGTCGCGTCGCGCACGCTCGTCGCGCGCATGGGCGGGCCGATCATCTACGCGTGGACGCTGCTGCTGTGGTGGCTCGCCACGCAGCATCTCTCGCTCTCGACCGCGGGCATGTCGACGGTGCACGCGGTGCTGCGGCTGCTCCTCTTCTATGGCTTCTTCTGGATCATCGTGCGCATGGTCGATCTCGGGATCGATCAGTTGCGCACGACCCGCTGGGCGTCGCATCACGCGTTCTCGCGATCGCTCTTGCCCCTCGCCGCGCGGGTCGCGAAGGTCGTGGTGGTGATGATCGCGGTCGTCTCGATCCTCTCCGAGCTCGGCTATCCGATCGCGAGCATCCTGGCCGGGCTCGGCATCGGCGGCATCGCGGTCGCGCTCGCGGCGCAGAAGACGGTCGAGAACCTGTTCGGCGCGTTCGCGCTCGGGATCGATCAGCCGTTCCGCGAGGGCGACACGATCAAGATCGACGGCGGCGTCGCGAGCGGGACGGTCGAGCGCATCGGGCTGCGCTCGACGCGGCTGCGCACGCCGGAGCGCGCGGTGCTCTCGATCCCCAACGGCAAGCTCGCCGACGCGCGCATCGAGTCGTTCGCGGGGATCGATCGCGTGCGGCTCGACACCACGCTGCATCTTTCGCTCGCGACGACTCCCGACGCGATGCGCCGCGTGCTCGACGGGATCGCGGCGCTGCTCGCGGCGGGGCCGCGCGCGCCTGCGCTTCCGCCCGAGGTGCACTTCACCACGATCAGCGATCACTCGCTCGACGTGTCGGTGGTCGCGTGGTTCGACATCCGCGGCGGCGACGCCGACCTCGCGTCGATCCGCGACGCGTTCCTGCTCGGATGTCTCGACACCGTGGCGCGCGCGGGCACGTCGCTCACCGGGGCGCCGGCGCGCACGTCATCGTGAGCACACTGTGTCGCGTTCGCACGATCGAGTGTCGCAGATCCGCGCAAACCCCCGAATGTCACTGGCCTGAGTGTTGCTCCTCCGGCGCCGCATGCCACATCGATGGTCGGTCGTGCTCGCCGGAGGAGAGGGCACACGACTCGCGGAGTATGTCGAGCGTCGCTTCGGCGAGCGCCGGCCGAAACAGTATTGCGCCTTCCTCGGTGAGCGATCGATGTTCGAGCACACGCTCGACCGTGCGGAAGCGCTCGCCTCGGCGTCGCGCACGATCGCGGTGATCGGGACCTCGCACGTGCGGTGGGCGACGCCGCAGATCGCGGGGCGCGGCGCGACGCTGGTCGTGCAGCCGGCGAATCGCGAGACCGCCGCGGGCGTGCTGCTCCCGCTGGCGTGGGTGAAGAAGCGCGATCCGGATGCGATCGTCTCGATCCTCCCGTCCGATCACTTCATCCGGCCCGCGACCCGGTTCGTCGAGACCGTCGAGAGCGGGCTCGCGGTCGCGTCGGCGTGGCGCGATCGGATCGTCTTGTTCGGCGTCGAGCCGGAAGAGGTCGAGCCCGAGTACGGCTACGTCGTGCCGGGCGGCCCGGTCGTGTCGCGCGAGCTGCGCACGTTGCACCGGGTGGCGGGCTTCGTCGAGAAGCCGACCGCCGCGATCGCCCGCGAGGCGATGCGGAACCACGCGCTGTGGAACACGTTCGTGATGGCGGGGCACATCGACGCGTTCTGGGACGCGGCGCGCGCGTGCGTGCCGGCGGTGGTCGCGCGCTTCGACCGCCTGGTCGAGGCGATCGACACGCCGCGCGAGAACGACGTGCTGCGCGCGATCTACGACGACATGCCGGAGGCGAGCTTCTCGCGCGCCGTGCTCGAGGCGACGACCGATCGGCTCTTGCTCGCGCGCCTCGACGGGATCGAGTGGAGCGATTGGGGCCGCGCCGAACGGATCGAAGCGACGATGGTGCGCCTGCACGGCCGGCGCCCGGCGAAGAAGGCGCCGCACGCCGCGGCCGGCGCGACGGAGCAGAGGGCGACGTGAAGGAGCGGCAGGCCTGGCCGGGACGTCCGTACCCGCTGGGCGCGTCGTTCGACGGCTTCGGCACCAACTTCGCGGTCTTCTCGAGCG
Source organism: Kofleriaceae bacterium (assembly GCA_035493675.1). Lineage (GTDB taxonomy): Bacteria > Myxococcota_A > Polyangia > Haliangiales > Haliangiaceae > JAIOQA01. The sequence goes on along the minus strand of DATJIA010000081.1, from coordinate 1,170 downwards.
TCGCCGAGCGCGTCGAGCTCTGCTTGTTCGAGGGCGATCGCGAGGACAAGGCCGAGCTCGCGCCGGGCGTCGATCACGTGTGGCACGCGTACCTGCCCGGCGTGATCGCGGGGCAGCAGTACGGCTTCCGCGTGCACGGCGCGTGGGATCCGGGCCAGGGGCTGCGCTGCAACCCGGCCAAGCTGCTCCTCGATCCGTACGCGCGCAGCTTCACCGGCCGGCTCGAGTGGAGCCCGGCCTTGTTCGCGCACAAGCTCGACGCGCCCGATCAGCGCAGCGACGAGGACAGCGCGCCGCACACGCTGCGCTCGACGGTGATCGCGCCGTGGTTCGACTGGGGCAACGATCGTCCGCTCGATACGCCCTGGCACGACACCGTGATCTACGAGGTGCACGTGAAGGGCTTCACGGCGCGCCATCCCGAGGTGCCGCCCGCGCTCCGCGGCACCTACGCGGGCCTCGCGCATCCGGCGGCGATCCAACACCTGCGCGAGCTCGGCGTGACCGCGGTCGAGCTCTTGCCGGTGCACCAGTTCGTCCACGACGGCTCGCTGCTCGACAAGGGGCTGCGCAACTACTGGGGCTACAACTCGATCGGCTTCTTCGCGCCGCACGACGAGTACGGCTCGCGGCGCGACGCCGTGATGGGCCCGTGCGCCGAGTTCAAGCACATGGTCCGCGCGCTCCACCAGGCGGGCATCGAGGTGATCCTCGACGTCGTCTACAACCACACCGGCGAGGGCAACCACCTCGGCCCGATGCTGTCGTTCCGCGGCCTCGACAACGGCGCGTACTACCGAATAGTACAAGATAATAAATCGTATTACATGGACTACACCGGCACGGGGAACACGCTGAACATGCAGCACCCGTACGTGCTGCAGCTCGTGATGGACTCCCTGCGCTACTGGGTCGAGGAGATGCACGTCGACGGGTTCCTCTTCGATCTCGCGGCGACGCTCGCGCGCGAGCTGCACGACGTCGATCGGCTCGCGACCTTCTTCCAGCTCGTGCAGCAGGATCCGGTGCTCCGTCGGGTGAAGCTGATCGCGGAGCCGTGGGATCTCGGCGAGAACGGTTACCAGGTCGGCGGCTTCCCGCCGCTGTGGAGCGAGTGGAACGGCAAGTTCCGCGACGGCGTGCGCGACTTCTGGCGCGGCAGCCGCGGCG
>DATJIA010000080.1:0-16481 GCA_035493675.1 Kofleriaceae bacterium | reverse complement strand
GAAGAGATCCGACTCGAGGAAGATCTGACCGTCGGTGATCGAGATGACGTTGGTCGGGATGTACGCCGAGACGTCGCCGGCCTGGGTCTCGATGATCGGCAGCGCCGTCAGCGAGCCCGCGCCTTCCTTGTCGGACATCTTGGCGGCGCGCTCGAGCAGGCGCGAGTGCAAGTAGAAGACGTCGCCCGGGTACGCCTCGCGGCCCGGCGGGCGGCGGAGGAGCAGCGAGAGCTGGCGATACGCGACCGCCTGCTTCGAGAGATCGTCGTAGACGATGAGCGCGTGACGACCGCTGTCGCGGAAGTACTCGGCCATCGTGACGCCGGTGTACGGCGCGATGAACTGGAGCGGCGCCGGCTCGGACGCGCCGGCGACGACGACGGTCGTGTACTCCATCGCGCCCGACTTGGTCAGCTTGTCGACGACCGAGGCGACCGTCGACTGCTTCTGGCCGACGGCGACGTAGAAGCAGTAGCAGTTCTGGCCCTTCTGATTGATGATCGTGTCGATCGCGACGGCGGTCTTGCCGGTGCCGCGGTCGCCGATGATCAGCTCGCGCTGACCGCGGCCGATCGGGATCATCGAGTCGATCGCCTTGATGCCGGTCTGCAGCGGCTCGTGCACCGACTTGCGCGCGATGATGCCCGGCGCCTTGATCTCGACCTGGCGCTTCGACTTGCCGACGATCGGCGCGCCGCCGTCGATGGCCTGGCCGATCGAGTTCACGACGCGGCCGACCAGCTCCTCACCGACGGGGACCTCGACGATCTTGCCGGTGCGCTTGGCGACGTCGCCCTCGCGCACGGTCTCGAACTTGCCGAGCAGCGCGACGCCGACGTTGTCCTCCTCGAGGTTCAAGACCATGCCCTGGACCTTCTCGCCGCCCTGCCCCTCGAACTCGAGCAGCTCGCCGGCCATCGCGCCGGTGAGGCCGTACACGCGCGCGATGCCGTCACCGGCGGTCAGCACGGTGCCGGTCTCCTGGACCTCGACCTTCTTGTCGTAGTTCTCGATCTGCTTGCGGATGATGTCGCTGATCTCTGCGGCGCGGATGTCCATGGTCGTGGTCCTTTACTTGCCGAGCTCGTCGCGGAGGGTGCGGAGCTGAGTACGAACGGAGCCGTCGTAGACGACGTCGCCGACCTTGGCGACGACGCCGCCGAGCAGCGCGGGGTCCTTCTTCTTCTCGATCGTCACCTTCTTGCCCGACAGCTTCTCGAGCGTCTGCGTCAGCTGCGTGAGCTGCGCCGCCGAGAGGTCGGTCGCCGAGGTGACCTCGGCCGTGATGCGGCCGGCCTTCGCCTCGATCATCGCGACGACTTCGCGCGCGATCGCGGGCAGCGAGCCGAGGCGCTCGTGATCGAGGAGCAGGTTGACGATGTGCTTGGTCTCGTCCTGCGCCTTCAGGCGGACGAGGATCGCGTCGAGCACCTTGCGGCGATCGGCGCGGCGGACCGCGGGGTTCGAGAGCACGTCGACCAGCTCGGGCGAGGTCTTGAGCGCGCCGGCGAGCGCGGTGAGATCGGCGCCGAGCTTGTCGAGGTTCTTGTACTGCTCGCCGATCTGGAAGACCGCCTTGGCGTAGCGGCGCGCGAGGCTGCCGGTGACCATCAGACCCTCTCCTTGGCGAGCGGTTGCGACTTCGCGATGTCGCCGATGAACGTGTCGACGAGCTTGTTCTGATCCGACGCGGTCGACTTGTCGCGGATGAGCTGCTCGGCGGCGATCGAGGCCGCGTTCGCGACCTCGCGCGTGAGGAGCGTGCGCGCGCGGAGGATCTCCGCGTTGATGCGCTCGTCCGCGTCCTTCTTCAGCGCGGCGGCCTGCGCCTCGGCGGCGGCGATGATCCGCTTCTTGTCGGCCTCGGCGTCGGCGCGCATGCCCTCGACCATCGACGAGATCTCCTTCTCGGCGGCGGCGAGCTTGGTCTCGTACTCGTCGAGCTTCGACTTCGCCTGGCTGCGGAGGTTCGCGGCCTCGGTGAGCGCCTTCTGGATCTCGTCGTGGCGCGCCTCGGCGGCCTTGGCGGCGGCCGGCTTGGCCTTCCACGCGAGGATCGCGAGCAGGAGGATGAAGTTGCCGACGAGGTAGAGGAACGGAGCCGGCATCGGCTCTTCCTCTTCACCCGGCGCGAGCGGGCGCTCGCCGATCTTGCCGTCGCCGAGCGGTCCGCCCTCGACGTCCTTGCCCTTGTAGTCGAGGTTCGTGAAGTTGAACTCGTCCGGGTTGTTGAGCTTGTGCGGCTCGCCGGCCTCGTGCTCGCCGGCGTTCGCGGGCTCCGCGGCGGTCGCGGCCGCGCTCTCGCCCGCGGGATGCTCTTCGGCCGGCTGGGCACCTTCTTGCGCGTACGCGGTGCCGCCGATCGCGAGCGACGCGATCAAGATGAAGCGCTTGATCATCACGCCACTTCCCTTCCGAGGATCCGCGACGCCATCGTCTTCGCGAGGACCTGCGCCTGCGGCAACAGCTGCGCGCGCGCGGCCTCGGTGTCCTTCTGGACCTTCGCGTTCGCCTCGTCGAGCGCCTTCATCGCCGCCTTGCGGGCGGCGTCGGTGGTCTCGCGCTCGTAGGCGGCGGCCTCGGCGCGCACCTTGCGCTGCTCTTCGCCGGCGCGGGTGCGCGCGGTCGCGAGCTTCGACTCGTAGTCGGCGAGGCGCGCGTCCGCCTCGGCGGTCATGCGCGTCGCTTCTTCACGCGCGCCCTGGATTCCTTCGCGGCGGCGCGCCCGCAGCCGCAGGTACGGCTGGAACAGGAGCGCATTGCACACCAGGAACAGGAGCAGGAAGAGTCCGAGTTGGACGGCAGCCGTCCAATCGATGTCGATGATGGCCTCGCCACCGAGGTGTCCCATCACGGTCTGATCCATGACAACCTCTTGATAATCCTGCGCCTTGGAGATGTCCGCCGAGCGCGCGGCTGCTTATACGTGCTGCGCGCCCGGGTGTCAACGCTGGGATGTCGAGGGGGGGTGGCGCGTGATGCGACAAGGCGCCGCAGTACTACCTACCCAAGACCAAACGTCGTCGTGGTCGTGGTCGTAGGCGTAGTCGTGGTCGTGGTCGTGGACTTTGACGGCGACGGCGACGGCGACGTGGACTTTGACGTCCGATCGTCCGGCGCGACGTTCGATCATCATTGATGAGTCAACGCCAACGACCCCGTCGCCGTCGCCGTCGCCGTCAAAGTCCACGACCACGACCACGTCGACGTCGACGTAAGAAGACGAGCTACTTGACCGGCGTCGGCTTCGCGCCACCGCCGCCCGGCGGCGGGCCCGGCGGTGCGGTCGCGGCGCGCGATGGTGCACTGCTGCCCTGCGCGACCTGCGTGCCGGCCGCGGCTTCCATGAAGCTCCGGCCCTCGAAGATCACGCCCTTGTCCACCTGGAGCGAAGGCGTGTGCAGGTCGCCCTTCATCTTGCCGGGCGCGTGGATCTCGATCGCGCGCTTCGCGCGGATGTTGCCGACCACCGTGCCCTGGATGATGACCTCGCCGATGTCGATCTCGGCCTCGACGTACGCGCCCTCGCCGATGATCAACACATCGTCGGAGAAGACCTCGCCCTTGAGCTTGCCGTCGATCCGGACCGTGCCCTCGAACGTCAACTTGCCCTCGAAGGTCGTGCCCTTGCCGAGGAGCGTGTTGATCTCGCCGAGCGCCCCCTGCGCGCGTGCCGGTGCTGCCATGGTTCGCCCACGGTAACACGACTCCGGACGATGATGTCCGCATGAGGGACGTCGCCGTCGTCGGCTATGCGCGCACCGGAATCGGCAAGGCGAACCGCGGTGCGCTCAATCAAACGCACGGCATCGCGATGACCGCACACGTGATGCGCGAAGCGCTCGCGCGCGCACGCGTCGAAGCGGCGGAGATCGAAGACGTCGTGATCGGCTGCGGCCTGCCCGAGGGCGCGACCGGCCACAACGTCGCGCGCAACAGCGCGCTCGAGCTGGGCGCGAACGTCCCCGGCGTCACGATCAACCGCTACTGCGGATCGGGGATGAGCGCGGCGTCGATCGCGGCGAATCGGATCGCGAGCGGCGAGAGCGACGTCGTGATCGCCGGCGGCGTCGAGAGCATCAGCCTCGTGCAATCGCACCTGCGCCTCGACGGCTTCTTCTACGAGCCGCTGCGCGCGCGCATGCCGAGCGTGTGGTGGCCGATGATCCAGACCGCGGACTTCGTCGCGCAGAAGTACGGCATCACGCGCGAGCAGCAGGACGCGTACGCGTTGCGCTCGCAGCAGCGCGTCGAGGCCGCGCGCGCGCGCGGCGTGTTCGCCGACGAGATCGCGCCGATCACCGTCACGATGAAGGTGCTCGACAAGGCGACCGCGACGACCAGCGAGAAGCAGGTCACGCTCGATCGCGACGAAGGCCCGCGCCCCGACTCGACGCTCGCCGGCCTCGCCGCGCTCAAGCCGGTCGCGCCCGGCGGCACGATCACCGCTGGCAACGCGTCGCAGCTCTCCGACGGCGCCGCCGCGCTCGTCATGATCGATGCCGCGCTCGCGAGCAAGCGCGGGCTGCCGATCCTCGGCTTGTTCCGCGGCATGCAGCTCGCCGCCGTCGCGCCCGAGGAGATGTCGATCGCGATCGCGCCGGCGATCGAGAAGCTGCTCGCGAGGCACGCGCTCGCCAAGCACGCGGTCGATCTGTGGGAGCTGCACGAAGCGTTCGCAGTCACCACGCTCTACAACCAAGCGAAGCTCGACACGCCGTGGGACATCACGAACGTCAACGGCGGCGCGGTGCCGCTCGGCCATCCGTACGGGATGTCGGGCATCCGCTACATCGGCTCGACGCTCTACGAGCTCGCGCGCCGCGGCAAGCGCACCGCCGTGTGCGGCGTGTGCACCGCCGGCGGCATGGCGACCGCGGTGCACCTCGAGCGGCCCTGAACAGCGGCGAGGCGCGGTCGACCCACGATCGTGCTCCGGGGCCGTAGCGTCGCGCTCGCCTACATCTTCGCCGTTGTCGGACCGGTCGCGATCGGGCTCGCCAAGTACATGCTGCTGCCCGCAGGCGGGCCGTTCCTCCTGCTGCGCTTGCCCGCGATCGCCGCGGTGTGGTGGGGCGGCGCGCGTCCGGGCGCGCTCGCGATCGTGTGCGCCGCGGTCGTCGCGGCCATCGCCGGCGCACCGAGCGGGCTCATGATCGCGACGTTCCTCGTCGAGACCAGCGCGCTCGCCGCCGTGATCGAGGCGCTCCGGCGCTCGCGTGCGAAGCTCCACGAGGCCAGCGCGGCGCGCGGCCGCGCGCGCGACGAGGCGATCGCGAGCCTGCGCGGCACCGAGGAGCGGCTGCGCCAGGCTCAGAAGATGGAGGCGATCGGCCTGCTCGCGGGCGGCGTCGCGCACGACTTCAACAACATCGTGTCGGTGATCCTCGGATACGGCGAGATGGTGCGCGACGAGCTGCCCGTGGGAGATCCGCGGCGCGCGGACGTCGACGAGATCATCGTCGCCGCCGATCGCGCGCGCGCGCTGACCCGCCAACTGCTCGCGTTCAGCCGCAAGCAGGTCCTGCACCCGCGCGTCGTCGATCTGAGCGGCGTCGTCCGCGGCATGGACAAGATGCTGACGCGCCTGATCGGCGAGGACATCGAGCTCGTCCTCGATCTGCGGGCGCGTGCGCCGGTGCGATGCGATCCCTCGCAGCTCGAGCAGGTCGTGATGAACTTGATCGTGAACGCGCGCGACGCGATGCCGACCGGCGGCGCCGTGACGATCACGACCCGCGACGACGACGGGGCGGTCGTGCTGTCGGTGATCGACGGCGGCTGCGGCATCGACGCCGCGAACCGCGAGCGCATCTTCGAGCCGTTCTTCACGACCAAGGACGTGGGCAAGGGCACCGGGCTCGGGCTGGCGACGGTCTACGGCATCGTCGAGCAGAGCGGCGGCACGATCGTCGTCGACAGCGAGGTCGGCCGCGGCACGCGCTTCGACGTCCGCTTGCCCGCCGAGCCCGCCGACACGACGCTCGACGCGCCGGCGATCCGCGCCGTCCTGCCGCGCGCCACCGCGACCATCTTGCTCGTCGAAGACGACGATCAGGTCCGCGCCCTGACGCGATCGGTGCTCGAGCGCACCGGCTACCGCGTGCTGACCGCACGCGACGGCGGCGAGGCGGTCACGCTGAGCGGGGCGCACGAGGGCGCGATCGATCTGCTGCTCACCGACGTCGTGATGCCGCGCATGAACGGACGCGAGCTCGCCGACCAGCTCGCGCGCACGCGCCCGACCACCAAGGTCTTGTTCGTCTCCGGCTACACCGACGGCGTGATGCTCCGCAACGGCGTCGACGCGGGCGAGGTCGCGTTCCTCGAGAAGCCGGTCGAGCCGAGCGCGCTGTTGGCGCGCGTCGGCGAGCTGATCGCGCCTTAGGGCTCCGTGCGCCGCATCAGGAACCAGTGGCCGTCGTAGGCGAACGGGACGTCGAGGTCGACGTGCTCGAAGGCGTCGACGGAGAAGTGGCCGTCGTAGAACGGAGCACGCACGACGAGGAGCCGCCGCTCGCCTTCGAGGTCGACGTCGAAGACCGCTTCGCCGCCCGCGCCGACGGCGCGCACGTCGGCGCCGTGGATCGTCATCGGCAGCTGGCGCGTGTACGCGCACTCCGCGCGACCGCAGACCGTGAGGCCGTGCGCGCCGGCGACGAACAGGTGCTCGTCGGTGCACGCGAGCGCGAGCGCGGGCCAGCGCAGCCCGGCGAGCTCCTGCGGCGCGCGATCGATCGGCGCGGCCGCCACCGATCCGCCGACCACGCTCCAGACCGTGCGCGGCGCGGCGCACGTGTCGTACGGACCGGGACCGCCGGTGACCACGTCGTCCCAGGTCTGCGCGGTCTTGGCGTCGGGTGTGAGCACGGTGTGGATGCGATGCTGCGGTCCTTCGCCGCCGATCACCTCGTTGAGCGCGATCGTGCCGTGATCGTCGAACGCGACGTGGCCGAAGCGATCGCGATACGGCAGCTCGCGCGGCGCGCCCACCGCGTGCATCGTGCCGTCGAAGCGCTGCACCATGAAGTGATCGCCGGGTGCCCAGAACACGCCGACGCCGCCGGCGCCCTCTCGACGCCACGCGCGGATCGTGCCGAAGCCGGCGCCGAGCGGCGGACCGTCGACGGTCACGCCGTCGCGCCACAGCCGCGTGCGCTCGGCGTCGTCGTAGACGACGTCGCCGCCGTCGACCGCGAAGCGATCGACGACCTGCACCTCGGCGACGATCGCGCCGCTCGCGTCGTAGCGGTGGAGCATCAGCGGCTGATCGTTGGTGACGATGTCGAGGAGCTCGCCGTCGATCGAGACCGCGATCGTGCCGTGCGGATGCTCGAAGACCCGCGCGCCCGACGGCGCCGGCATGCACGCGATGCGCGGCGCCGCGCGCTCCTCGACGGCGGCGACCGCGCGGCGCAGGTCGTCGACCTGGTCGCAGGCGTCCTCGAGGCGCGTGCCGCCGAGCGGCATGTACCCGCGCATGCTGCGCACGATCGACGCGAGCGCGTCGGGCAGCTCGTCGGGATCGAGGGAGGCGATCGTGTTCGCGGTGCCTTGGAAGCACGCGCGTACGTCGGACGACTTCTGATCGAGCGCGCGCACGAGCAGCGCGTGCGCGACGTCGGCGTCGGCGACGTCGGGACCGACGAGGCACGCGTCGAGCGCCTTCGCCGCGGCGAGCACCTGGTCGCGCGCGCGCGCCCGCGCGTGCCGGCGATCGACGATCAACCACGCGGCGATCCCGCCGATCGCGAGGGCGGCGATCGCCGCGGCGATCCACAGCCGCCGCCTCGACCGCGCGATGAGCTCGCCGTCGCTCATTTGTGCAGCGTCACCGCGACGGTGCGCTCGCTCGCGTCGGCGAAGTCGACCGTCGCGGTCTCCGGCGCGTAGCCCGCGAGCTTGAGCTTCACCTGCTTCACCGCCGACGGATCGAGGCCCGGCACGTCGAGCGGCGTGCGCCCCTGCGGATGATCTTCGTCCTCGTTGAAGTAGACCTCGGCGCCCGGCGGCGTCGACGTGACGTGCAGCGTGACCGTCATCGACTGCAGGAACGGCTTGACCTGCACCTCGCCGCCCGCCGCCGGCACGACGACGGTGTCGCTCCACGTCTTCTTGCCCTTCAGGCGCAGCTCGATCGTGTGGCGCGCGCCCGCCTGCGTGCCGGTGAACACGACCGGCGTCGGATCCTTCAGCTGCACGCCGTCGACGATCACGGTCGCGCCCGGCGGCACGCTGTCGATCAAGAGCGACGCCTTCGCCGACGCGTCGTTCTGCGAGCGCAGGACCAGGAGGCCGACGGCGACGCCGCCGCCGATGATCGCGAGCGCGAGCAAGGCGCGCAGGAGCCAATTCGGCCGGTTCGCGCCGAGGCGCAGGTGGGCCGGGATCTCGTCGGCCTCGAGCGCGGCGAGCTGCTTGGTGAAGGTCTGCGGCTGCGACGGATACGGCAGGAACGGATACGGCGTCTGCATCGGCGCGCCGAGCGGCAGCGGCGACACCGCGCCCGGCGGCGGAGGCTGCTGCATCGCGTACGGCTGCAGGTGCGGCGGCAGCTGGTTGTGCGGCAGCGCGGCCTGCGGCGTCTGCTGATATATGGGCGGTTGCGGCAATACGTTGGCACCCGGCGGCGGCCCGGGCATCCATTGCGGCACGGCCGCGTCGGGCGGGATCGCGCCGCGGCCCGCGTCGGGGTTGGTCATCGACGTCGACGACGCGTGATCGGGCAGCGGCTGCGCGGGCACGCCGTCGCTCGGCCCGCCGATCCCGCGCAGCTGGCGCGTCGGCATCGGCTCGCTCGACTGCGCGTTGACGATCGACTGCAGCACCGACGGACCCACCGCCGGAGATCCTTGCGCGGGCGTCCGCCGCGACGGCTTCGCCTGCTTGATCGCGCTCACCGCCGGCGTCGGATTCTTCGCGCTGAGCGCGGGATGCGCGGGCGCGCCCGGCGGCGCCGGACGCAAGCGCCCGCCGCCCGGCATGACCGGCGCCGTGTGCGCGTGCGAATCGGCCGCGCTCGCGATCGGCATCGCGCCCGGCTCGCGCGTCGTCGTCGGGCCGCCGTCGTCGTCGTGCGGCGAGCCCGGCTCGCGCTCGATCATCGTCGGCTCGTAGTCGCCCATCTCCGCGAGCGACTCGCCGCCGCCGCCGAACGCGGGCGGCGCGGTCACCATCGTCATCTCCTCGATGTCCGACAGATCGTGCTCGTTCACCTGCATCGTCGGCTCGTCGATGCGCGCCTGCTTGCGGATCGGCGCCGTGTTCGGCATCGGCTGATTCGTCGGCGCCGAATCGGAGTAATCGTTCGCGATCGGCGCCGTCGGCTTGCGCGCGGGCGCGGGCGCGACCGGCTTGATCGCCGGGATCTTCATCGGCGGCGGCGCGGTCGGCGCGCGCGTGCGCGGGATCGCGGGCATCGGCGGTTGACTCGTCGGCGGCCGGCCGACCGCCGGTCGATTCGAAGGCGCGCGGGCCGGCGCGCGCGCGGGCAGCTCGTCCGAGGTCGGCGCCTGCTCGTCGAAGTCGCCGCCGCCGAGCCGCGCCTGCTCGCGCGCCGCCGCGTCCTTCGCCTTCAGATCGTTGACGCGGAAGATCACGCTGTTCTCGTCGGTGAACTCGCTGTGATCCCGCACCAGCTCGCCGCGATCGATCGGCTGCGTCGACAGGTTCGGGTTGCGCTTCTCCGGCACCGGCGCCGGCGCCGGCGCGGGCGCCGCCTGCGGATCGCCGAGGACCTTGCGGAGATGCGCCGACAGCTTCGACGCGGTGAACACCGGCGAGTACGTGTGCAGGAAGCGCTCGAGGTCCGACGCCATGTCGCCCGCGCTCTGGTAGCGATCGTTGGCGTTCTTCGCGAGCGCGTGCATGACGATGCGCTCGAGCTGCGGCGGCACGCCCTGCCGCAACGTCGACGGCGGCGCGATGTTCGCGCGGCGCACCATGTCGAGGAGCTTGTGGATGTCCTCCTCGAGATAGAGCATCTGCCCGGTGATCATCTCGTAGAGCACGATGCCGGCGCTGAAGATGTCGGAGCGGTGGTCGAGCGGATCGCCCCACGCCTGCTCCGGGCTCATGTAGTAGTACTTGCCCTTGATCACGCCGACCGCGGTCTGGCGCGCCTTCATCGTCGCCTTCGCGATGCCGAAATCGACGAGCTTCACCTCGCCCGCGAACGAGACGAGCACGTTCTGCGGAGAGATGTCGCGGTGCACGATCCCGAGCGAGCGGCCGCCGACGTCCTTCTTGCGGTGCGCGTAGTCGAGCCCGGTCGCCGCCTCCTTGGCGACGAACGCGCACACGTCGAGCGGCAGATCGAGATCCTGCTCGCTGCCGCGGCGCAGGATCTTGTAGAGGTCGGCGCCGTCGACGAACTCCATCGTGATGTAGTACGTGTCGCCGACGCGCCCGAGGTCGAAGGTCTGCGCGACGTTCACGTGCTGCAGCTGCACCGCGATCTTCGCCTCGTCGATCAGCATCTGGATGAACTGATCGTCCTGCGCGAAGTTCGGGTGGATCATCTTGAGCGCGACGTACTTCTCGAACCCGGCGATGCCGCGCGTCTTCGCGAGATGGATCTCCGCCATCCCGCCGACCGCGATCTGCCTGACGAGTCGGTAGGGCCCGAACTGGCGCTCAGCCATGGCCCGCCCCCGACGCCATCCTCATTCCCCGTCGATCTCCACTACCGGCGTCGGCACGCTCGCGTCGCCGACGCCGCGTCCTTGCGCGGTCTCGGGGGTCGGCCCTTCCTTCAACAGATCCGCGCCGCCCGGGTGCACGAACACGCCGACGAGCCGCAGGGGTGCCTTCGCGCCGCGATCGAAGGTGCACACCACCTCGGTCGCGATCCCGTACGCGACGTTCACGATGTAGCTCGCCGCCGCGTTCGCCACGAGGTAGAGGCCCAACCCCGCGCCGTACGTCTTGCGATCGATCTGCACCGGTGAGTGCAGGCACTTGTCGATGTACGCCAAGATCGTGTTCTTGGCGAGCCGGCCGAAGCGATCGCGCACCGCGACCGCGAACTGCGAGTCGGTCGCCGCGTAGCGGATCGACACCGGCCGCGGCGAGCGCGTCTTCGTACGATCGTGCGGATCGATCTCGGCGAAGACCTGGTTGCCGTGCTCGTCGACGGGCGCGTCGTAGAGCGCGTTCATCAAGAGCTCTTCACACACCGAGCCGATCGCGGTGCGCACCTGGCGGCGCATCTTCGATTCCTCGGCGTACTGCAGGATCGTCTCGATCGCCTTGCCGCGGCCCTCGAAGTCGCGGAGCCGCACGTAGTGCACGGGCGTGCCCTCGGGCAGGTACTTCTCGAGGCCGAAGATGTCGCCGGTGAGGAGCTTCTGCGCGGTGACGAACACGCCGCGATCGAGCTCTTCGCCGACGATCACGTGGTTCATGCGCGAGTCCTTCAGGTACTGCGTGAGCTCGGCGAGCTGCGCGCGCGGCGTGACGACCGCCGCGTGCGCCTTCGAGCGCAGCATCGGCACGAGCCGATCGACCGACGCGATGTCGCCTTCCTCGACGGAGATGAAGACGTAGCGATGCGGGATGATGTCGCCCTGGATCGCATCGATCGAGCGCACCGCATCGACTTCGGCGCCGGCGCGCTCCAGATTGGCGACGATGCGGCGCAGCTCTTCGAGGTTGTGTGAGATCGCGAGGACGCGTCGTTTGGACAAGGGCACCCCTCAGCGCGCCAATTGTCCGGCATCATATCGAATTTCGGTGGTACCGCAAAGTTGCGGCACGGCCGAAACCATGACAATCACGCTTGCATGTCGAAGCCGAGGTTGCTCGTCGTCGATGACGAGCCCGACATGCTCGACTTCGTCGAGCGTGTGATGCGGCGGAAGTACGACGTCGTCCGTTCTTCCAACGCTGACGATGCCTTGGCCGCGCTCGGCGAGGGCGCCTTCGAGGTGATCATCACCGATCAGAAGATGCCCCGGATGAGCGGGCTGGAGATGTTGGACCGGATCGCGGGCTCTCATCCACATCTGGTCCGTATCCTCTTATCGGGCTTCACCGACATGCCCGACATCCAGCGCGCCATCGAGCGCGCGACCGTCCATGCCTACGTCTTGAAGCCGGTCGACTCGATGAAGCTGCTCGGCGCCGTCGATCAAGCGTATCGCGTCCGCGACGGCGCGCCGTTCGAGCCGCCGACTGACTGAGCCCGATCAATATTCGGTGCTCGCGCTGAGGTACGCGCGGAAGTCTTCATACGGGTACGGCTGGAACTCGAGGCGCGGCACGTGCTCGTCGAAGGCGTCGGGCACGTAGTAGCGGCCGTTGAGCGAGTTGTAGACGGTCGCGCGGATGTTGGTCTTCTTCGAGACGTTCCACGACAGGCCGAACTGCAGGTCGGCCTGCGGCGGCAGGCGATCGAGGACGAGCGAGGTGGTCGGCACCGCGAGCGTCGCCGGCTGCATCGTGTTGAGGCTGATCACGTGGCCGAACTGGTCGTAGCCGTAGTCGCGGTACTCGACCATGCGGTTCGGATCTTCCATCGCGCCGACGATCTTCATGTTCGTCATGAGGGTGAGCTTCCCCTCGATCAGGTTGAAGACCGCGCCGAGGTTGAAGTAGTTGTTCGGCAGCGCGCTGAGCTGGCCGCGATCGGCCGAGCCGACCACGTTCCAGGTGTAGCCGAGCTCGACGCGGTGACCGCCCTGGACGTAGAGCTTGGCGAGGAACTCGACCGAGTGGATGCTGCGATCGGCCGCGTTGTCGTAGTGGCCGCCGACCAGCTGGATGAAGTTGTGCAGCGTCGTGTACGAGTAGTCGACGCGGAAGTTGAGCTCGCGGATGCGGCGCTCGCCCTTGTAGATACGCGCGTTGATCTCGCCCTGCTCGGCCTGTGAGGTCTCGACCTTCAGCGTGGGGCTGCCGCCGAGCTCGACGGCCTCGCCGTTCGACACCATCGAGTTGAAGACCGGCGGACGGAAGCCCTGGGCGAAGTTGAGCTTCATGTGCCAGCCGGGCAGGAAGTTGTAGACGGCGGTGCCCGAGAAGGTGAGGTTCGGATCGTAGCTCTGCAGGCCGAGCGCCGACGGTGACGCCTGGACGCGGGCGCCGACGTCGAGGATCAGCTTCTTCGACGGACGCCACTGCGGATCGACGTACGCGCCGAGCACGGTGCGCGACGCCGGGAAGAGTCCGGTCAGCGGACAGCCGGGGATGAGCTCGACCATCTTCGTGGTCGGGTTGATCTGGTGCGGGCACGGGACCGGCAAGACGCTCAGGTCGTACGGCGCGATGAAGGTCGCGACCGTGCCGGGTCCCTGGCGCGTCGCGGTGCCGGCGGTGTCGTTGATCGTGAACTCGTTGAAGCCTTCCGCGCCGTACAGGAGGCGCGCGCTGCCGGGGAGCTCGACGTCACCGTCGAGCGACGCGCCGAGGCGATACGCGGTGAGGTTGAAGTCGAACGCGAGGCCGCCCTGCAAGAGCGCGGGCACCGGCTCGAGCACCTGGATGTGCGGCATGTCGCGGACGAACTGGATGCCGTACGCCTTCACCGAGATGCCGGCCTTGCCGTGCGCGAGGCGCGACCGATACTCCGCGACGACCGATCGATCGAAGTAGTTGAGCTGGTTGTCGCGCGACGTGCGGCCGCGATCGATGCACGTGTTCGTCGGATCGAAGAACATGGTCGGATCCGACGTCGGCGCGCACTCGGCGCGATCGTCCTCGCCGAGGTGCTGGCGGACGACGTCGCCCGGGAAGCCCGCGCCGGTGTGGAGCTGGCCGAACGGGAACGACACGCGGAGCTGCAGCTTGCCGAGCGTCAGCTTGCCGTCGAGGTTGAACAGGTACGACTGCGGCGGATCCGCCTGCGTCAGCGGGCTCTCGAAGATCAGGCCGTTGGGCTGCGGCAACGGCGACGAGAACGTGTGGCTCGGCATCTCGAAGCCCGAGCCCTGATAGGTCTGGAAGCTGCCGTGGACGAACAGCTTCGCGTTGCCCTTCGCGAGATCGGGATCGCCGTACATGAGGTACGCGCGCGCGTTGTTGCGATCGCCGTTGCCGCCGCCGATCGTGCCGCCGACCTCGACGCCGTCGACGTCGTCGGCGTCCTTGGTGATCACGTTCAAGATACCGACGAGCGAGTTCGAGCCCCACAGCACGCCGCCGGGGCCGGTGATCATCTCGATGCGCTTGATCGTCTCGATCGGCTGCGTCTCGATCGTCGCGATGTTGTTCATCGGGTCGAACATCGACGTGCCGTCCTGCAGGTACTGGACGGCGAACACCTGGCCGCGCACGAGCGCGACCGGGAACTGATGCACGAGCGTCGAGCGCTGCCAGCCGGGGACGGTGTCGATCGCCTCCGAGATGCTGTGGTACTGGCGATCCTTGATCTCGTCCTCGGTGATGACGGTGACGATGACCGGCGCTTCCTGCACCGTCGTCACGCCCTTCGCCGCCGACTGCACAACGTTGGCGAGATCGAGCTGGGTGTCCTCGGTGGGCAGCTGGTTGCCGGGGCCGGTGTCGAGGACCACCGTCGGCACCTCGATGTCGACCGGCGACGAGATGTCGTTCTGCGCGCGGCCGGTGCGCGCGATCAGCACGCCCGCCGCCACCAGACCGATCGAAGTCCATCTCGATCTCATGGGGTCCTCTGCTGCGCCTTGATGAAGTCGACGCGTTCGTTGATGGGATCGTCGGGCGGGTTGTTGCCGAGCGGGCGATCGCTGCCGAGGCCGACCGCGCCGGTGATCGCGGGCTGCGGCACGCCTTGCGAGTACAGGTAGGCCTGGATCGCGTTGGCGCGCGCGGTCGAGAGGGCCTTGTCCCTCCTCTTCGCCGCCGCGATCTGCCCCGCGTTCTTCGACTTGGTCGAGAGCGCGACGTGGACCTCGATGCGGACCGTGTCCTTGTTCTTCTTGATGAGGTCGGCGACCTGGTTGAGGATCGTCTTCGACGCGCCGGTCAGCTTGTCGCTGTTCGGCACGAACTCGATGCGTTGACCTTGCAGGTTGATGCGATCCGACGCCTCGACCGGGCCGGTCGACACGCGGGTGTCGGGGCAGCCGTCGTCGTCGTCGACGCCGTTGACCGTCTCCGGATCGTTCGGACACTTGTCGACGTTGTCGGGGAAGCCGTCGCCGTCGTTGTCGTCCTCGGGGCAGCCGTCGTCGTCCTGGAAGCCGTCGAAGTCTTCCTTGTCGTTGGGGCACTTGTCGGTGACGTCGGGGATGCCGTCGTCGTCGTTGTCGCGATCCGGGCAGCCGTCGTCGTCCTTGAAGTTGTCCTTGTCCTCGGGCTCGTTCGGGCACGAGTCGTTGATATCGGGCACGCCGTCGCCGTCGTTGTCGAGCTCCGGGCAGCCGTCGTCGTCTTGGTAGCCGTCCTTGTCCTCCGGCTCGTCCGGGCAGGCGTCGACGGTGTCGGGGATGTCGTCGGCGTCGCGATCGCCGCGGCCGATCTCGCCCTGGCCCTCCGGTTGCGGGCTCCACACCGCGCCGATCGAGACGTGGAACTGATCGGAGCGATGACCGGTGAGGCCCGCGCCGCCGAGGATCTGGATCGCGAGGCTCGCGTTGGCGCGCACGTTGACGCCCGCCATCACGTAGTCGGCGAAATCGCCGGCGCTGCCGCCCGCGAAGTAGTCGCCCGACTTGATCGTCGAGCACGACACGCCGGTCGCGCGGTAGCACTTGCCGAAGGTCAGGCTGTCGGGGAGCGGCACGAACAGCATGTCCTCGAGCCCGACCGTCACGCGCGGCGACAGCTCCCAGACGAAGCCGCCGCCGGCGATCGCCTCGGAGCCGACGTCGAGCACGACCTTGGCGTCGTTCTCGGTCTGGCCGTTGGTCGGATCGAACGCCTCGAGGACGGTGCGCTTGCGCAGGCGCGCGCCGCCGTTCAGCACGATGCGCGTCGCGTGGATGCGATCGAAGTGATAGTCGACGGCGAGCTTCGGCTCGATCACGAAGCCGGTGTCGCCGAGGAACATCTGATCCTCGCCGAACGGCGCGGTCGCGGTCGCGATGAGCGACGTCGACCAGCCCGGGCTCTGCGTCAGCGCGACCTTGAAGCCTGCGCGCACGTCGAGCGGGCCCGCGGCCTGCTCGGGCACGTTGTTCGCGGGATCCGAGCTCGACATCGTCGGATCGAAGCTGTCGAACGAGCGCGTCGACATCATGCCGGTCGACAGCTGCTGCGTCGACGGATCGAGGCTGTAGCGGCCGCGCTTGCCGTAGCCCGCGTCGGGGGCCGCGCGATACCCGGCGACGTCGAAGCCGAACGTCACGCGCTTCGACAGCGCGATCGCGAACGTCATGTCGATCGTCGCCGCGTACTTGAGGATCGGATCGACGTTGGTATCGGTCACGCCGCCGATGCCCGGCACCGCCGCCGCGAACGGGCGCTGCGCGTAGCCGGCGAGGACCTTCCAGACGATGTCCTTGTCGGTGACGACGCGCCCGCCGTCGAGCGAGAAGACGCCGGTGTTGTCGTACGACGGC
>DATJIA010000079.1:0-21661 GCA_035493675.1 Kofleriaceae bacterium | reverse complement strand
CGCCAGGCGACGCCGGTGCGCGCCGCGACCCACGCGGCGTACGCGACCGCGCTCGCGTGCGTGACGCCGCAGACCGCGTGATCCGCCTCGCCGCTGATCGAGGGCGCGTGCTCGGGGTGGAGCTCCGCGAACGCGGCGTACTCGCCGAACGTCACCGGGAAGCGGCGCGCGACGAAGGTCGGCACGTCGACGATCGCGGGCGTGCGCGCGTCGGCGAGCGCGAGCGCCTCGCCGAGCGGCGCGGCGCCGCCGGGCACGACGACCTCGTCGTCGGCGAGCGACGACAGCAAGCCCGCATCGACCGAGACGCGCGCGTCGCCGTCGGGCGTGACGACCACGGGCCAGCGCACGACGCGCCCGTGCGCGCGGCACTCGATCAAGTAGCGACCGGCGGGCACCATGCGCATCATGCGCGGGCGGCCGTCGAGCACGCCCGCGACGCGCGGTTGCAAGCGGCGCTGATCCTCGGCGAGCGCGAACAGCTCGAGCTCGCAGTCGCCCGCGACCTCGACCGACAACCGTCCCTCGATCGCGGTCTCGTCGCCGGCGTCGTCGTAGCGCTGCACGAGCTGCTGGAACCAGAGGCGATCGTGCTCGTGGCGCTCGGCCTCGGCGCGCGCGACCTCGAGGCGATACATCCGCGCGAGGCCCTTCCGCGCGCCGGCGTGATCGGGCATCGCCTCGAGCGCCTGCTCGTACGCGCCGACCGCGGCCTGCAGCGTGCGCACGCGCAGCGCGTCGGTGACCGCGCGCATGTCCTCGAGGTCCCACAGCGGCTGCTTCTCGTCGGCGCCGACCCACGGCGCAGTCACCGCGCGCTGCGAGGCGAGCTGCTCCGCGTGCTCGCGCAAGCTCTCCTCGAGCTCCTCGACGCGCGCGGCCAGCTCGTCGCCCTGCGCGGTCGCGTCGTCGGCGGCGGCGCGCCGGCGCTCGGCCTCGCGGCGACCCTCGAGCCACGCGTCGATGTCGTCGGCGAGCGCGCGCGCGGTCGGGTAGCGATCGTCGGCGACCAGCGCGAGCGCCTTCATCGCCGCGTCCTCGACCTCGCGCGGGATGCCCGCGTGCGGCGCGATCTCGCTCGGGCGCTTCGCCGGCTTGTAGCGCTCGGCCGGCGACATCGTCGTGACGTCGGCGCCGCCGGGCGCGGCGAACGGCGGACGCAAGCACAAGATCATGTAGAGGATCACGCCGAGCGCGAAGACGTCGGTGCGCGCGTCGAACTCGCGGCGCGCGCGATCGACCTGCTCGGGCGCCATGAAGCCGGGCGTGCCGCCGCGCGGACCGTCGGGGTACTTGCGCGAGTACGCGAGGCCCCAGTCGACGACGAGCACCTCGCCGAACTCGCCGAGCAAGACGTTGGCCGGCTTGAGGTCGCAGTGGATCACGCCGCGCGCGTGCGCGTAGTCGACCGCGTGGCAGATCTGCACGAAGAAGCGGAGCAGGCGTTTCAAGCCGTACTCCTCCTTCGCCGCCGCGTCGCCGCGCGCGATCTTCTCGAGCACCTTGTCGAGCGACGCTTGATCGACGAGGCGCATGACGTAGTACGGACCGACGCCGGGCTGCGAGCCCGCGTCGTAGACCGGCATGATGTTCGGGTGCTCGAGGAGCGCGATGATGCGCGCCTCGCGCTCGAGGATCTGCTCGGCGGTGGGGTCTTGATCGGTGCGCGCGACCTTCACCGCGACGCGGCGGCCGAGCACGGCGTCGAAGCACGCGGTGACCTGGCCGAGGCCGCCGATGCCGAGCAGCTCGCGGCGCTCGTAGCGGACGCGCGGCTGGCCGCTGCGGCCGACGATCTGCGGCGGTTTCGTCGCCGGCTTCTCGCGATCGCCGGCGCGCACGTCGGTGGTGGCTTCGCTGTCGGGCGCCGGCGCCTTCGCTTCGGAGATCTTCGCCGACATCGCGGCGGCGGCGGCGGCGCGCGCCGCGGCGCTCGCGACCTCCGTCGGCGGCGAGAACTGGCTCGCGGCCTCGGTGCGAGGCGCGCTCTCGGCGGGCGCGCCCGGGGGCGGCGGGATCGTGATCCGCATGACCTGCGTCGCGGCGCGCTGCGATTCGCGCGGCGGCGACGGCATCGCAACGCTTGCCTGCGTCGCCGCCGGCGGCGCGACGTCGTGCACGTGCCCGAAGCCGAGCACGCTCGCCTTCGCGAGCCACGCGTGCAGCGCGGCGACGTGCGACGACTCGCTGCCCGCCGCGACCTGCGGCGTCGCGCCGGCGAGCGCGGTGTCGCCGCCGACCGCGACCGTCTCGTTCGCGCGCTCGCCGCGCAGGTCGGCGAGCTGCTCCGCGGTCAAGCGCCCGGCCGCGACCCACACGCGCTCGAGCGGCGCGCCGCTGCCCGCGGCGACGATCGCGTCGACGAAGCCACGCGCGTCGATCAGCCCGCGCGCGAGCGCGCCCGCGGCGACGCGGATGTGCTCGTCGAGGGCAGCCGTGCTCATGAGCCCCGACGATACCGCAACGCCACCACCGTGACGTCGTCGTCCTGCGTCGAGCGATGGGTCGCGACGGCCTTCATCACACCCGCGACCACCGCCTGCGGGCCCTCCCCCGCCGCGGCGCCCGCCGCGCGCGACAGCCGCTCGATCCCGAGCTGCTCACCTTTCTCGTCCTGGGCCTCGACCGCGCCGTCGCTGTAGAGGACCAGCGTGTCGCCGTCCTGGAGCGACAACAACCCGTCGACGGTCACCGCGGCGACGTCGTCGATCAGCCCGACCCAGGTGCCGGGCGTCGCGATCGTCTCGACGCCGCCGGCCGCGCGCACGACCACGAGATCCATGTGCGCGCCCGCGAAGATCACGCGGCCGTCGTCGTGGAAGCGGACCAGCGTGAGCGTCATGTGGCGCGGATCGCCGAGCCGCCCCCACGCGTTCGCGAACAAGATGCGATTGACCGCCGCGACCAGCTCGCGCGGCGCGCCGTCGGGGCGCGCGTCGACGGCGGCGGCGATCGCGGTCTGCGCCATCAGCGCGTACAGGCCGGCGTCGAGGCCGTGCCCCGCGACGTCGCCGATCCCGATCCACGCGCCGCCGGGCACCGCGATCACGTCGTAGTAGTCGCCGCCGACCTCGCTCGCCGGCTCCATGGTCGCCGCGATCTCGAGCCGCGCGACGTCGAAGCGGCGCGGCAGGATCGACGTCTGGATGCGCGACGCGATCGCCATCTCGTCTTCCAGGCGCACCTTCTCGGCGAGCGTCTTGCGCCCGGCCTCGAGCTCGCCCGCCATGCGGTTCATCGCGCCGGCGAGCGCGCGCAGCTCGCGCACGCCGCGGACCTCCGCGCGCGCGTCGAGCTTGCCGGCGGCGATCGTCTCGGTGAAGCCGACCAGCCGCTCGACGGGACGCGACAGCGCGGCGCCGAGCACGAGCGCGAGGATCAGCGCGGCCGCGAGCGACACGCCGCCGACGATGTAGAGCAGCGTCGACAGCTTGCGCGCGGGCGCGAGCGCGGCGTCGAGATCCGCGGCGATCACGACCTCGAGCTGGGCTGCGCCCTGCCCGGGCCACGGCGCGCGAGAGAGCCGCCAGGTCGAGCCGCCCGCCTTCGTCTCGTCGCCCGTCGACCCAGCGATGGCGTCGCGCACCTCGGGCGCGAGCCCCGCGCTCGCGAACGCACGGCCGTTCATGCGCACGACCAGCGGCCGATCGCCGAGCATCTTCGACAGCTGCGTCGCGACGTCGTCGTCGATCGCGTGGCTCACGACCAGCGCACCGAGGACCTGCTCGCCTTGCACGAGCCGCTCGACGTGGATCGTGAACGCGTGACCGTTCGACGTGACGATCGAGTCCGACGCGCCGTCTTCGATCGCGCGCTCGACGTCGATCGCGCCGAGCGCGTCGCCGGCGCGGCCGAGCACCGCACCGGTCGGATCGGTGATCTGCAGGCTCGACGCATCCAGCGTGCGCCGGAAGTCGTCGGCCTGGTCCTGGATCGTCGCCGCGTCGGTCGCCATCAGCGCCAACAGGCGCGGTTGGATCGCGGTGACGCGCGCCTCGGTCGCCGCGCGCGCGCGCATCGCGCTCACCACCGGATCGACCGACGCCGCCGCGCGGCCCAAGACGCGATCGAGCGCGTCGCGCGCGCCTTGATCGACCGTGCGATGGATCGCGAACAAGAGCGAGCCGACGATCAGCGCGACCAGCGCGACCACGCCGACCAGCATCGCGGACCGGAGCCTCACCACTGCCTCATTTGATCTTCATCTCCGCGTGCGCGATCGGTTTCTCGTCGACGGCGACGCCGAGCGGCCCGGCCAGCGCCGGATCGATCGACTGCCACACGAAGTCCGCCTTCACCTTGGCGGCGCCGGCGATCGCCTGCCCGCTGAACAAGGTGACCGCGCGGACCTCTTTCGGCTTCAAGCGATCATCCGCCTGCACCCGCGCCGCGTTGGCGTACGCGGTCGGCGCGCCGCGCACGTCGACGAGCTTGCGGCCGATCGAGATCTCGTCCTTGGCGAGCTCCTTGCCCGCGCGATCGAGCGCGACCGCGCGCAGCACCGCGCGCTTGCCCGGGAACCCCGAAGGCAAGTCGTGGCCCGCGTAGTTGGTGAGGCGCGCGTCGATCACGCGGCCGCCGTCGAGCTCGCGCGACGCCAGCTCGAGCTTCGCGGCGTCCTTGCGCAGATCGCCGCCGCCGAAGAAGCCGTGATCCGGAACGTTCGCGCGCACCTTCTCGCCCTCGGCGACGACCGCCTTCACGCCCGGCATGTGGCAGTCCTGGCACTGCCATCCCTCGTCGGGATACGGGCCCTCTTTCCATTCCTGGTACGTCGTGTAGAGCGGCACCGATCCGTCGGGCCCGGGCACGACGCGCTGGTGGCAGCCGCCGCACAGCTCCGCCGACTCGTGCAGCTTCGAGCAGCCCATGCGATGGAAGTAGTGATCCTTCGCGTCGCACAGCGGCCCGTACTTGATCATGTCGAAGACACCGAGCGTGAAGCGCGGCGGGGGCGCGTCGGTGTCGACCTTGCTGATCGTGTGGCAGACGTCGCAGGTGACGCCCTCGCGCGCGGCCGGGTGATCGGCGCCGGCGATCGCGACGAGCGGCGCGTGGCACATCGCGCACTGCTCGTCGGCGGCGGACAGCGACAGGTAGAGCTTCGACTTGTTCGATTGGGCGTGCATCGAGCCGCCCCACTCGTCGGCCATCTTGCCGTGGCATTCGGCGCACCGCGTGCTCGGCTTCACGACCACGGGTCGAGGATCCGCATCGACCGGCCTGGCATCGCTCGGCTTCACCGCCACCGCACGAACGGGGGAGGTCGTCTCGTCCCCCTTGCACGCGGCGACGATCAGCACGAGCGCGACCAGCTTCACTTGTATCGTCCGTACGGCGTCCCGTCCTTGCGCGTGTGCTTGAGCGACTGCGACGTCTCGACGACGGTCATGTCGAGCGTCGCGGTGCCGCCGTCGTCGATCGTGACCTTGCCCTTCCACGCGTCGCCGTGCGCGTGCCACGCCTCGACGTCGTACGTGCCCGCCGGCACGCCGTCGATCTTGTACGAGCCGTCGGGCGCGCTCACCGCATAGAACGGCGTGTCGAGCACCTTGATCTTCGCGACCATCTCCGGGTGGATGTTGCAGAAGACATCGACCTCGCCCGCCCTCTTCATCTCGACCGACTTCGCGGTGCCTTCCTTGTACAGGCCGAGATCGAAGCGCGCCGTCGGCGACAGCGAGAACACGTTGTGGAAGATCTTGTCCTGGTTCGGGAACGTCACCGTCGAGCCCTTGGTGACGATCACGAGCTGCGGATCGAACTGCTTGTCCTTCTGCCGCATCTCGGCGGTCATCGCCTTCGGCTTCGCGCCCGGCACGCCGAGCACCGCGATCACCACGCCGCCACGCGCCTTCTTCGCGTTGCCGTCGGCGCCGGTGATCGAGACGTGACCGCTGACGCCGCCCTTGGCGTCCTTCTTCGAGAGCGCCGGCTGCGCGGCCAGCGCGAGGATCAAGAAGACGACGAGGCGCTTCGGCATGGGGGCTCCTAGAACTTCACGACCAGCGACGACGTGAAGACGTCGTTCGGGAACTGCGGGATGTCGCCGAGCTCGCGGTCGTAGGTGTACTCCGCTTTGACGATCACGGCGTCGCCGAATTCGGCCCTCACGCCGTCGGTCGCGCGCGCGAGCTTCGACACATAGACGAACTCGGCGCCGTGTCGGTGGAGCGCGTCACGCCAGTCGACGCGCAGGTACGGGATCCACGTGTTGGTCGCGCGATACGCGAGGAGGCCGTAGGCGGCCTTGTACGACAAGCACGGCGCGAGGTCGCACGCGATCGCGCTCGTCTTGCCCGGCGCGTGGCCCCAGACGCCCTCCGCCGCGTACTCGAGATCGCCGATCGCGCCGTGCAGATCGATCCCGGTGTGCCACTGGCGGACGTGA
Source organism: Kofleriaceae bacterium (assembly GCA_035493675.1). Lineage (GTDB taxonomy): Bacteria > Myxococcota_A > Polyangia > Haliangiales > Haliangiaceae > JAIOQA01. The sequence goes on along the minus strand of DATJIA010000079.1, from coordinate 15,270 downwards.
TCGTCGGACTGCTGATCCTGTGCGCCGTACGCGCCGGACAGGCCGAGCTCTTGATCGCCGACCTTGTACGACAGGCGGATCGATCCGGTCGGGAGATGGTTGCGATCGGTCTCGTCGGCGAAGCCGAAGCCCTCGCTGAAGTTCGAGCCCGTCGTGATCGCGACGTTCGCGATCAGCGTGTGATCGAGGAGCTGCGCGCGCGCCTTCACGCCGGTCGGGTGACCGCAGACGTAGCGGCACAAGAGCGACGGCGTGACCGTCGTGCGATCGGGCGCCTCCTGCACGCGGTACTCGTAGCCGACGACCGAGTCGAACTTGCCGGCTTGCAGCGCGAGATCGATCTTGCCGTCGGCGACGGTCGGCTGCCACTCGGCGAACGCGAGCTTCACGTCGAGGTAATCGCCGAGGAAGAGGCCGTTCGGATCGGAGACGCTGCGGCCGCGCGGCAGGAAGTCGACGAAGGTCGTGACGGAGAGATCGTCGTGGATGCCGGCGTAGAGATCGAGCGCGGCGGTGTTCACGATCGCGGTCGGGCCCTGCGAATCGATCGCGTTCAGCGTGACCGCGCGCGAGCGGCCGGTCGAGGCCGGCTCGCCGCGCGAGTTGATCGCGACCGAGAGCGGATCGCCGAGGAAGAGCCAGGTGCCGGCGTAGCCGTACTGCGGATACGCGCGCGCCAGCGGATCGCTGCGGATGCCGGTGCCGTCGCCGGTGACGTAGAAGGCGCCGACGTCGAGATAGCCGGACACGCGCGACTTCAGCGCGCTGAGCTCGGTCACCTGCTTCTGCAGCGCGTCGACATCGGCGCGGAGCGCGTCGACGTCGTCGCGGAGCGTCTGTACTTCCTCGACCGTCGGCACCGGCGCGGCTGGCTCCGGCGCGGGCTCCGGTTGTTCCTCGGCCGCGGGCGCGGGCTCCGGTTGTTCCTCGGGCGCGGGCGGCGGCGTCGGCGCGGGTGGCGCCGGCGTCGCCTGAGCCAACGCGAGCGAGGCGAACGAGGCGAGCGCGATCATGGCTTGTGCGTGTCCTGGAGCAGCGCCGGATCGATCGGATCGCCGGTCAGCGTGAGGAGGAACGCGATCAGGTCGTCCTCGTCGTCGAAGGACAGGCCGAGCGGTTGGATGCGCGGATCCTTCGTCCCCGCGAAGCCGCTCGATCCGCCGCCCCAGTTGTAGAAGTCGACGACGTCGCGCAGCGTCGCGAACGCGCCGGTGTGCATGTACGGCGCGGTGCCGCCGATCTGGCGCAGGTGCTTGGTGCGGAAGCGGCCCTTGTCGTCGTCGGTCGCCTCGAGCTCGGTGATGCGGCTCTGCGGCGCGTCGGAGTACACGCCGGCGGAGCTGAGCGGGTCGGTCTTGATCTTGACGATCGCGGTGTAGCGGCCGAGGTCCTCGCTCGGGATGTGATCGCCGGTCTGCGCGATGCCGAGGTTGTGGAACTGCGAGTCGCTGAACAGCGGCGTGTCGTGGCACGACACGCAGCCCGCCTCCTCGACGAAGAGGCGCAAGCCGCGCTTCGCGCGCTCCGAGAGCGCGGCGGTGTCGCCCGCGACGTAGCGATCGAACGGCGCGTTCCGCGAGATCATCACGCGGTCGTACGCCTCGAGCACCTTGCCGTAGTTGACGAACATGCGCGTGACGATCGTCTTGTCGGCGTCGGGCATCGCGTCGTACGCGGCGACGCCGGGCTTGCCGGTCGCGGGGAAGTCGGCGGCGTTCGCGTTCAGCGGATCGAAGCGCGGATCGATCGCGCCGAACAGCGCCTCGTACTCGGCCTTGTAGTGATCGTAGAGCAGGTGCGCGATCGCGAGCCGCGACGAGTTGTGCGACTTCGCGCTCTCGGTCGTGCCGCACGCCTGGTGCCACATCGTGTCGTCTTGCCCGGCCCAGCCGTACCACTGGTAGAACGCCGCGTTGACGACCGGCGGCGCGTTGCGCACGCCGTAGTCGGCGCCGAGCGAGACGTTGCCCGGCTTCGAGCGCGTGTCGTCCAACCAGATCGACGAAGGCAGGTGGCAGCTGGCGCACGCGATCTTGCCGCTGTCGCCGGCGTTGCCGAGAGCGCCGTCGCCGGTGTCGCCGACCGCGAGCGGGCCGGCGGCGCGCGGATCGAAGAAGAGCATCTGGCCGAGCGCCGCGGCGCGCGGATCGTCGGCGACCGCATCGCTCGGATCTTTCGGGAGATCCGGAAGGGGCGACAGCGACTGGATGATCGTCCACTGCTCGGGCGTATACGTCTCGTCGACGAGGGTCTCGCCGCAGGCACCGATGCCGAGCGCAGCCAATGCTGCGACGAAGCCCCGCATTCGCGACGAGCCTACCATGCTACAACCCCGCCCGATGCGTCGCCGGATGAGCTTGTTGTTCGCACTCGCTGCTTGCTCGGGATCGAAACCGAAGCCGGCGCCCGCTCCTGTCGCTCCCCCGCCGACGCCGCCTCCCGTCGCGAGCGCGCCGACTCCAGCACCCGCGCCCGCGCCGACTCCAGCGCCTCCGCCGGCCGCACCGACCGGCACCGACTTCGCGGCGCAGGCGATCACGCTCTACACGGTCGGCGCGTGCGGCGGCGAGTCGAGCGACGCGCGCTTCGACAAGCACGTCGTCGCGGATCACTGCGACGAGCTGCACGCGGACTTCAAGGCCTACAAGAAGGAGTGGGCCGATCAAGCGACCGCGTTCATCGCGCAGCTGCGCCCCGCCGATCTCCCGAAGACCGTCGTCTATCCATTCGGCGGCGGCGATCTCACGTCGGCGCTGGTCGTCTTCCCCGACGCGACCGAGATCACGACGATCTCGCTCGAGGCCGCCGGCGACGTGCGCACGATCGATCACGTCAAGAAGGGCACGCTGCGCACCGAGCTCGACGAGATCGCGCACAACGTCAATCGCTTGTTCCGCTCCGCGCACTCGACGACCAAGTCGCTGCAGGCGGTCTCGCACGCGACGATCCCCGGCACCGTCGTGTTCGCGCTCGCCGGCCTCGCCGTGCACGACATGGAGCCGCTCTCGTTCCGCTACTTCGATCTCGATCCCGAGGGCAACATCGTCTACCTCGACGAGGCGGAGCTCGATCGCCGCGCGACCGAGATGGCGGGCGAGATCGCGGATCGCGACAAGCACCCCAAGCGCGACTGGCACTGGTGGTACGAGCAGGAGTCGGCGTTCGCGAACATGGAGATCACGTATCGCCCGAAGGGCGATCCGAACGCGGCGCCGCGCGTGTATCGCCACATCGTCGCGAACCTCGACGACACCCACACCAACGCCGACGCGCGCGTGATCAAGCACCTCGAGCAGAAGGGCAAGGTCGCGGTGATGACGAAGGCGGCGTCGTTCCTGCTCTGGTACGACGACTTCACCAACATCCGGAACTACCTGCTCGGCCACATCGCGTGGATGATCAGCGACGCGTCGGGCATCCCGCCTTCGTACGCGGGCCCGGCCGGCTACGAGCAGATCACGTACGGCGACTTCACGGGTCCGTACTTCCTGAAGGACCCGAAGAACACGCGCGCGGAGTTCATCAAGCTGTGGAAGGACCAGCCGCACCGGAAGCTTCCGTTCCGGTTCGGATACCCCGACGCTGCGAAGAACGCGCACATGATGATCACGAAGCCGAAGAGCTGATCAGCCCTTCCCGCCGCCGCCGTCGCACTCCTTGCCGGTGCACGCGTCGGGCGGCGGCTGCGCGTCGATCATGTGATGCGGCTGCGCGTCGGGTTTCGGTGACACCGCCTTCGCATCGGGCATCTCCTCGACGGCGGCGTCGGGCGGCTCGGCCGTGTTGCGTCCCCCACTGCCGTCGAACGAGCACGCTGCGCAAAAGACGAACAGTCCGGCGAGGATCCGCATGCCGGGAGCATTTGCAGCGCGCGCGCCACTCGAACCGTGAGCGCCACTGCGTGCATTTCGGCCCAACGCCCAACGCCCAACGCCCAACGCCCCATCTCCGGCGAGTCGATCCCCAGTAGGTCTCCCAGCGACCAGCGCGGTGTGCAAAGATCGTCCTGTGCGCCGGCTCGTGACCGCACTCGCGGTCGTGACGTGTGGGGTCGCCGCGGTGGTCACCGCGGACACGGCGATCGCGCCTGCGCCGGCGATCATCGACGGTGGCGCGCCGCCGTCGCCGCTCACGCTCGCGGTCGCCGCCGGCCGCCATTGGCGGCTCGACACGCCGCACGGAGCGGTCCACGTGTGGACGCCGCGCGGTTATCACGCCGACGGCGCGGGCCTGATCGCGTACGTGCACGGCTACTACGCCGACGTCGACGGCGCGTGGCGCGACTATCTGCTCCCCGAGCAGTTCGCGCTCAGCGGCGTGAACGCGATGTTCATCGCGTGCGAGGCGCCGGCGCACAACAAGGAGCCGGTGATGTGGTCGTCGTTGTCGGAGCTGTTCCGCACGGTGCAGGCCGGCATCGGCGAGCCGTTGCCGTCGGGGCCGGTGATCGCGATGGGCCACTCGGGCGCGTTCCGCACGATGATCCCGTGGCTCGACGATCCGCGCGTCGACTGGGTCGTGATGGTCGACGCCGCGTACGCGCGCATCGATCCGTTCATCGATTGGGTCAACGCGTCGCCGGCGCATCACCTCTACTTCGTCGGCGACGACACGATCTCCTGGACCGAGGAGATGAAGCGCCGCCTGCCCGAGACCGTCGAGGTCGATCGCTTCACGTTCGACGCGTTCCCGCGCGACGCCCGCGCCGGGCGCATCGTCTACGTGCGCTCGCAGTTCTCGCACATGACGCTCGTGACGGGCGGGATCGCGCTGCCCGCGCTGATCCGCGCGATGCCGCTCGAGACGCTGCCCGATTCGCCGTGGCAGGTGCAGCTCGGCGATCTGCCGCGCCCCGACGCGGCGCTCGACGGCGGCGCGCCCCTCGACGCTACTTCGACGGTGGGTACTTCTGCAGCTTGCGCTGCAGCGACCGACGGTGGATGCCCAGCCGCCGCGCCGCCTCACTGATGTTGCCGCCGCAGTCGCTGAGCACGCGATTGATGTGCTCCCACTCCGCGCGCGCCAGCGACGGCGCCTTGTAGTCGATGTCGGGCGGCTCGAGCGGCGGCGCCTCGCCGCGCGCGAACGCGGCGACGATGTCGTCGGCGTCGGCCGGCTTGGCGAGGTAGTACGTCGCGCCCAGCCGCACCGCGTCGATCGCGGTCGCGATCGATCCGTATCCGGTCAGCACCAACATCTTGGTCGCCGGATCGATCTCGCGCAGCGCCTTCACGAGCTCGAGCCCCGAGCGCCCGGGCATCTTGAGATCCAGGACCGCGAGCTCGGGCGAGTCCGATTGCGCCTGCGCGACCGCGCTGTCGTAGTCGCCGGCGGTGCGCACGTCGTAGCCGCGATCGACGAACGCGCGCGCGAGCCGGCTGCGGAAGACCTCGTCGTCGTCGACGATCAAGATCGATGGCTTGTGGGCGACGTCGGTCATGACGATCCGCTGCTTACCACGATCTGCTTGGGGACCGTGACGATGACGCGAGTCCCGAGCCCGATGGTCGAGCCGATCTTCAGCGTCCCGCCGACCGATTCGATCACGGCGCGCGCGAGGAAGACGCCGAGCCCCATGCCGCGCCCGGGCTGCTTGGTCGTGAAGAACGGCTCGCCGAGACGCGCGAGGATCTCGGGCTCCATGCCGGGCCCGCGATCCTCGATCTCGATGCGCAGGCGATCGCGATCGCGCGCGGCGCGCACGATCACCGGCGTCTCCGGCGGCGACGCGTCCTGCGCGTTCGTGATCAGCGAGCGCAGCGCCTGGCTGACCGCGCGCGGCGGCAGGCGCAGCTCGGCCGTCGCGACGTCGGCGGCGACCTCGCGCGTCACCGGCGGCTGCACGCGCGCGCCGGTCAGCGCGTCGTCGAGGATCGCGTCGACCGTGCGCGTCTCGATGCTCTCGCCCGCCGCGCCGGCGCCGCCCGCCATCTGATCGAGGATCGCGCGGCAGCGGCCGACCTGCTCGCGGATCAGGCGCGCGTCGGCGGCGAGCTCGACCGAGCCGATCTTCTCGAGCGCGCGCTCGAGCTCCTTCGCGACCAAGGCGACGGTGCCGAGCGGCGTCGACAGCTCGTGCGCCGCGCCCGCGGCCATCGTCGCGAGCGACGCGAGCTTCTCCTGCCGCGCCGTGAGGTTGCGCGCCTCGGCGAGCTCGTGCTCGCGCTCGGCGAGCGCCGTCATGATGCGGCGCAGGAAGCTCACGATGAACGCCGACGCGACCAGGAGCGCGACCCACATGCCGTACATGCGCGTCTGATCGCTGATCGGCAGCGTGCGATGACCGACGAGCAGGAGGCCGAAGCAAAGGAACGACAAGCCGACCAGCGCCCACGTCCACGCTTGGTGGAGCAAGACCGTCGCGAGCGCGATCTGCACGAGATAGAGGAAGCCGAACGGGTTGAGCGGCCCGCCGGTCAGGAACAGGAGCGCGGTGAGCAGCGCGACGTCGAGCGCCATCACCGCCGCGACCTGCCACTCCTCGAGCGGCCGCTCGCCGCGCAGCTCGAGCAAGAGGTTCGACGCCAGGCCGATGCCGACTACGATCGACAGCTCGCCCATCGGCACCGAAATGCCGAAGAGCAGGCGGACCACCAAGATGGTCGACGCCTGCCCTACGATCTCCGCCCAGCGGAGACGGATCAGCCACGACACGTGGCGATCTTATCCGATCACTGCGCCTTGACGACCGGCGCGTCCGGCGAGGGCAGCTTCTTCTCGCCCTTCTCGATCACCCACGTCTTGTAGTAGTCCGCGGCCGGCGTGCCCGCGCTGATGCGCTGGTTCGCCTTGGCGAGCTCCTCGTCGACGAGGGCGGTGAACGCCGGAAGCGGCTGCGCGCCCGAGAGGAAGCGGCCGTTGATGAAGAACGACGGCGTCGCGCCGACGCCGAACGTCGTCAGCTCGTTCTGATCCTTCTGGAGCCAGTTCTGGCAGTCCTGCGACTTCATGTCGGCCGCGAAGCGCGCCGCGTCGACGCCGGCTTCCTTGCCGAGGTCCGCGATGTGCGCGTCGTCGTACTGGCGGGTCTGGAACGCCTTCTCCCAGAGGAGCTTGTCCATCTCGAGGAACTTGCCCTGCTTGTTCGCCGCGCACGCCGCGAGGTGCGCGATCTGCGCCTGCGGGTGGACGACGAACTGCTTGAAGACGACGCGGACGTCGTTGCCGTACTTCTTGCGGAGCTCGTCCATCGTCGGACGGACGCGATCGCAGAACGGGCACATGTAGTCGTACGCCTTGATGATGGTGACCTTGGCGTCGGCCGGGCCCTCGAACGGATCACCGTCGACGGGCACCGCGTAGGCCTTGGTCGGATCCGGCTGCGGGCGCTGCGGGCGCTGCTGCTGCTGTCCGGGGCCCGGACGGCCGGCCGCCGCGGCGACCTGGGTCATCTTGTCGCCGAGCGCGTTCACCTTCGCGGTGAGGTCGTCGATCTTCTTCTCGAGGTTGCGGTTGTCCTGCTGACAGCCGCCGAAACCCGCGAGGGCGAGGGCAAGGGTCGAAGCCAGTGCGATCTTCTTCATGGAGTCACTCCTCGGACACAGGTGTTCACGGGTTCGAGTGCGGTGGGAGGTGTACTCCCGTGGTCGGTGCAGTTGCAACAGAGGTGCTCGGGATCGAGCGACCCCTCGGGGACGAAATCGGCCAGGACCGGCTCGGCGGCGACGACCTGGTTGCGGCGCAAGAGCTCGAAGCCGCACGCCTCGTCGCGGCTGAGCTCGCCGTCGCCGTCGAGGTCGGCCTCGGGGTGCGCGAGGTAGAGCGCCTCGGCCAGCTCGACGGTGAAGTGGCAGGTCTTGGTCGCGCCGGCCGGCGCCGGCGCGGCGTGCGACGTGCGCGCGCCGCCGAGCGCGATCGCCGTCCAGGCGGCGAGGCCGATCGCGCCGAGCGCGCCCAACCGCGGGCCGCGCTGTGACGACATCACGCTCTCGACGCGGCCGCGCAGGAGGCCGGGCGTCGCGGCGAAGTGCAACGCATGTGCGGCCGCGGGTTGCGCGTCGCGCACGAGCCGCACGAGCATGCGCGCGTAGTCGGCGGCGGGCAGCGGACCTTCGGCGACCGCCCACGCGTCGCACGCCATCTCGCGCGCGGTGTCGATGCGGCGATTGATCCACCGCACGACCGGCCAGAAGAAGAAGAGCGCGCCGATCGCGACCTGCACGAGGCGCAGCCAGACGTCGCGGCGGCGCAGGTGCGCGAGCTCGTGGGTCAAGGCGGCGGTCAGCTCGGTGCGGCGATCCGGCGCGGTCAGCGCGCGCGGCACGACGACGATCGGCTTGCGCAGACCGACCAGCCACGGCGCCGGCGCGTCGCCGCCGACGCGCAGCTCGGGCGCGCGATCGAGGCCGAGCTTCTCGGCGATGCCGCACGCGATCGCGTCGGTGACGCCGTCGGCGGCGGCCATCGAGGTCGCGAGCGCGCGCGCCTTGCGGCCGTGCGCGACGCCGCGCGCGATCACGACGATCACGCCCGCCGCCCACAGCGCCGCGCCGGCGATCGCGAGGACGTCGATCCAACCGAGCGCGTGCACCGGCGCGAGGCCGACCGCGCCGACCGGCGCGACGAGCGGCTGCGCTTCGGCGACCGGCGCGTGCCCGAACAGCTGCGCGATCGCGTCGGACAGCGAGAACGGCATCGCGGGCCCGACCGGCAGCGCGAACTTCACGAGCACGACCGACCACAGCGCGGCGACCAGCGCGGGCTTCGCGCGCTTGAGGACCGTCGCCGAGAGCGCCCACGCGATCAGCGCGAGCGCGGTGCCGTGCACGAGCACGACCGCGACGCTCTTCCAGATCGCGATCACTTCTTCCCCCGCTTCGCGCGAGCTTCGGGCTCGACGACGCTCTTCTCGATCGCGCGCAGCTCCTCGATCGAGAGCTGCTCCGAATCGACCAGGTGCAAGACCATCGAGCTCGCCTCGCCGTCGAAGACGTCGGCGAGGAAGCCCTTCAGGCGATCACGCAGCACCGACTCGCGCCGGAACGCCGGCTTGTAGACGTACGGCTCGCGCTCGCGATCGACGACGACCGCGCCCTTGGCGGCCAGGCGTCCGAGCAGCGTCATCACGGTCGTGTACGCGAGCTCGTCGCCCTTCTCGCCGAGCGCGGCGCGGGTCTCCGCGACGGTCGCGCGACGAAGCCGCCACAGCACCTTCATCAGGTTGAACTCGGCGGGGGTCAGCTCGGGGCAGCGGGGCTCGCTCACGACAACGCTCGTTTGATTACTACATCTGTAGTTGGCTGCGCAAGGGCCTTCCCCTCCGCTTGACGAGAACCGCGGTGCTCGTCACGCTTCTTCCCCGACATGCGCCGTTCCCGCGCCGGCTTCGGCGTTTGTCTCGTGATCCTCTGCACGTCCGCGCTCGCGGCCGCCGAGCCGTTGTCGGGCTCGGTGGTCGACGGCCTGACGCTCAAGCCGATCGCGGGAGCCACCGTCACGGCCCCCGACGGCAAGACGGCCAAGACCGACAAGGCCGGGCACTTCACGCTCGACGTCACCGTCGGGCCGCTCGACGTCGCGCTCGCCGCCAAGGGCTACGAGGACTCGAGCGAGCAGGTGATCGTCCCCGACGGCGGCCTCGACGGCGCGATCTTCGTCCTCTACACGCCGGGCGCCGCCGGCGAGATCGTGACGGTGACCTCCGAGGCGCCGGTGCCGCCGCCGCCGGGCAAGCAAGACCTCGCGCGCGACGAGATCGCGCGCATCCCGGGCACGCGCGGCGACGCGCTGCAGGCGGTGCGCTCGCTGCCCGGCGTCGCCAACACCTTCCCCGGCATCTTGATCATCCGCGGCTCGTCGCCGCTCGATTCGCTGACGACGATCGACGGCGTCGACGTCCCCATCATCTATCACTTCTTCGGGATCCAGAGCGTCCTGCCGACCGAGTTCATCGAGAACATCGAGTTCCTGCCCGGCGGCTTCGGCGTCGAGCAGGGTCGCGCGATCGGCGGCGTCGTGAACGTCACGACGCGCTCGGGCGCGATCAAGGAGGCGAAGGGCTTCGTCGAGACGTCGTTCATCAACGCGGGCGGCTTCGTCGAGACGCCGATCTCCGAGGAGCACCACCTGCAGATGGCGGCCGCGGTGCGGCGCTCGACGATCGATCTCGTCCTCCCGCTCGTCTTGTCGGGAACCAACGTGTCGTTCACGACCGCGCCGACCTACTACGACGCGCAGTTCCGCCTCGACTGGCGCCCGCGCGAGAGCGATCGCATCTCGCTGCTCGCGCTCGCCGACAGCGATCGCCTCGAGCTCTTGAACGACAACCTCGATCCCAACGAGCCGCAGCTCAACCACGCGACGTTCGAGAACGTCACCAGCTTCACGCGCTTGATCGCGACCTGGCAGCACGCGGCGAACGGCATCGACAACCGGCTCACCGCCGCCGCCGGCACCGACACGTTCAAGTTCGTGCTCGGCCCCGACTTCCTCGACATCCCGGGCGTGCGCCTCGAAGCGCACGACGACGTCGCGATCAAGCTCGGCCGGCACCTGCGATTGCGCGCCGGCGGCGAGGCGCGCTGGAACCAAGCCGACGTCAACGTGAAGTTCCCGGGCCAACCCGCCGAGGGCGAGCCGCCGCCGACCAACTTCTCGACGTTGCCGCTGGTCACGTACATGAAGACCGTCGACGCGTCGATCGCGGGCGCGTACGCGGCGGCGGATCTGCACCCGGTGCCGTCGACGACGCTGACCGCCGGCGTCCGCCTCGATCACTACTTCCACATCGACGCGACGACGGTCGAGCCGCGCGTGCAGTGGGCGCAGGAGCTCGGCGAGCGCTGGACCGGACGCCTCGCGATCGGCAGCTACTCGCAGCCGCTGCAGCAGGCGATGAGCGTGCCGACCGATCTCGAGCCCGAGCTCGCGACCCAGTACGTGCTCGGCGCCGACTACAAGCTGCGCGACGGCGTGACCGCGTCGGCGTCGGCGTTCTACACCGATCGGCAGCGGATCGTCGTGCGCGATCCGTTCTTGAAGGAGTCGGATCCGGCGAACGCGTACGTCAACCGCGGCTACGGGCGATCGTTCGGCGGCGAGCTGCTCGTGCGCGCGCGCCTCGACAACCTGTTCGGCTGGCTCGCGTACACGATCTCGCGATCGGATCGCATCTCGCAGCCGACCGACCCGCGCTACCTCTTCGACTTCGATCAGACCCACAACATCGTCGCGCTCGCCAGCTACACGCGCGGCAACTGGCAGTTCGGGGCGCGCTGGTCGTACGCGACCGGCACGCCGATCACGCCGATCATCGGCGCGACCTACATCAGCGACGCCAACGTCTTCGTGCCGGTGCTCGGCGCGCTCAACAGCGATCGCATGGGCGCCGCGCACCAGCTCGACATCCGCATCGATCGCAAGGCGCACAAGTGGGGCCTCGAGATGGCCTGGTTCCTCGACGTGCAGAACGTCTACGCGCACGCGCAGGTGCTCGGCTACAACTACAACTACGACTTCACGCAGCGGAAGCCGACGACCGCGTTGCCGATCCTTCCCGCCACCGGCTTCAGAGTGACGTTCTAGAATCAGGCGTGGCTCGACGGTTCGTGTTCGTGGTGCTCGCGGCGGCCGGCGCGGGGTCGCTCGCGTTCCTGCTGTTCGCGTTCCTGAGCGGCAACGACCCGTCGGGGTTCGGCGCGACCGGGCGCGGCCTGTGGTTGGTCGCGCACGGCCAGCTGCGCGGCGTCGCGATCGCGGCGGCGTTCGGCGTGATCGTGCTCGCCGGCGCGATGGCCGCGCTGGTCAAGACCCGGCCGCGCGGCGCGCTCACCGCGCTCGTGATCGCGTCGCCGGTCGGCCTCGCGCTCGCGTGGATCGCGCGCGCGTGGGTCGCGAGCCTCGAGGATCCGCGCTACCGCGCGAAGAGCCCGTACGTCCACGGCGCGACGATGATCGCGATCGCGGCGACGATCTACTTCGTGCTGCTCGGCGCGGTCTCGACCGCCGCGATGATCCGCGCGCGCCGGATCAGCGCGGCGCGATCATGAGGTGGACGTGGCCGACCTCGCGCTCGCGCTCGCAGCGCGGTGAGAGATCGGCGCAGGTGATGCGGAGCTGCGCGGCGTCGTCGGGCGCGCGGAACCGCTCGTAGGCGGCGAGCGCTTGGTCGGCGAGCGGCGAGCCGAGCGCGCGCAGCGCGGTCGCTTGGCTGCGCAGGAGATCCGGATCGCGCGGCTGGATCGCGAGGCCCGCGCGCGCGGCGGCGAGCGCGCCGCGATCGTCGCCGGCCGAGCCGAGCACGCGCGCGAGCACGATCCACGCCTGCAGGTTGAGCGGCGCCTTCTGCGTCGCGGCGGTCGCGGGCGCGATCGCATCCTTCCAGCGCCACACGCGCACGAGCGCGTCGGCGGCGATCGCGTCGAGCACCGGCGGCGCCTTGGGCAGCTCCGACTTCGCGCGCGCGACCAACGCGAGCGCGTCCTCGGTACGACCTTGCTTGGAGGCGACCCAGCCGAGCTGCACGTCGATCATCGCGCGCGCGCGGTCGTTCGGCGCGAGCGCCCTCGCCTGCTCGAGCACGCCGCGCGCCTCGTCGAGCTTCTCGCCGACCTCGCCGGTGAGCGCCATGCCGAGCTCGTAGCCGCGCTCCCACGTCTCACGTGAAGGCGCCGGGGCCGGGCCGCCGATCGTCGTCGACATCGACGCGATCTCGGTGATCGGCTCCGCGCGACACGGATCGAGCGTCAGGCTGCGCGCACCCTCGGCGCCTTCGAAGAACGCGCGTCCCGCCGGCGTCCGCGCGTCGGCGCACACCGCGCGCTGCTCGCGCAGGCTGCGGCTGCGATGGCGCAAGCGCGCCTCGACGCGCAACGGCAGGCTCACGTCGCGCGGCACGTCCATCGCGTAGCGCACGACCGTCGCGTCGCGCGGCGCGATCGTCTGGTTGGCCGCGATCGCGCGGAACTCCGGCATCTGGTGCAGATCGCGGATCACGCCGTCGTCGCCGACCGGGAAGCTGCGCAGCACGTGGGCGCCGCCGGCGGCGTCGGGATCATCGATCTCCGTCGCGTGCTGCGTTCCGGACGACGCGACGACGCGATCGCGCGCATCGCGCACCTCGAGCTCGATCCACGTGTCCTGCATGTCGAGCACGCCGCCGGGGAAGCGATGACCGACGAGCAGGTTGCGCACGACGACCTCGAGCGAGACGCGCGCGCCCGGCGTGATCGGCGCGCCGTCGGCGGGGACGATCCACGTTCCCGTCGGGCCCGGCTCGATCACCGCCGCGACGTCGATCGAAGCCACCCCGCGGAGGTGCGCCTGCAGGCGCGCGAGCTCGTCGGCGTCGCCGCGCATGCCCGCCATCCACGTGTGCCCGCCGAGGAAGCGATGCGACATGATCTGCCCGCCGTGCGCGGCGAGTTCGTCCTTGCTCGCCGCCTCGTTCGCCATGTGGCAGTCGAGGCAGGTCTGCTTGTCGACCTGATCGACGCGACCCATGCCGTTGCCGGTCCACGCGGAGCTCTTCCACGCGGTCGGCTCGTCGAGCCCCGACAGGTGCACGGGCATGCCCATGTCGGGCGACATGAAGCCGCGATGACACGCGCCGCACACGTCGGCGCCGAGCGGGCGGAGCGTGGCGCTCTGCTTGTGCCGCTCGATCGACTTCGGATCCGACAGGTCGGGCGTGAAGATCGGCTGCGCGCGCAGGACGTAGCTGCCGTTGCCGTCGGTGGTGACCGAGTCGATGCCGTGGCACACGCGGCACGTCACGCCCGAGTGCGCGCGCAGATCCTTCGGCGGGATGTCGCCGAGCATCGTGCGATCGACCTCGAGCGGGATGTCGTGGCAGCCGCCGCAGTGCTGGCTCGCCGGCTTGCCGAGCTCGGTCCGCGTGATCTCGATGTTCGCGCGATAGATCGGGTTGCCGAACGACGCGAACGAGTGCGAGCTCGCGTTCCACTGCGCGGCGACGTCGGGGTGACACGTCGAGCAGGTGTCGACGTCGGCGAGCGTGTCGCCGAAGCCGGCGGGCATCGTGCCCTTGATCGCGAGCAGCGAAGGTCCGAACTGACCGGGCGCGCGCGGCAACGTCGCCGATGGCGCCGGCGGCGGCTCGCCGGCGATCACCGTCTCGTGACGCGTCGGCGCGGAGCACGCGCCGGCGGCGATCACGATCGCGAGCCCGATCAGCTTCCTCATGAACGCTTTCTACGCATGACGAGGACGAACGCGACGAGCAAGACGCCGCCGCTCGCGTCGCCGGAGCTCTGGCAACCACAGCCTTTCTTCGCGGCCGGCGCCTTCGGCGCCTGCTCGGTCTCCTCCGGCACCTCGCGCGGCGACGTCGCCGGCGGCGGCACGCTGCCGCCGCCCATGCTCGCCGCGATCCCGGCGGCCTTCACGTCGATCTCGGGGACGTCCTGCGCGACCAGCATCGGCAGCCGCGCGCGCCCGCGCTTCACGAACGCGAGGTTGGTCGCCGCCTTCGGCCCGGCGTCGGCCGTGCGCGAGTCGGGCGGCCCGCCCCAGATGCCGCGGTGCGGGCTCGCGCACGCGATCGGCCCCGTCCACGCGTGGCGGATGATGTAGCGGCCCTGGAAGTTGTTGTAGTCGCTCTCGGTCGCGCGCTCCTCGAGCACGCCCTTGGGCCCCATCATCTCGCGGCCGCCGACGATCGGCTTGGCCTCCTTGAAGACGAGGTCGTTCGGCACCGCGTCCTTGCCGTAACGGGCGTGCAGGCGCGTCATGACGAAGCCGCCGCCGTATTGCTGCCCTTTGTCGAGCACGTCGGCGCCGAGCGTCGCGAAGTCGCCGTAGTCGAGCTGCGGACCGGGACACGGATCGCACGACGACGCATCCCACGCGTACTCGGTGACGACCGCGCCGGGATTCTTCTCGACCGTGCGATCGAACAAGGCCGCGTAGAACTCGCCGAACGTGTCCTTCACCGAATCGGCGACGTTGATGTTGGTCGGGATCGTGACGTTCTTGTAGTTCGCGACCTCGTAGCGCTGGTTGGGCGCGAGGATCGAGACGATCAAGTCCTGCTTGCCGCCGCTGTTGGCGAGGCCGAGCCGGATCGGCAGCGTGAACTCTTCGCTGTCGTAGTGGAAGCGCAGCGGCGACAGCGCCGCGCGGCCGTCGACCATCTTCACCTTCGCGGGATCGACCTTCGCGACGAAGAACTTCCAGCCGCCCTCGATGTACGGGCGCAAGAGCGGCGCCGCGCCGGCGGGGATCTTGTAGTGGTTGTCGGTGAGCCACGACTCGAGGCCGGTCGCGTCCTTCGCCGACAGGATCAAGATGTTGTATTCGCCGACGGTGAAC
>DATJIA010000078.1:0-20820 GCA_035493675.1 Kofleriaceae bacterium | reverse complement strand
GGCAGGTCGGTCGGAAGATGTACCAGGGCGCGCAGAGCTATCTGCCGCTCAAGATCAACGTCTCCGGCGTCATCCCGCCGATCTTCGCCTCCTCGATCCTCATGTTCCCGGCGCAGATCGCGAACATGTCCGGCAACCGGTGGATGCAGGAGTTCTCGTCGATCCTCCACCCGGCGGACTGGCGCTACAACACGATCTTCACGATCCTGAACATCTTCTTCGCGTTCTTCTACACGTCGGTCGTGTTCAACCCGATCGACGTCGCAGACAACTTGAAGAAGGGCGGCGGCTTCATCCCCGGCATCCGTCCGGGCAAGAACACCGCGCAGTACATCGAGAAGGTCTTGAACCGGATCACCTTCGCCGGCGCGCTCTACCTCTCGGTCGTGTGCATGATCCCGGCGCTCCTCCGCAAGTACATGCAGGTGCCGTTCAGCTTCGGCGGCACCGGCCTGCTGATCGTCGTCGGCGTCGCGCTCGATACCGTGCAGCAGATCGAGTCGTTCTTGATCACGCGCAACTACGAGGGCTTCACCGGCCCCAAGGGACCGCGCATCCGCGGTCGCGCGACCGCCGCTCGCGCCCGCTGAGCGAGAGCGCGGTGCGGATCCAGCTCAAGTCGCTCGACGAGATCAAGCTCATGCGTGAAGCAGGGCTGGTCGTCTCGTCGATCCTCGACGACGTCTGCGCGGCGGCGAAGCCGGGCGTGTCGACGTGGGAGCTCGACAAGATCGCCGCCAAGGGCATCGACAAGCACAAGGTGACGTCGGCGTTCCTCGGCTATCACGGCTACCCGGCCGTCCTGTGCACGTCGATCAACGAGACCGTCGTCCACGGCATCCCGCGCAAGGAGCACGTCCTCCAGGACGGCGACATCATCGGGATCGACTTCGGGATCTTCAAGCACGGCTTCTGCGCCGACTCGGCCCGGACCGTCATGGTCGGGAAGGTCTCGGCCGAGAAGCGGAAGCTGGTCGAGACCGCCCAGCAGTCCTTGGACAAGGCCATCGAGGTCTGCACCGTCGGCAACCGCATCGAGGACATCGGGGCCGCGGTCCAGGAGTACTGCGAAAACCGCGGATATTCGGTGGTCCGACAGTTCGTCGGGCACGGCATCGGGACCCGCATGCACGAGGACCCCGCGGTCCCCAATTACGGTAGTCCCGGCAAGGGTAAACGCCTCAAACGAGGTCTTGTCATTGCAGTGGAACCCATGGTAAACGCCGGGGCTCCTGACGTGGAGATACTGGAAGATCAGTGGACTGCGGTGACCAAGGACCGCAGCATGTCCGCGCACTTCGAACACACGATCGCGATCCTGGACGAGGGGCCTTGGGTGCTCTCGCGTCCATCGTCAGAACCAGGACGTCCGTAGGAAACGACAATGAAGGTCAGAGCTTCCGTCAAACCCATCTGCCCGAAGTGCAAGGTCATCAAGCGCAAGGGCGTCGTCCGCGTCATCTGTTCGAACCCGCGCCACAAGCAGCGCCAGGGTTGATCACCTCTTAAGGAGCAACGGAAATGGCTCGCATCGCCGGCGTCGACCTCCCGCGCAACAAGCGGATCGAGATCGCCCTCACGTACATCTACGGCCTCGGCCGCCACGCTTCGAACCTCGTGCTCAAGCAGGCGGGCGTCTCGCCGGACAAGAAGTCGGACGACCTCGACGAGAACGACGTCCGCAAGATCCGCGACGCGATCGAAGCGAACTATCGCGTCGAAGGCGATCTTCGCCGCGACATCCAGATGAACATCAAGCGACTGATCGACCTCGGCTCGTACCGCGGCTCGCGTCACCGTCGCAACCTGCCGGCCCGCGGCCAGCGCACGCACACCAACGCGCGTACGCGCAAGGGTCCGCGTCGCATGGCGATCAAGAAGCTCGGCGCGGTCAAGAAGTGAAGCGGAGCTAAAGAGCCATGTCGCAGCCGAAGCAGAAGAAGAAAGTCCGCAAGAACGTCCAGACGGGCATCGCCCACATCTCGGCGACGTTCAACAACACGATCGTCTCGATCACCGACGTGAGCGGCAACGTGCTCGCGTGGTCGTCGTCGGGCACGTGCGGGTTCAAGGGCTCGCGCAAGTCGACGCCGTTCGCCGCGCAGCTCGCCGCGGAAGACGCCGCGAAGAAGGCGATGGAGCACGGCGTCCGCAACGTCACCGTGCTGGTGAAGGGCCCGGGCGCCGGACGCGAATCCGCGCTGCGCGCGCTCAACGCCGCCGGCTTCAAGATCAACCTCATCCGCGACTGCACGCCGGTTCCGCACAACGGCTGCCGTCCGCGCAAGCGCCGCCGCGTCTGAGCCGCAGCTCAGAGACCACCTCGAGAAGGAATCGACGAAGATGGCACGCTATACCGGTCCCGTCTGCCGCCTCTGCCGGCGCGAAGACATGAAGCTCTTCCTCAAGGGAGAGCGCTGCTACACGGACAAGTGCGGGTACGAGCGCCGCAGCTATCCGCCCGGCCAGCACGGCCAGGCGCGCCGCCGCAAGCGCTCGGACTACGGCGAGCAGCTCCGCGAGAAGCAGAAGGTCAAGCGCATCTACGGCATCGCCGAGCGCCAGTTCCGCGGCTACTACCGTCGCGCGATCCGCATGAAGGGCAACTCGGGCGGGAACCTCGTCCAGCTGCTCGAGCGCCGGCTCGACAACGTCGTCTACCGCATGGGCTTCGCTTCGGATCACGCCGAGGCGCGCCAGCTCGTCCGCCACGGTCACTTCACCGTGAAGGGCAAGCGCGTCGACATCCCCTCGTACCTCGTGCGTCCCGGCGACATCGTCGAGGTCCGCGAGGGCTCGCGCGCGATGGCGCGCATCAACGAGGCGCTCGCCGCCGTCGATCGCCGCGGCGTGCCGCAGTGGATCGAGCTCGAGAAGGATGCCTTCAAGGGCGCGATCAAGCAGCTGCCCGCGCGCGAAGACGTCACGCTTCCGATTCGAGAGCAGCTCATCATCGAGCTCTACTCGAAGTAACCACCCACCGACCGAGCGAAGGAACGCGCTCGCGACGCGTCATCTAATAACGCGTCTGCGAGCCACGCCGAACAAAACGAGGACGACATGGAACCCACTCCTGAGCAGACCGCCTTGATGGCGAAGAACTGGCGCGACTTGATCCGGCCCCGGATGCTGGAGATCGAGGAGCGCAGCGATACCTACGGCAAGTTCTCGTGCGAGCCCCTCGAGCGGGGTTTCGGTACGACCCTCGGTGTCGCGCTCCGGCGCGTGCTCCTGTCCTCGCTGCAGGGCGCTTCGATCACGCACATCGCGATCGAAGGCGCGCTGCACGAGTTCACCTCGTTGCCCGGCGTGATCGAGGACGTCACCGACATCATCCTCAATCTCAAAGAGACGCACTTCAAGGTCGAGCACGACAAGACGTACACGATCCGGCTCGACAAGAGCGGTGAGGGTCCGGTCGTCGCGTCGGACCTCGCGCTCGTCGACGGCATCACTTGCCTCAACCCGAACCACCGCATCTGCACGCTCGCCAAGGACGGCAAGGTCGCGATGGAGCTGACGATCGCCACCGGCCGCGGCTACGCGCCGGCGGAGCGTCACTCGTCGGGCCTGCCGGTCGGCACGATCGCGGTCGACGCGCTGTACTCGCCGATCAAGAAGGTGAACTTCATCGTCACCAACGCGCGCGTCGGGCAGCAGACCGACTACGACAAGCTCACGCTCGAGGTGTGGACGAACGGCGCGATCCGCCCGGACGACGCCGTCGCGTTCGCCGCCAAGATCCTCAAGGAGCAGCTCAACCTGTTCATCAACTTCGAGGAGATGGCGGAGCCCGTCGAGGCGCCGCGCAACGAAGAGCAGGAGAAGCTCAACGAGAACCTGTGGCGCACCGTCGACGAGCTCGAGCTGTCGGTGCGCTCGGCCAACTGCCTCCAGAACGCCAACATCAAGTACATCGGCGAGCTGGTGCAGAAGACCGAGAGCGAGATGCTCAAGACCAAGAATTTCGGCCGGAAGTCCTTGAAGGAGATCAAGGAAATCCTCGCCGAGATGGGCCTGTCGCTCGGCATGAAGCTCGACAACTGGCCGGGCCCGAACCCGCTCAAGAAGTGAAAGCGTAACTCGCCATGCGTCACCGCAACTCAGGAAGAAAGCTCTCGCGCACGTCGGCTCATCGCGGCGCGCTGTTCTCGAACCTCGTCACCGCGCTCGTGACGCACGGCCGCATCGAGACCACTCAGGCGAAGGCGAAGGAGCTCCGGCTCTTCGCCGACGCCACGATCAAGTGGGGCATCGACGTCGCGCCGCTCGTCGCCAAGGGCGAGAAGATGTCGGCGGCGGATCGCGTGAAGGTCCTGCACGCCAAGCGTCAGGCCCGCAAGGTGATCAAGACCCGTGAGGCGCTCGCCCGGCTGTTCGACGAAGTCGGACCGCACTTCGCGAAGCGCCCGGGCGGCTACACGCGCGTGCTCAAGTCGCGGATCCGTCGCGGCGACGCGGCGCCGATGGCGCTCGTCGAGCTCGTCGGCCTCGCGCCCGAGCCCGTGGCTGCGAAGCCCGAGTAAGAATGCCCCGGTCTATTTCGCTTTCGGCCGGCAGGTGATCGCCTGCTAGCAGAAGCGACCACAGTTGTGACGCCCGCCCCATTGTGGCGGGCGTTTTCGTTGTATGTAGCGCCGACTCTCTCGGGGGACCCACACCATGAAGCTCCGCACGCTCGCCATCGCGCTCCTCGCCGCCGCCGCCTGCCGCGGCAGCTCGTCGAACAATCCCGACGGCAACAACAACAACCCGGACGGGGTCGTGAACCCGGATGACGTGACCATCTACGACATCCAGGATCCGAGCAACAAGGTCCAGGTCGGCGCGACTGTCACCGTGCGTGGCGTCGTCGTGACCGCGATCGACAACTTCGGCGACAAGACCGGCAACATCTGGGTCGAGGAGCCGGGCGGCGGTGCGTACTCGGGCGTCGAGGTCTTCAACGCGGGCGCGACGCAGGTCGCGGCGCTCGCCGTCGGCGATCTCGTCGACATCACCGGCGCCGAGAAGGCGGAGTTCGCGCTCTCGACGGACACGTCGGGCCGCACGACGACCGAGCTCGAGCCGCCGAACGGCGGCATGATGACGGTGACCAAGGTCGGCACCGGCACGGTCCCCGATCCGGTCACGGTCGATCCGCTCGCGATCGCGCAGCTGGACGCGAACGCGCAGGACGCCGAGTGGGAGAAGACCGAGGGCGTCTTGATCAAGGTCAACGCGGTCGGCGTCATCTCGAGCACGAAGCAGATCGCCGGCGCGAACCCCGATCCGACCTTCCAGTCGTTCGTCGTCACCGGTCCGCTCACCGTCGAGTCGAGCTTCGCGGCGTTCCCGACCACCGGCAGCCCCGCGGTCGGCCCGCAGTTCGGTGATTGCGAGATGAGCATCACCGGCATCGGCGACTACTTCTTCCAGTGGAACCTGCTGCCGCGCGCGACCGCCGAG
Organism: Kofleriaceae bacterium; assembly: GCA_035493675.1. Taxonomy (GTDB): domain Bacteria; phylum Myxococcota_A; class Polyangia; order Haliangiales; family Haliangiaceae; genus JAIOQA01. Next base: position 15,372 of record DATJIA010000078.1, on the reverse strand, counting down.
ATCTCGACGGGCGGCAGCGGCTGCCCCGTCTCGGAGACCGGCGATGCGGCCTGCGGCGACGGCAAGGACAACGACGGCAACGGCCACGCCGACTGCGGCGACTACTCGTGCGACCTGTCGGTCGCGTCGTGCGTGAAGGGCGCGACGGTCAACGACGTCGACACCAGCGCCGCGAACGCGCCGGTCGGTGGCGCGGTCAACGTCGACGGCGTGTTCGTCGTCGCGGTCGACTCCGCGAACAAGAACCTGTGGGTCGCGGACGCGCTCGCCGCGGCGACCGATCACGGCGTGTACGTCTTCCGCGGCACCGGCACGAGCACGACGACGCTCGACGCCGGCGTGCTGCCGGGCGCGAAGGTGAACGTCGACCTCGCGGCGGTCTCGCCGTTCCACGGCTTGATGGAGCTCGCGAAGATCCCGGGCGCGCAGAGCGCGTCGCCGGCGATCTCGGTGGTGGCGGCGCCGGCCGGCCAGCCGACCGCGCTCTCGACCACGCTCGCGACCCTCGCCGACACGACGATGATCGCGCACTACGCGGGCTCGCTCGTCACGCTGTCGAACGTGAAGGTCACCGCGACCAGCGGCACCGGCACCAAGACGATCTACACGATCTCCGACGGCACCAAGACGATGGAGATGGGCGTGCAGATCAACGACCCGAAGCCGGTGGTCGGCACGACCTGCTACAAGACGCTGACCGGCATCGCGACGCTCGATACGTCGCCGAACCCGTCGGTGCCGATGATCCTGCCGCTCACCGGCGGCGCGCTGCCCGGCGGCACGTGTAACTGACTCGGCGCGGGCGTTAGACGATCGAATGTACGGTGTGCGCGGCGCTTCGGCGCCGCGCATGCGTTTTCGGGCGGACACTGGCGAGCCGAGTCAGTTACCTCGGTCCGGACGCTTCGCGTCCTCCGATGGGGGAGCGCTACGCGCGCTCCCCCAAACCCCCACGCGGGATTCACGGACGACGGACGACGGACGACGGACGACGGTGTCAGAGCGGAGTGCTAACTCCGCGGCGTGACACCGGACGGAGCGGTGAGTGGAGGCTACGGCGAGATGCTCCTCTCGTCGGTGGTCGTGCTGGCCGTCGTGTGCGTCGTCGCGTGGCTGGTCGTGCGCTTCGGCGGGCGCTGGCTGGTCGGCGCGCGCGGGCGTGCGCGCGGGATGGACGTGCTCGCGCGGCTGCCGCTCGAGCCGCGGCGCTCGCTGTACGTCGTCGAGGTCGCGGGCAAGACGCTGCTCGTCGGAACGAGCGAGATGGGCCTGAACGTCTTGTCGGAGCTCGACGGCGAGCGCGTGAAGGCCGACGTCGAGCGCGGCCGCGGCGCGGGCGGCTTCGCGGCGGCGATCCGCGCGGTGCTCGCGCGGCGCAAGCCGGGGGCGAGCGCGCCGGCGGCGGACGCGCAGGCCTCGGATGCTCAGGCCTCGGACGCGCACGTCGAGACGGACGACGTCTCGAGGCGCGATCCGTGAGCACCGCGATCACGGTCGCGCTGGTCGCGCTGGGGCCGGTCGTGCTCGTGATGATCACGAGCTTCGTGAAGGTCTCGGTCGTGCTGGCGCTGACGCGCAACGCGATCGGCGCGCCCGAAGTGCCGCCGACGCTCGTCGTCACCGGGCTCGCGATCCTCCTGACGTTCGTCGTGATGGCGCCGGTCGCGCGCGACGCGTGGGCCGCCGTCGAAGCCGCGCCGCCGGTCGTCGCGCCGGCCGGCGCGCCGCAATCGCTGGCGGATCAGATCGTGCCCGCGGACGCGCGACCCGCGCTCGAGGCGGCGGCGCGCGCGGCCGGGCCGGTGCGTGCGTTCCTCGCGAAGCATGCGCACGCGAACGATCGCGCCGCGTTCGCGTCGGTCGCGGCCAAGCTCGGCGGGCGCCCGGTCGCCGACGACGATCTGCTCGTGCTCGCCCCCGCGTTCGTCACGAGCGAGCTGCAGGAAGCGTTCGCGATCGGGTTCCTGTTGCTGCTGCCGTTCCTCGTGCTCGATCTCGTCGTGGGCTTGAGCCTGTCGTCGCTCGGGCTCACGAACGTGCCGCCGGCGGCGATCGCGCTGCCGCTCAAGCTGCTCCTGTTCGTCGCGATCGACGGCTGGCGCTTGCTCGCCGAAGGGCTGCTCCGGGGGTACGCGTGACGGAGTCGCTGGTCGGACTCGGACGACAGGCGCTCGTCTTGTCGCTGTGGCTCGCGGCGCCGATCCTGATCGCGGCGATGGCGGCGTCGATCCTGACCGGGCTGGTCGCGTGGGTGACGCAAGTGCAGGATCCGGCGGTCGCGCTGGTGCCGCGCGTCGCCGCGGTCGCCGCATCGCTCGCGCTGTTCGGGCCGCACATCGCGCACGAGCTGGTCGCGTTCGGCACGCGCCTCTTCACGGCGATCGCGACGGTCGGAGCGACGTGACCGTCGCCCTGTGGGCGTGGCTCCTCGTGATCGCGCGGGTCGCGCCCATCGCGTGGTGGGCGCCGCCCGGCGACGACGCGCCCGCGATCGTGCGCGTCGCGCTCGGCATCGGGCTCTCGGCGCTGGTCGCCTCCGCGCTGCCGCCCGCCAGCGTCGTGTCGATCGCGGTGATGAGCGATCCGGCGCGGCTCGCGCTGGTCGTGCGCGAGGCGGCGATCGGCGCGGTGATCGCGGTGGTCGCGACGGTGCCGGTCGTGATGGCGGAGGCCGCCGGCCGGCTCGCGGATCTGGCGCGCGGCGCCGCCGACGGCGACGACGCCCTCGCGCGCTTCACGCGCATCACGGCGCTGGTCGTCTTCTTCGGCATCGGCGGTCCGCTCGCGGTCGCGCGCGCGCTCGCCGACAGCTACGCCGCGCTGCCGATCGGAGGAGGCGCGCCCGCGGGGGCTGGGGCGGTGATCGAGCACGTCGCGATCGCGGCCGCGCAGCTGGTCGCGGCGTCGATGTGGATCGCGGTGCCGTGGATCCTGACCGGCGCGATCGTCGAGCTGGGCGCGGCGGCGGCGCGACGCGCGTCGGGGCTCGTCGGCGGGATGGCCCCGATCGACGGCGCGCGCGCGATCGCGGTCGTCGGCGCGGTCGGGCTGGGCGCGATCGGCGCCGCGGCGGTGATGGCGACCCAGATCCGCGACGCGATGGCGATGTTGTCGCGCTTGTGGGCGTGAGCTCAGTCGCGCGGGGCGAGCACGGCGGCGAGCGCGGCGTGGTGGCGCGCCGGCACCGGCGTGTCGAGCGGGACGCGCGCGAGCTCGAGCGCGAGCGCGGGCGCGTGGATCGCGGGGACGCCGGCGCGGCGGGCGAGCGCGAGCAGCTGCGAGGCGAGCGCATCGCGGCCGCGCGCGACGACGGTCGGCACCGGGTGCGCGCGCGGGTGCCAGCGCACCGCGACCGCGACGCGATCGCCGACGGCGACGATCGCCGCGTCGCGGATCGTGAGCGCCGCCGGCAGCTCGCCGACGCGGCGGCGCGCGGCGCGCCAGCGAGGGTCGCCGCGCAGCTCGCGATCTTCGTCGCGTCGCTCGCGCGGTGTCATGCGGAGATCGACGCGCCATCGCCGCGCGCGCTCGAGCGCGTCGAGCGCGCCGGTGATCGCGACCGCGATCGCGACGTGCACGAGCGCGGCCGCGAGGAGCGCGAGCGCGTCGGCGGCGGCGGTGTCGGTCGGCGCGCGCGAGGCCCACGCGCCGAGGTGCGCGGCGTCGCTCGCGTGCGCGATCGCGAAGTGCAGCGCGACGGCGACGATCGCCGCGCCGCGCACGAGCGCGATCGCCGCGTCGCCGGCGCGCCGACCTGCGCCCCGGGCGATCGCCGGCGCGCCGCGCACGCGTCGCCGCGGGATCCACGCGCCGCGCACGAGCGCGGCGTGCGCGATCAGCGCGGCCACGCCCGCCGCGACGACGATCGGCGCCGCGCGCGCGACGACCGCCGCGATCACGTCCACGATCGAGACCTGGCTCGCCCGCCCGATCGCGCCCGCGTCGGTCGCGTGCGCGACCGACGACGCCGCCCACGCGAGCATCGCGCCGGCCGCGGCGGCGCCGCCGATCACGATCGCGATCGTCGCGCCCGCCCACGCGCCCGCCTGCGCCCACGCCGCGCTCGCCGGCACGACGCCCGCTCGCCGCGCCCGCTCGCGCCGCCTCGGCGTCGGTTCCTCGCTGCCCGCCACCTCGCGAGTAGAGCACGGGAGATGGGCTTCGTGCTTCGGGCTTCGAGCCGCGTACAGGTGCCGCGTACAGGTGCCGCGTACAGGTGCCACCCGAGTGTACGCCGCGTACAGGTGCCACCCGAGTGTACGCGGCGCAAGAGGTGGGCCGGACAGCGTCCGGGTTCGCAAGAGGCGCGCCGGACAGCGGCCGGACAGCGCGTCGACGGCGCGCCGGATTCAGGGCGCGATGCTACGTTGCGCGCATGACGAAGCTGCGCGTACGCAAGGCCGTGATCCCCGCGGCCGGGCTGGGCACCCGATTCCTGCCCGCGACGAAGGCGATCCCGAAGGAGATGCTGCCGATCGTCGACACGCCGACGATCCAGCTGGTCGTCGACGAGGCCGTGCGCGCCGGCATCACCGACGTGGTCGTCGTCAACGGCCGCGGCAAGGGCGCGATCGAGGATCACTTCGATCACGCCTTCGAGCTCGAGCGCACGCTGCGCGATCGCGGCAAAGAAGGCGAAGCGAAGGCCGTCGAGGCGGTGAGCGAGATGGTCCGCATCATCTCGGTGCGCCAGAAGGCGCCGCTGGGGCTCGGTCACGCGGTGCTCACCGCGCGCGAGGCGGTCGGCGACGAGCCGTTCGCGGTCCTCCTCGGCGACGACCTCGTCGACGACGACGACGATCCCGCGATCGGCCAGCTCGCGCGCGTCTACGAACAGACCGGCGCCGGCGCGATCATGATCATGGAGGTCGAGCCGGGCCGCGAGCACCTCTACGGCATCGTCGCCGGCGAGCGCGACGCGACCGGCCACTTGCGCATCCGCGACATGATCGAGAAGCCGAAGCCGGGCACGTCGCCGACGCGGCTCGCGATCGTCGGCCGCTACGTTCTGCCGCCGTCGGTGTGGTCGATGCTCGCCGCGACCAAGCCGGGTGTCGGCGGCGAGATCCAGCTGACCGATGCGCTGAAGCAGCTCGCGGCGACCGACGGCCTCTACGGCGTGGTGGTCAAGGGCGTGCGCCACGACGCCGGCGACAAACTCGGCTACCTGCGCGCGAACCTCGCGTACGCGCTCAAGCGCCCCGAGATGCGCGCACCCGTGCTCGCGCTCCTGCGCGAATTGCTCGACCAGCACGCGAGATGATGTCGATGAGCGCGCACGACGCGGGGACGAGCGCGCGCGCGCGCAACGAGGATCGTGCGCTCGTCGAGGTTGCGGTCTCGCTGCCGGTCGCGGGCATGTTCCACTACCGCGTGCCGGCGCGGCTCGACGGCCGCGCCGGCGTCGGCGCGCGCGTGCTCGTCCCGTTCGGCGCGCGCCAGGTCTCGGGCGTGATCGTGCGCGCGCCCGCCGAGCTGGTCGCGCCCGGCAAGGTGCTCGAGGTCGCCGACATCGTCGGCGACGATCCGCTGCCGCCCGATCTGGTCGCGCTGTGCGTGTGGATCGCCGAGTACTACGAGGCGCCGATCGGCGAGGCGTTGCGCGCCGCGGTGCCCGCGGGGACGCAGGTCACCGCGGCGGACGTCGTCGCACCGACGGAGACGGGCGTCGCGGCGGCGGCGGGCGAGGGCGCCGCGCTGCCGCCGAAGCAGCGCGATCTGCTCGCGCAGATCGTCCACGCCGGGCGGCTCCCGCGCGCGAAGATCGCGCGCGCGCGCCACGCGGATCTCGACGCGCTCGCGAAGCGCGGGCTGGTCACGATCGGGCTCGCGCGCAGCGCGGCGCGGATCAAGCCGCAGACCGAGCGCGTCGCGCGGCTAGCCGTGCCCGTCGACGAGGCGCTCGCGCGGCTGGCGCGCGCGCCCAAGCGGATGGCGATCGTGCAGGCGCTCGCCGACGGGCCGCGCGCGATCGCCGAGCTCGCCGCGCAGATCCCGGGCGCGAGCGCGGCGGTGCGCGAGCTCGCGAACGCGGGCGCGATCGTCGTCGAGAAGCGCGAGCTGGTTCCGGAAGCGGCGGCGACGCCGGATCTCCCCGCCGCGAGCACGCCGCCGGTCTTGACCGCGCAGCAACGCGCCGCGCTCGACGCGATCACGGCCGCCGCGTCGCGCGCGCCGATCGGGACCGACGCGGATCAGGCGACCCGGGGCGGCTTCGCGGCGTTCCTCGTCCACGGCGTCACCGGCAGCGGCAAGACCGAGGTCTACCTGCACGCGATCGCGCACGCGCTCGCGCGCGGCAAGAGCGCGATCGTGCTGGTGCCGGAGATCTCGCTGACGCCGCAGCTCGCGGCGCGCTTCCGCGCGCGGTTCGGCGATCAGGTCGCGGTCCTGCACTCGGGGATGAGCGATCGCGAGCGCCTCGACGAATGGCTCCGCCTGCGCCGCGGCCACGCGCGCATCGCGCTCGGCGCGCGCAGCGCGATCTTCGCGCCGGTCGCCGACCTCGGCGTCATCGTCGTCGACGAAGAGCACGACGGCTCGTTCAAGCAGGACGAGGGCGTGCGCTATCACGGCCGCGACGTCGCGTTGGTCCGCGCGCAGAAGGCCGGCGCGATCTGCGTGCTCGGCTCCGCGACGCCGAGCCTCGAGTCGTACGCGAACGCGCGCGAAGGGCGCTACACGCTCCTCGAGATGCCCGACCGCGCGACGCCGAAACCGCTGCCCGCGGTCGAGATCCTCGATCTGCGCAAGTTCATGCCCGACGGCGACGCGATGTTGTCGGCGCCGCTCGCGGCCGCGATCGCGGAGACGCTCGAGCACGGCGATCAGGCGATCCTCTTCCTCAACCGGCGCGGCTTCGCGACGTTCGTCGTGTGCCGCGCGTGCGGGCACGCGTTCCGATGCCCGCACTGCTCGGTGTCGCTCACGTATCATCAGCACGCGGATCGTCTGCTCTGTCACTACTGCGGCTACGGCCAGCGCGTGCCGGAGGTGTGCGCCGGCTGCAACACGCGCGGCGCGATCGAGCGCAAGGGGCTCGGCACCGAGCGCGTCGCCGAGGCGCTCGCCGAGCGGTTCCCGCGCGCGCGCGTCGCGCGGCTCGATCGCGACGTCGCGTCGGGCGCGAAGGCCGAGGCGATCCTCGCGCGGGTCGCGCGGCGCGAGGTCGATCTGCTGGTCGGCACGCAGATGGTGACGAAGGGCCACGACTTCCCGGGCGTGACGCTGGTCGGGGTCTTGTGCGCGGACACCGGCCTGTCGCTGCCGGACTTCCGCGCCAGCGAGCGCACGTTCCAGCTCCTGACGCAGGTCGCGGGGCGCGCCGGCCGCGGCGATCGCGCCGGCCGCGTGATCGTGCAGACGTACAAGCCCGAGGCGTCGGCGGTGACGTTCGCGGCGCGCCACGACTACGCCGGCTTCTTCGAGGTCGAGACGGAGGAGCGGAGAGATCTCGGATACCCGCCTCACGGGCGGGTCGTCGCGCTTCGGATCGACGGCCCCGATCCCGGCGCGGTTGCGAAGACCGCCGAGCGGCTCGCGCAGCTCGCGGGCGTGATCGCGAAGGGTGCGCCCGTCGACGTTCGCGGCCCCGCGCCGGCGCCGCTGGCGCGCCTGCGGGGCCGAACGCGCTGGCAGATCTGGCTGCGCAGCCCCGACCGCGCGGCGCTGCGGCGCGTGGTCCGCGGCGTCGGGACGGCGGAGGTGGCCAGCGGGGTGCGGGTGGGCGTGGACGTGGATCCGTCGTCGACGCTATAACCGAGCGGGGAACCGTGGACGGCTCGTCCTCTAGCGCCCGCGTCATGATCGTCGCGAACCCCGGTGAGTCCCCGGAGCTCGTCGCGGCGCTGGCGGAGCCGTTGCCCATCGGACCGATCGACGTCGTGACGGGCGACGGTGGCGACGAGACGCTCCGCGCGTTCGCGGACAAGCGGCCCGAGGTGGTCGTGGTGGCGGCGAGCCTGGACGCCGGCGACGCGCGCGCGCTGATCGCGGCGATGCGCGAGCGCGGGCGCGTGCACGTCGTGTTGGTGGGCGACGCGCGCGGTCCGATCCGCAACGCGCTCGACGCGAGTGACTTCGCGGTCGATCGGTTCGTCGCGCGCCCGCTGTCGCCGAAGGCGCTGCGGTTCGCGGTCGGCTCGGGCGTGGGCGCGGTGCGCACGGCGTTCATGGTCGGGCCGGGCAACGACGGTCGACCGCGACGCAGCGCGATGATCGGCGCGCGCAGCGGCCCGGCGAACGGCGCCAACGCCGGAACTGTGACCGAAGCCGTAGCCGAAGCAGAAGCCGAAGCCGAAGCCGAAACCGTAGCCGCAGCCGTAGCCGTAGCCGTAGCCGCAACCGAAGCCGTAGCCGAAGCCGTAGCCGCAACCGAAGCCGAAGCCGAAACCGAAACGGAAACCGAAACCGAAACCGCAGCGGCAACCGCTCCGGCAACGGCGACCGAAGCCGTCGCGTCGGCATCGGCATCGGCATCGGATTCGGCATCGGATTCGGCATCGGATTCGGCGTCGGCTTCGGCGTCGGATTCGGCGTCGGCATCGGATTCGGCGTCGGCTTCGGATTCGGCGTCGGATTCGGTTGCGGCTTCGGATTCGGTTTCTCCCGCGACGACCCCGGTGCGCGCGGCGGAGGCCCCGTCGATGAGCGCGTTGCGCGCGCGGTGGGAGACGCTGGCCGATGCGCTCGAGATCGACGACGAGCCGGATGCGAGCGTGTCGCCGCCGCCGATGACGATCCGGCCGCGTCGAGTGCAGACCGAGCCGCTCGGGAGCAAGGGCGACGACGTCGCGGCGTTCGTGCACGACGCCGGCGCGAACGGGCGCGGCGAGCACGTGCACGACCCCGCGCCCGACGCCGCGCCCGACGAATGGGACGCGCCACCGCCGCCGACGCGCGAGCCGACCATGATCCTGCCCGAACCGATGGCCGACCTGATCGCGGCGCCCGCGTACGATCCGTCCGCGGAGCTCGACGACGCGGTGCCGCACGCGGCCTCGGCCGAGATCGACCTGACCGAGCGCCACGCCGACGGCAACTGGGCCGCGGCGGCGAGCGTGCGCGCGGTCATGGAGGAAGACGACGCGCACGACGCCGACGACGAGAGCTTCGACGGGCAAGCGCGCGACGTGAACGACGACCTCGACGACTTGTCGATCGACGGGCCGCTCGAGCGCGACGACAGCGCGGTCCCGCCGCCGGTCGCGCCGGAGTCGAGCGCGCCGTCGGGCACCGGCTTCGCGCGCGAGCTGCGCCAGAAGATGTCGCTGATGGCGCAGCGGCTGTTCCAGCGCGGCGTCGCGCCGGCGGGGCAGGGCGACGCGCCGGCGCCGCCCGAGATCGGCCCGCTCCACGATCACCGCACCGAGATCGATCTCGCCGCGCTCGCCGAGCCCGCGGCCGAGCCCGCCCACGACTTCGACGGCGATCTCACCTTCGCGGGCGATCGCGACGAGAGCGTCGCGCCGACCCAGACCGGGCTGCGCGGCGACGCGCCGCGCGAGGAGCGGGGCGAGCGAAACGACCGGAACGACCGAAACGACCGGAACGAGAAGACCGGCGAGAGCGGCGTGATCGCGCGCGGCACGAGCGACGCCGCCGGGCTCATCGCGCGGCTCGCGGGCGCGCAGTTCACCGGTCGCCTCGTGCTCCGTCGCGCGAGCCTCGAGAAGACGATCTTCTTCGACGGTGGACGCCCGGTGTTCGCGAAGTCGAACGAGGGCACCGATCGCATGGGCCAGCTGCTCGTGCGCGAAGGCAAGATCACCGCCGAGCAGTTCGCGAGCTGCGACGCCGCCGTGCGCGAGACCGGCCGCCGCATGGGCGAGATCCTCGTCGATCGCGGCTACCTCAAGCGGCGCGAGCTGCTCCCCGCGGTGCGCCGCCACGTCGAGGACATCGTCTATTCGACCTTCGCGTGGAGCTCCGGCGAGTACCGCGTGATCGCCGGCGACGGCGCCGAGAGCGAGCGCATCCGCCTGTCGCGCGATCCCGCGGCGATGGTGCTCGAGGGCGTGCGGCGCAAGCTCGATCGCGCGACGCTCGAGCGCCTCGTCGGTCCGCCGTCGACGATCGTCGAGATCGCGGATCGCGACAAGCTCGCCGCCGCGGTCGCCGCCGCCGATCTCGCGGCCGACGAGCGCGCCGCCGTCGCCGGCCTCGACGCCAAGAGCGACCTCGCGCACGTCGCGCGTCACTCGGGCGCGTCGCTCGACACGATCTACGCGCTCGCGTGGTCGCTGATCCTGCTCGGCGTCGCGAGCGCGCACCGCAGCGCCGCCGAGCCCGCGCTCGACGACGACGCGCACGGCATGGTCGGCGAGGCCGATCTCGCGATCGATCGCGAGCGCGTGCGCGCGCGCCATCGCCTGGTCAACGACGCCGACTACTTCGCGCTGCTCGGCGTGCGCCGCGACGCGACGCGGTTCGAGATCCGCCGCGCCTACGAGGCCGCGCGCAAGGACTTCTCCTCCGACGGCTTCCCGCCCGAGCTGCGCCGCGAGCTCGGCCACGAGCTGGCCGACATCTCGCAGGTCCTCGACGAGGCCTTCCGCGTGCTGAAGGACGATCGCCTGCGCACCGATTATCTCGCGCACCTCGTGGATTAGCGCCGGGTGAGGTACAACGCGCGCGTGCGCGTCGTGTTCATGGGCAGCCCCGACTTCGCGGTCCCCTCGCTCGAGGCGCTGGTCGCCGCGGGTCACGAGGTCGCGCTGGTCGTCACCCAGCCCGACAAGCCCGCCGGCCGCGGCGCGCAGCTGACCAAGCCGGCGGTGAAGCTCGCCGCCGAAGCGCACGGCCTCGAGGTCTTCCAGCCGAAGAGCGCGCGCCCGCCCGAGGTCGCCGAGCGCCTGCGCGCGACCGGCGCCGAGCTCGGCGTCGTCGTCGCGTACGGGAAGATCCTGCCGCGCGCCGTGCTCGAGGCGTTCCCGCGCGGGTGCATCAACGTGCACGGATCGATCTTGCCGGCGTATCGCGGCGCCGCGCCGATCCAATGGGCGGTGATCCACGGCGACGCCGAGACCGGCGTGTCGATCATGCAGCTCGACGAGGGCATGGACACCGGGCCGGTGCTGCTCGAGCGGCGCACGGCGATCGGCGCGCGCGAGACCGCGGGCGAGCTGTTCGCGCGGCTCGCGCCGATGGGCGCCGAGGCGCTGGTCGAGGCGATCGCGCGGCTCGATTCGCTCGCCCCGAAACCGCAGGATCACGCGAAGGCGTCGCACGCGCCGATGCTCGCGAAGGCCGACGGCGCGATCGACTTCACGCGCCCCGCGCGCGAGGTCGCCGCGCGCATCCGCGGCGTCGATCCGTGGCCGGGCGCGATCGCCACGCTGCGCGATCAGACGATCAAGCTGTTCGGCGCAGAGGCGCGCGAGCGCGAGCACGACGCCGAGGCAGCCCCGGGCACCGTGCTCGCGATCGATCATGACGTGATCGTCGCGTGCGGCGACGGCGCGGTCGCGATCCGCGAGCTGCAGGCGCCGGGGCGCAAGCGGCTCACCGCCGCGCAGTTCGCGCAGGGACGCGGCATCGCGGTCGGCGATGTCCTCGCGAAGGCGGCGCCGTGAACGCGCGCGAGCTCGCGCGCGGCGTGCTCGGCAAGGTCGAGACCCAGGGCGCGTGGGCCACCCCCGCGCTCGGCGCCGCGCTGGCCAAGACGCGCGAGATCGACCCGCGCGATCGCCGCCTCGCCGCCGAGCTCGTCTACGGCGTGCTCCGCCACCAGTCGCGCCTCGATCGCGCGCTCGCCGCGTACGCCGATCTGCGCAAGACGCCGCGGCCGATCGTGATCGCGCTGCGCGTCGCCGCGTACCAGCTGCTCGTCCTCGATCGCATCCCGGCCCACGCCGCCGTCGACGACGCGGTCGAGGCCGCGAAGAAGATCAGCCCCAAGCTCGGCGGCTTCGCGAACGCGGTGCTGCGCCGGCTCGCGGCCGCCGGCGAGCCGCCGATCCCCGCCGGCGATCGCAAGGTCCGGCTCGAGATCGCGCATTCGATGCCGCGCTGGATCGTCGACGAGGTCGCGCGCGCGCTCGGGCCCGCTGCGGATCGAGAGCTCGACGACGCGATCGCCGCGCTCAGCGGCACCGACAAAGCGCCGAGCCTGTGGCTGCGCGCGAACCTGCGCCGCACGCGCCGCGACGCGCTCGCGTCCGCGATCGCGCCGCTCGTCGATCGCGAACCGCAAGCGAGTGACGCCGTCCCGACCGCGCTCGACGCGACCGGCCTCGCGGATCCGGAATCGGCCGCGCCGCTGGTCGACGGGCTCGCGAGCGTGCAGGACGTCGCGGCGCAGCTGGTCGCGTACCTGTGCGATCCGAAGCCGGGCATGCGCATCCTCGACGCGTGCGCGGGCCACGGCGGCAAGGCGACCCACCTCGCCGAGCTCGCCGACGATCGCGCGTCGATCGACGCCGCCGACTCGCACGCCGACAAGCTCGCCCGCCTCGGCGCGAGCGCGAAGCGGCTCGGCCTCACCTCGATCCGCACGATCCCCACCGACGCGGAGAAGGCGGGCTCCGCGCTCGCCGCGCAGTACGACCTCGTCCTCCTCGACGCGCCGTGCACCGGGCTCGGCGTGATCCGCCGCCACCCCGAGGCGAAGTGGCGCCTGCGCCCGACCGATCCGGCCGGCGCCGCGGTCCATCAACGCGCGCTGCTCGACGCGTGCGCCGCGCGGGTCGCGCCCGGCGGCGCGCTGGTCTACGGCGTGTGCAGCTTCACGCTCGTCGAGGGCCCCGCGCAGATCGACGACTTCCTCGCGCGCCACCCCGACTTCACGCTCGCGCCGCCGCCCGCGCACGACCAGCTGATCTGGCCCGCCGACGATCGCGGCCGGATCCACGCCTGGCCGCATCGCCTCGGCGGCGACGCCTTCTTCGCGGCGCGCCTCGTCCGCGCGCCCTGACCGCGCCCTGACCTCATCGACCTACAGCGGCTTGCATGTCTCCGGCGTGCGCGCCGCTGTGGCAGCTCGCCACGCCGTAGCGATCGATCACGCTCTCCGGATCCGCGCGTCAGCACAGTTACCGTCGGCGATCGCGAAAACGATTCTCGCGACGTCGGCGCGCGCGGGCTGCACGAACACCGCATGTCGACCGAAACCGGCGAGCACCGCACCATCGTCATGCACCGCCGCCGCGACGCGAGCTCGGTCGCGACCCCGGCGGTCGGCATGCGCCTCGGCAAGTACCGCCTCTGTCTCGAGCTGGCGTCGGGCGGCATGTCGACCGTCTTCCTCGCGCGCGTGCAAGACGGCGTCGGCTGTCATCGCTTCGTCGCGCTCAAGTGTCTCAAGCCGCGGCTCGCCGAAGACGCCGACTGCGCCGAGATGTTCCTCGACGAGGCGCGCGTGTCGTCGTTGATCCATCACCCCAACGTCTGCGACGTCCTCGACTTCCGCGTGCAGGGCGGCGTCAGCTACATGGCGATGGAGCTGCTCGAGGGCCAGACCCTCGCCGCCTTGCTCCACCGGATCGGCGAGGCGTGCGAGGCGTGGCCGCCGGCGCGCGTCGCCGCGGTGGTCGCGCGCATCGTCGCCGACGCCGCGGAGGGCCTGCACTGCGCGCACGAGCTGACCGATCTGCGCGGCGAGCCGCTCCACGTCGTGCACCGCGACATCTCGCCGGAGAACGTCTTCCTCACCTACGACGGCAACGTGAAGATCATCGACTTCGGCGTCGCGCTGACCTCGCAGCAGCGGCACCACACCGAGCCCGGCACGTTCAAGGGCAAGTACTCGTACGTCGCGCCCGAGATCCTGCGCGGCGGCAAGCCCGATCGCCGCGTCGACGTCTGGGGCCTCGGCATGATCGCGTGGGAGCTGCTCGCGGGCCGGCGCTTGTTCGAGGTCGAGAACGAGATCGACGTGCTGCGCGCCGTGATCGACATGGAGATCCCGCGGCCGTCGCAGGTGCGGCCCGGCATCCCGCCGGCGCTCGACGACGTCGTGATGCGCGCGCTCGATCGCGATCCGGCGCGGCGGTATCCGACCGCGCGCGAGCTCGGCCGCAAGCTCACCTGCGTGCTCGCCGAGGAGCGGATGGTGGTCGGGCTCGGCGATCTCGCGGAGCTGGTCGCGGAGCTCTTCCCCAACGGCCGCGCGTGCGCGCGCCAGCTGCGCGACGCCGTCGAGCGCTTGGAGTCCGCCGCGATCCGCGACGACACCGGCGAGCACCCGACGGTCGCCGGGCCGCTGTCGGGGCCGGCGTCGAGCGCCATCGCGATCCCGACGCCGCGCATCGGCGTCGCGACACGTCGCGCGCTGCGCCGCCCGCGGCCGCGCGTCGACACCGCGTGGCTCGCGATCCTCTCGCCGCTGGTCGCGGCGGCCGCGGTCGTGCTCGCCCTCGCGGTCTACGCCGGCCAGCGCGAGCCCGCGCCGCCCGCCACGAGCGTCGCGCCGCCGTCGCCGATCATCGACGCGCGCCCGTCGCGCACTCGCACGCGCGCCGCTCCGGCGACGTGCACGCCCGATCTGCTCGACGATCGCGTCGAGCTCCAGCTCGAGCCGGTGGAAGGGCCCACCGGCGAGATCGTCTTCCGCGTCAAGCCGGTCGCGCGGTAGCGCGACGCGCGAGCTACTCGAGCTGGAAGAACGGCGACTGGCCGAACGGCGTGTTGAACCGGTACTGGTAGCCGAGCGACACCATGAAGATCGCCGCGCCGCGATCGAGGCCGATCAGCGGATCCGACGGATCGACGTCGTAGGTGCCGACCGGCTTGGCGTCGAAGTCGCCGCCGAACGCGAGCGTCACGAAGTGCTCGTAGCGCGAGCCGAACGCGTAGCCGATCGATCCCTGCAGGCGCAGGCCGAGGCTCGCGTAGTCCGACGAGCCGCTCGGGCTGTTGGCCGGCACGTAGCCGACGATGTGCGCGCCGCCGAGCGGCGTGAAGCACATGCGGCCGCTACAGAAGTGCTTATACAAACCGACGCCGATGTCGAACATGTTCATCGCGCCGATGTTGTTGGTCATGTCCGCCTTGGCGACGTTCATGTAGTCGAAGTAGCCCTCGGCGCCGATCTTCTGCGGCGCCGCGAAGAGGAGGTCGCCGACGAGGCGGATGCCGCCGACGCCGCCGCCGTAGGCGCCTTCGCTGCCGATCGAGCCGCCGCCCGCGAGGAGCGCGCCGCCGAACGTGTACGTGTAGTCGTGCGACGGCGGCGCGGTCGCGAACAGCGACGGCGGCGGCGCCCCGTGGAAGCGCGCGAGGTTCGGGTTCGCGCCGACCGGCGGCGTCGCGTTGTTCGGGTTCGTGTTGTTCGGGTTCGTGTTGTCGGGCGGCGTCTGGTTCGCGGCCGCGTTGACGTCGGCCTCGCTCACGCCCTGCTTCTTCAGCTGCTCTTTGATCTGCGCGGCGAGCTGA
>DATJIA010000077.1:0-48911 GCA_035493675.1 Kofleriaceae bacterium | reverse complement strand
ATCCGTCGCAGTGCTTCAGCTGCTGACGTGCTGACGAGCTGATCTAAGGAGACGTCAGCTTCGCGAGCTCGCGCCGCACGGCGGCCGCTTCACCGCGGCGGCCCGCGGCGTCGAGCAGTTGGGCGCGCAACGTGAGCGCGTCGACGAACACGGTGCCGCGCGTCGGATCGTAGTGCGACGGGCGCAGGAGGCGATCGAGCGTCGCGAGCGCGGCGTCGCGATCGCCGGCGGCGGCCTCGGCCTGCGCGCGCAGGAGCTCGAGCGGCGGATAGACGTGCGTCGCGACCACGCCGAACACGACGTGCGCGGGATCGGTCGCGTCGCGCAGCGCGGCGAGGCGCGACGCGTCGGCGCGGCCCCACGCGTCGGCGAGCAGGAACGCGGGCGAGCGCGCGCCGAGCGGGAACGCGCTCGCGTCGATCGCGCCGCCGCCGAGCCGCGCCTGCACCGCGCGGGCGAACGCGCGCGCGCTCGCCGCGGGAGCCTCGAGCTCGCCGTCGGGCAGGGCGCCCGCCGCGAGCCCCGCGAGCGCGCGATCGTTCGTGCGCAGCGCGATCAGCGCCGCGTCGAAGACGAGCTTGCCGAGGCGCGACTGCTTGCCCTTCGCGGGATACGCCTTGATCACGTCGGTGAGCGTGCGCGCCGCTTCGTCGACCCGGTTCGCGTGCAGGAGCGCGCCGGCGACGTACTCGGCGCGGCGGTTCGGATCATCGACGCCGTCGTACGCGGCGATCGCGCCGTCGACGTCGCCGAGGATCACGTGCAGATCGCCGCGCAGCTCGTCGATCTCGACGTCGCGCATCGCGCCGTTCGCGCGCGCGCGATCGAGGCGATCGAGCGCGTCGCGGTAGCGCCGCTCGCCCATCGCGACCTCGGCGACGCGCAGCTCGAGATCCGCGGAGTCGGGCGCCGACGCGACGTACGCGTCGACGATCGCGTGCGCGATCGCGAGCGACTGATCGTCGCCGAGGAAGCACAAGCGCTCGACCATCGGCTCGACCGCGGGCGCGAACGCGGGCCGCCGATCGAGGATCGCCTGGTACTCGACGCGCGCGAGCTCGAAGCGATCGCCGGCGCGGTACAAGGTCGCGCGCGCGAGGTGCAGGAGCAGCTCGTCGGTCGAGCCGGGCGCGGCGGCGCGCATCGAGACGGCGAGCGCATCGGCGCCCTCGGCCGCGTCGCCGCGCTCCATCGCGGTGGTCGCGGCGAGCGCGGCGCCGAGCAGCGGCGGCGAGGAACGGTTCGCATTCGCGCGCGCGCGCTTGTACGCGGCGGGCCGATCGCCGATCAGCTCGAGCAGGAGCGTGCGCGCGAGCAGCTCGCCGTCGTCGGGCGCGCGCAGGACCTCGCGCTCCGCCTCCTCGACCGCGCGCGACAGCATGCCCTTCTCGAGCAGATCCCGCCACAGGCCGTCGCTGGTCGGCGTCGCGATGTCGGGGACCTTCGTCGGCTCCGCACGCCCGTGCGGACGCGTCGCGTAGATCGCGATCGCGACCGCGATCGCCGTGATCGTGATCAGCGCGGCGATCAGCCACGGCCCGCGCACGCGCGTGACCTGCGTCGGCGGTGGCGTCGGGGCAGGCGCGGGCGCCGTGAGCACCGACTGCGCGGGCGGTGTCGCGATCGTCGGCGCGGTCTCGACGAACGAGGCGGGCGCCCGCGGCGCATTCGGCGCGATGGGCGCCGCCATCGTCTCGGCATCTGTGATCGCGCGGACGTGCCGCTTCCCGATCGCGGTCGGCGCGCCATTTCCCGCCGCGCGCAGCGCGTCCGCCAACGCCTCGGCGTCGGCGTATCGATCCTCGCGCTGCTTCGCGAGCGTCCGCTCGATCACGGCGCGCAGCGGCGCGCTCACCCGATCGAGCTCGGCGCGCGAAGGCGGGTCTTCCAAGATCATCGCGACCAGGACCGAGTACGCCTCCGCGTGGAACGGCGGCCGCCCGGTCACCATCTCGTACAAGACCGCGCCGAGCGCGTAGAGATCGCTGCGCGCGTCGATCTCGTGGCCGCGCGCCTGCTCGGGCGACATGTACAAGGGCGTGCCCATCACCGCGCCCGACTGCGTGAGCCGCAGATCGGTCCGGTCTCCGGACGTCAACAAGGCCAAGCCGAAGTCCAAGACCCGCACGCCGCCGTCGTCGGACAGCCACAGGTTCTCGGGCTTGACGTCGCGGTGCACGACGCCGACCGCGTGCGCCGCCGCCAGCGCGTCGGCGACCTCGGCCGCGATCGCGATCGCCTCCGCCTCGGGCACCGCGCCGCGCCGCACGCGCGCGCGCACGCTCTCGCCGACCAGCTTCTCCATGACGAGGTACGGCCAGCCCTCGTCGGCGAAGCCGAGATCGACGACGTCGACGATGCCGGGGTGCTGGGTCGCCGCCGCCGCGCGCGCCTCGCGCAGGAACCGCTCGACCATCGCGGCGTCGGCGCCCAGGTCGGGCGCCAGCCGCTTGAGCGCGAATCGCCGGCCGAGCAGCTTGTGCTGGACCTCGTAGACGTCGCCCATGCCCCCCGAGCCGAGGTGCGCGACGATCTCGTATCTGCCGGCGATCACCGCGCCGGCCCCGAGGCGCGACCGCGCCGGCGACCCCATGCGCCGCAGTCTATCGTGATGACCACTCACGTACCCGACATCCCGCGCGTTCTTGCTAGATTCCGCGGATGACCGACTGGGCCCCCGAGTCGTGGCAGGGCCGCGCTGCCGCACAGCAGCCGACGTATCCGGACCAACAAGCGCTCCGCACGACGGTCGATCAGATCCGCGCGCTGCCGCCGCTCGTCACGTCGTGGGAGATCGAGCAGCTCAAGGGCGAGCTCGCCGCCGCCGCGCGCGGCGAGGCGTTCCTCCTGCAAGGCGGCGACTGCGCCGAGAGCTTCGACGACTGTCGCTCCGACACGATCGCCGCCAAGCTCAAGATCCTGATGCAGATGTCGCTCGTGCTGGTGCACGGGACCCGCAAGCGCGTCGTCCGCGTCGGGCGCATCGCGGGGCAATACGCGAAGCCGCGCTCGTCGGACACCGAGAAGCGCGGCGAGATCGAGCTGCCCGCGTACCGCGGCGATCTCGTCAACCGCGAGGCCTTCACCGAGGAGGATCGCACGCCGGATCCGGTCCTCATGCTGCGCGGCTACGAGCGCGCCGGGCTCACGCTCAACTTCATCCGCGCGCTCGCCGACGGCGGCTTCGCCGACTTGCATCACCCCGAGTATTGGGACGTCTCGTTCGCGCAGGACTCGCGCTTCCACGCCGAGTACGTGCGGATCGTCGAAACGATCCGCGAGTCGATCGACTTCATGACGACGATCACCGGCGTCGACGTCGAGGTCCTGCGCCGCGTCGACTTCTTCACGTCGCACGAAGGCCTCGCGCTCCACTACGAGATGGCGCAGACGCGCAAGGTCCCGCGCCGCGCCGGTTGGTACAACCTGTCGACGCACATGCCGTGGATCGGGATGCGCACCGCGCAGCTCGACGGCGCGCACGTCGAGTTCCACCGCGGCATCAAGAACCCGCTCGGCATCAAGATCGGCGGCGGCATGAACCCCGAGTGGCTGACCGGCCTGCTCGACGTGCTCGATCCCGAGCGCGAGCCGGGCCGCATCACGTTGATCGCGCGCATGGGCGCCGGCAACGTCGACGCCAAGCTGCCGCCGCTGGTCGAGGCGGTGCGGCGCGCCGGCCGCAAGCCGCTGTGGGTCTGCGATCCGATGCACGGCAACACCGAGACCACGCCGCAGGGCTACAAGACGCGCCGCTTCGAGAAGATCGCGAGCGAGCTCGAGGACAGCTTCCGCGTCCACGGCGAGCTCGGCTCGCACCTCGGCGGCGTGCACTTCGAGCTGACCGGCGAGGACGTCACCGAGTGCATCGGCGGCGCGCGCGGGCTGTCGGAGACGGATCTGGAGCGCGCGTATCGCTCGCGCGTCGATCCGCGGCTCAACTACGAACAAGCGCTCGAGCTCGCGATGCTGCTCGCCCGCAACCTGCGCAGCAAATGAACCTCAAGCGCCTGTTCCATCCGACCGACGGGATCGTGATCCCGATCATCATCGCGCTCGCGTTCGCGCTCTTGTTCATCGAGGGCAAGCCGACGGGGCTCGCCGCGATCACGTTCTGCGTCGCGACCGCCGTGATGATCGGCCTGTGGAACCTGATGCGCGAGCTGCGCGCGCACGCGAGCGCGACCCGCGCCGCCGCGGTCGGCGAGCCCGACGAGCTGATCGAGCTCGCGAAGGATCAGATCAAACGGCGCTTCACCGCGCGATCGCGCGCGCCGTTCTTCGTCTACCTCGCGCTCGGTCATCACCTGCGCGGCGAGTGGGATCCGGCGATCGCGGCGCTCGACGAGGCCGACGGCTATCGCGCGCTCAAGCCGGCGTGGCGGATGTTGTCGGCGACCGCGCGCGTCGGCGTCCTGGTCGAGCGCGGCGACACCGCGAAGGCACGCGCGGTCTACGATCGCGACGTCGCCGCGGTCGCGCGCAAGCTCACCGGCCCCGGCGCGCAGCTCTTGTTGATCGAGGCCGAGGCGCGCGTGCGGTTCGCCGAGGGCGATCACGAGGGCGCGCGGCCGATCTTCGAGCGCATGAGCGGCGACGTGCGGCTCGGTCCGGCGACGCGCGCGATCGCGCACTGGTACGCGGGTCGCTGCGCCGAGCTGGCCGGCGATCGCGAGGCCGCGGATCGCCACTTCGGCGACGCCGCGAAGCTCGGTCCCAAGACCTTCATGGCGAAGCGGCCGTCCGGATCCGACTGAGATCCAAGCGCTTTTCGTTGTACAACGATCGTTCGATTCTTGTTCGTTTGAACGCCCAAAGCTTGAACGAGCAAAGTTCTCACCCCTGAAAGATCGGTGAGATGGATCGCGGGAGTTGCTGGCATAGAGCGTGAAGCACGAGAGGCCCGAGGGGGGCCTCATGCACGCACGCTCGTGGTTTGCGCTCGCGCTGCCGATCGTCCTGGTCGCCTGCACCAGCGAGGAAGAAGTCGGATCGAAGTCGGTCGACTCGCTGGTCATCACCGACACCGCGAAGGGCGTCGTCGGCAGCTTCGGCGAGACGTCGTTCTCGAGCGAGATGCCCGACGCGGATCATCTGTCCATCACGGTCCAGACCAACGGGATGATGATCACCGCCGAGCTCGATCTGAAGACCGGCGTCCTCGACTACGACGGCTTCTCGCTCGCCAACGGCGAGAACACGCAGATGACCGACGAGGATCGCGCGTCGCTGCTCGCGCTCGAGCACGAGCTCGCGGGGCTCGGCCAGGGCCTGCCGTACCAGCTCGACAAGCTGCGCGGCTTCGTCGCGACGTGGGCCGAGTTCCCGTCGACGATGGACCTGCAGTTCATGGCGGTCTCCGAGGAGACGCGCACGATCACGAGCCTCTGCTACGCGAAGAACTCCTACTACCCGGCGTCGCACGACTGCCAGATCAACGGCTGGTGGACCGATCAGACGACGCTCGACGACGTGTGGTTGTCGTCGACCGGCGACCTCGGCGGCCCGGATGGCGTCGCGTGGTACTTCCCGGCGGGCGGCAACTACAGCTGCTGCTCCGGCTCGACCTCGTGCGGCACGTACACGTGCAACATCCCGTACGCGGGCTGGTGGTCGGGCGTCGAGGTCGATCACGACACGCGCGTCGAGTACTCGTACGGCAACTGCTTCGGCGTGTGCGGCGCCGGCTGCCCCGGCTCGTATCAGTTCACGGTCGACTGCGTGAACCACGACCAGTGCGTGCGCAACGGCCACGTGATGGCGAGCGCGTACTGCGACGATCAGTTCGCGTCGACGACCGACGACTGGGCGAGCGCGCCGGACTGCGGTCCTTGAGCTGCTAGAGTCTTCGTCGATGGAGAAGCGCATCGCGGTCGTAGGCGCGGGCATCGCGATCGCGATCGGCGTGTGGTGGTGGCGATCGGGCGGCGAATCCGACGCGCGGCGGGAGGCCGGAGCGGCGGAGACGACGGCCGATCCGTCGTCGGTGGCGCCGTCGTCGGTGGCTCCCTCGTCGCCGTCGCTCTCCGATCGACCGGCGGGGTTGCCGCGCGGCGCGGCGTCGACGATGGTCGCGCGTCCTCAGGCGGTCCCGGTCGATCCGGCGACGGCGCCGCCGCTCGACGGGCCGCACAGCCCGCAGGCGGCGCCGCAGCAGCCGTTCACGACCCACGAGCAGCTCGCCAAGCGCGCCGACGATCTCGTGCTCCTCGACGACACCGAGAAGCGGCTCGAGGGCGAGCTCGCCGCGGCGCAGCAGGCCGGCGACACCCAGACGGCGCGCACGATCGAGATCCGCCTCGAGCGGCTGCGCGCGCTGCGCGATCGCCGGCGCGCCGAGCTCGAGCGGATGCGCGAGGGCAAGTGAAGCGCGCGCTCGCGCTCGTCGTCCTCGGGCTCGCGGCGTGCTCGCAGCGCGACGCCGCGGCGCCGCCGGATCCGGATCTCGACGGCGCCAAGGCGCAGGTGCGCCGCTTCTTCGACGCGGTCGCGCACGCCGACTGCGCGACGATGGGCGCGCTGGTCGCCGAGACGCAGGATCCCGCGAAGTGCGCGAAGCTGGTGCACGAGTGGCAGGACGATCTGCACGTGCGGTTGATCGACATCGCCGACGCGCGGCGTGACGGTCGCGACGCGCGCGCGATCATCGTGCGCGCGAGCGTGATGCGCCGGGAGGCGCAGAAGGACATGCTCGTGCGCGTGACGCGCGAGGGCGGCGCGTGGCGGCTCGGGCTCTAGCGCTGCTCGCCGCCGCGCTCGTCGGCGGGACGACCGATCCGGACGATCCCGCGGTGGTCGCGATCGCGCGCCACCGCATCGCGTGCGACGACGCGCCGGCGACGATCTGCACCGGCGTGCTGGTCGCGCCGCGTGTGGTCGTCACCGCGGCGCACTGCCTCGACGGCGTGATCGCGCGCGGCGGGCTCGAGGTCGCGTTCGGCGCCGACGCGCGGCAGGCGTCGCGCGTGATCGTCGTCGAGGACTTCGCGATCTACGGCGGCTACGACGCGCAGACCGGCGACGGCGACGTCGCCGCGCTCTTGCTCGCGGAGGACGCGCCGGTCGCGCCGATCGCGCCGCCGGCGGGATCGATCGCCGACGTCGCGCAGGGCGGGGCGCTGCGCGCGGTCGGCTACGGCGTGACCGCCTGGAACGCGGGCGATGCGGGCGTGAAGCGCGCGGGCGCGCTCGCGCTCGGCGACGTGCGCGCGGCGAGCTTCGACGCGACGCCGGCGCCCGCGATGACGTGCGTCGGCGACAGCGGCGGGCCGGTGTTCGCGGCGAGCAGCGGCGAGCTCGTCGGGATCACGTCGCGCGGCGACACCGGCTGCGTCGCTTCGGCGGTGAACGCGCGCTACGACGTCGTGCGCGCGCCGCTCGTCGATCCGTTCGTCGCGAGCGCGGCGAGCGCGCCGCCCGGTTGGCCGTCGGGGATCGCGCTCTCCGATCGCGCGTGCGCGAGCGACGCCGAGTGCCCGGCGCTGATGTCGTGCGACGACGGTCATCATTGCGGCTTCGCGTGGCTCGGCGACGGCGTCTTCGGCGCGACCTGCGCCCACGACGCCGAGTGCGGCGGCGCGCCCGGCTCCCGCTGCGCGCGCGTGTGGCCCGACGGCGCCGACGCGTGTCACTGCGTCGCGGCGCGCACGCCGCCGATCGCGCCCGACGCCGGCGGTCCGGTGCCGCCGAGCGACACCGGCTGCTGCGCGTCGTCGTCTCCGTCCGGTCCGTCCGGCGCCCGGACGGCTTGGCTGGCAATCGTCGTCGCGATCGCGATCGCGCGGCGCCGCCGCGCTACGATGCGCGGGTGAAACGTCTCGCGGTCGCGATCCTCTGCTGTGCATCCGTGGCGCATGCGAAGCCGCAGCCGGTCGCGCTCGACAGCCTGCCCGCGCTCGACGTGCCGAAGGGCGCGCCGCGCGGCGGCGCGAAGATCTCCGTCGCGGTCGCCGACGCCGACGCGAGCGCGCTGCTGTCGATCCTGGCCGATCAGCTGCTGATCGCCGATCCCGCGACGCCCGTCGACGTCAGCGGCCGCCTCGACAAGGTCGCGCCCGGCGCGGCCGCCGCCGCGATCGCCGCCGCCGCCGGCGTCACGCTGCCCAAGCCCTTGCGCGCGGGCGGCACCGCGACCGTCGATCTGCAGTTCACGCACGCGCCCGCCGCCGACGTCCTGCGCATCCTCGCCGACGTCTCGCGCAAGAACCTCGTGCTCGCGACCGCGAACGCGCCGACGCTCACGATCCACGCGAAGCGCGTCGCCGCGCTCACCGCCGCCGACGCGATGGCGAAGCAGCTCGGCCTCGACGTGACCAAGCACGGCACGACCTGGTTCCTGCACCCGCACGATCAAGCGCCCGATCCCGAGTTGCTCGCGGTGCCGGGCGCGATCGCCGTCGACACCAACGGCGCGCCGCTCGGCGCGCTGGTCGGCGCGATCGCGACGCTCACGCAGGCGAAGATCAGCGCGCCGTGCGACTCGGGCACGGTCTCGTTCCGGCTGCGCGGCGCGCAGATCGGCGACGTCCTCGCGGCGGGCGCGCTCGCGACCGGCGCGCCGATCTCGCTCCTGCGCGACGATCCGTGCGTCACGCCGGCGACCGATCCCGAGCAGCTGCGCGCCGCGCGCCTGGTCGCGATCGTGACGTCGGGCTCGCATCGGCTCGCGCTGTTCACGACCCGCAACGGCGCGCTGATCGCCGACGACGAGCTGGTCTCGATCGACGCGGCCGGCGTCGAGCTCGGCGAGCAACCGATCGTGCTGCACCCGCTCGACACCAGCGCGCGCCCCGCCGATCCGCTGCACGATCGCGATCACTGGCGGCTCGCCGCGACGATCACCGGCGCGCACGCGTCCGCGATCTTCGAGTCGGATCACGGCGAGCTGCGCTTCTTCGCCGCGCGCTGCGACGAGATGTGCTTCGAGGTCGCCGCCGATCACGTGCGGGTGTCGGCGCGCGGCGGCGGCTCGCCGTTCGAGATCCCCCTAGCGCGATAGCGCGGCCTGAGCGTGGAAGACGCGCGACACCGGGCCGTTCGGGCCGGCGACCGGCTGCGTCCACACCGCGTGGAGGACCCTTCGATCGGTGTCGACGACCAGGCCCGCGTACTCGCCGATCCACGGGCCCGAGTGGCGCACGAACGAGAACGCCGCGAACGGCGCGTCGCTGGCGCGCTCGTTCGCGCCGCACTTCGATCCGCCCGGCTCGCACACCGCGTACGCGAGCGCGCCGTGGCCGTCGCGATCGTCGAGCCACGTGACGTGCAGCTTCCCGGTCGCGGGATCGAGCGCGCTCATCGGCACCATGTGCGCCGCGCAGTGGCCGTCGTCGTTCACGATCGTGCGCGTCCAGGTCGCGCCGTCGTCGGACGAGGTCGCGAGCACGATGTCCCACGCCGCGTCGGCGCCGCCGCGCGCGTACGTCACATAGATGTGGTGCCGCGCCGAGTCGACCTCGACGCCCGGGTTCACGAAGAAGAACGGGATCGATTCGTCGCCGGCGTTCACGTGGCGGACCGGCGCGAAGGTCGCGCCGCCGTCGGTCGAGACCGTGTAGTCGATCGTCTGCCCGACCGCGCCGAACGGGCCCGACTTCGGCGAGCCGTTCCCGCCGACGACGTGGATCGCGCCCTTCGCGTCGATCGCGACGTCGCCGTACGATCCGTCCATCACCGCGACGGAAGCTCCGAACGTCTTGCCGCCGTCGTGCGACGCGCGCAGGCGCAGGCCCTCGCGGCGCTCGGCCTCCGTCGCGTACGCGACGTACAGCTCGTCCCCGGCGCCGGCCGCGATCATCGGCTTGTCCATGCAGCCCGGCATCTCGTCGGGGCAGTCGAGCGGATCTTGCACCGCGCGCGGCGCCGACCACGTCGCGCCGCCGTCGCGCGAGACCGCGTAGTCGATCGCCATGTGCTTCTCGGGCGCCGCGGGTCCGTCGAACGCGAGCCACACCGCGTGCAGCGCGCCGGCGCGATCGCGCGCGATCCACGCGTCGAACGCGTGCTCGCGATCTTTCGGCATCGCCGCGTCGCGATCTCCGACGAGCACGCGCGGCTCGCTCGGCTCGCCCATGCGCGTGCCGGTCGTGTACACCGCGACGATCGATCCGTTCGGCGCGAGCGTGGTCGCGGGCTCGAACTGATAGACGCCGGGCGTCTTGTCATTCGTCAGTTGCTGCGCCTCGCCGAACGCGCGCTTCGCGAGCGCCGCCTTGCCCGCGCACAGCGGCGCTTTCGGCGCGGCGATGCCCGGCAAGATGCACGCGCGCCACACCGGATCGCACACGTAGCCCTCGCCGGCGCGGCAGTCTTCGTCGCGCGCGCACGACTTCGCGCACAGCGATCCGCCGCGCCCGCTCTCGACGCAGGTGCCGTCGGGGCAGGCGGTGCCGGTCGCGCCGCAGAAGCTCGTGCAGTAGCCGCCGGGCACCGGCATGCACAACATGCCGTCGCCGCAGGTGCCGCGCATCGACTCGTCGGGCGTGCACGCGTCGCCGCGCGCGCCGCCGGGCGCCGCCGGCGGGGCCTTCGTCGCGGGCGCGGGAGACGACGAGCACGCGACGAGCGTGAGGACGATCGCGGTTCGGAGCATGTCGGAGTCATAACGCGGCCCGCGTCGTTCCGTGACGCGGGTATGCTCCCGTCATGCGCGCCGCCGGGATCGCCGTGATGCTGTGCGGCTGCAACGCGATCTTCGGGCTCGATCGCACGCACCTCTCGTCGGACGCGCCGGCGCAGGTCGTCGACGGCGCCGCGCCCGACGCGCACGCCTTCGACGCCAACCCCGACGATCTCGACGGCGACGGCGTGACCAACGCGAAGGACGACTGCCCGAACGACTTCGATCCCGCTCAAGCCGATGAAGACGGCGACACGATCGGCGACGCCTGCGACAACTGCCCCGAGCTCTCGAACAGCGATCAGAAGAACGAAGGAGAGATCAAGGCGGGCGTCACCGCCGACGCGATCGGCGACGCGTGCGATCCGAACCTCGCCGCCGGCGGCGACGAGCGCGTGCTGTTCGAGCCGTTCAACGATCCGTCGCGCCTGACCGACTGGCGCACGCCGCTCGGCACGTGGATGGAGAGCGGCGGCGCGCTGCACCAGCTCGACAACACGAGCAAGGCGACGCTCGCGTACTACGACAAGGCCTACCAACCGACGACGATCACGGTGCTCGGCAAGGTCGAGTCGCTCGGGCTCGGCACGAACACCGCGGGCGCGTGGATCGCGATGCAGCCCGGCACCGCGACCGACAGCGCGTTCCCCGACGGATATCTGTGCGAGGTGGTGCAGACCGAGCCGCCGCAGCCGACCGGCGCGCAGGCGCAGGTCGTCGCGTTCTCGGGCGGCGCAGCGTACGGGTCGAACGGCGGCGCCACCAACCACTCGCTCCTCGCCGGCGACATCGTCGCGTTCTACGCGCAGGTCGCGTCGGCGACGCCGCAGGTGCGCTGCACGCCGGTCGTGCCCGGCGCCGCCGTCGGCACGTCGATCAGCGACGTGAAGTACCTCGGCGGCGTGGTCGGCTTGCACACCGAGTACCTCGGCGTCGCGATCACGTCCGTGACGATCTACTCGCGCTAGAATGAGCCGACGAGCGAGACGCCCGCGCTCGTCTGATCGATCGTCGGCACGATCGCGGTCGAGCGCTCCGGCGCGGTGACGTAGACGACGACGCCCGCCGCGACCGCGGCGAGGCCGAGCGCGCCGACGATCGTCGCGGTCGTGCCGCGGCCGCGCGCCTTGTCGGTCGCCGCTTGGCCGACGTCGTCGCACGAGAGCGTCGCGCGATCGCAGTGGCCGTCGTCGAACGCCTTGTTGTAGTCGGACTTCGCGCCGACCGCGAGCACGACGCCGATCGCGGTGACGACGAGCCCGCCGCCGCCGACGAGCAGCGCGATGTTCCTCCGCGGATGCATCTCCGCAGGCGGCATGCCGCCCTTCTCGATGACCGCGAGCGCCGGCACGACGACGACCGCGCGATCGCGTTCCTTCACGCTGATCGTCGTCGCGAACGGCTCGGCATCCGGCGCGGTCGCGGTGATCGCGACGTCGCCCGGATCCGCGGGCGCGGGCTGCCCCCACGCCGACGACGCCACCGGCTTGCCGCCGATCGTCACCTGCATGCCCGGCGACGGCGACGTCACCTGCACGGTGATCGTGGGCACCCTTGGCTCGAGCGCCGCAATATGTTCCGCCGCGGTCGTCGCGCGCTTGGTCTCACCCGCGCCGCGCGCCTGATCTTCCGCCTCGCGCCACACCGCCAAGGCCGACGCCAACCGGCCTTGTCCTTCGTAGCAGAGCCCGATGTTGAGCAGCGTGCCGAGCGCGGGATCGAGGCGCTGCGATTCTTCCAGCTTCGGACACGCGCTCGCGTAATCGTTCGCGGCCATCGCCGCGCGGCCTTCGTCGAACAAGCGATCCGCGGTCGCCTTGTCGTCCGCGTGCGCGACGCTCGCCGACAACATCACGACGATCACGATCCCCCGCATCGCCGCGATTGTATCAGTGCCGCTTGCCGAACACGTCGTCCTCGACCGGCTTCGCCGATCCGGATCCCGCGCCGGCCTTCACTCTCGTCGAATGACGTTTGGGCTTCGACGTGGTCGTGGTCGTAGGCGTGGTCGTGGTCGTGGTCGTGGTCGTGGACATTGACGGCGACGGCGACGGCGACGTAGTCGTTGGCGTCGTCGTCGACGGAACCGGTGCAGGCGCCGGCGTCGGCGTCGGCGCCGGCGTCGGCGCCTGCGTCGGCGCCGTCGTCGATTGCACCTTCGGCGTCGGCGTCGGCGTCGGTTTCGCCGCCGCAGGCGCAGACGTCGGCTCCTCCGCCTTCGATCCGCTGCTCCCGATCGCGACCGTGATCGCCGCGACCGCCATCGTCGCCACCGCCGCGAACGCGACGACCGCGACCCGACTCCTCCGCTTCGGCTCTCGCACCGTCACGCCACCCGCGACCGGCACCGGCATCGGCGTCGGTCCCGGCGTGCGATCCCACGTCTGCGGCACCGGCGTGTGCACCGGCGTATGCAATTGAGGAAATGGCGTCTGCGGCCGCAACGACGACGCCTCCGACAACGGCACTCCGCCGCCGCCGCCGCCGCCCCTCGCCAACATCCTCGTCACGCGATCCACGACCACCGCCGCGCCGCGATGATCCGCCGCGTACGGCGCCAACGCCCTCGCGAGCTCCGCCACCGACTGCCACCGCCGCGCCGGATCCTTCTCCAAGCAGCGATAGATCACCGCGTCCAACCCCGGCGGCACCATCACCGACAGCGGCGTGGGCGAATCGACCGCGACCTTCACGCACATCTCCGAGAAGCTCTCCGCCTCGAACGGACGATGCGCGCACAACAGCTCGTACAACACCGTGCCGAGCGACCAGATGTCGCTCCGCGCGTCGACCGTCCTCGCCGATCGCATCTGCTCCGGGCTCATGTACGCCGGCGTGCCGAGCACCGACTGCGTCCGCGTCAGGCTCATCTCGACGCCGACCGGCGCCTTCGAGATCCCGAAGTCGAGGACCTTGCACAAGGGCGAGCCGTCCGCGCGCCACGTCACGAAGAAGTTCGACGGCTTGAGGTCGCGATGCACGATCCCGATCGAGTGCGCCTCGCCGATCGCCTCGCACGCCTGCAACACGAGATCGACCGCGAGCGTCGGCGACACCACGCCCGACGCCTCCAACATCTGATCGAGATCCACGCCCTCGAGGAACTCCATCACCATGTACGGCCCGCCGTTGTCCAGCAGGCCGACGTCGGTCACGCGCGCGACGTGCTCGCTCTTCAGCTTCACGGCCGCCTGCGCTTCGCGCAAGAACCGCGATGCCGCCTCGGCGTCGCCCAACACATCGGGGCGCAACATCTTGATCGCGACGACATCTCCCAAGCCGAGGTGCATCGCCTTGACGACGACGCCCATCCCGCCCTTCCCGAGGACGGACTCGACGCGGTACTTCCCGAGCAATTCCTCGCCCGGTGCGACGCCGACGTCCTCGACCTCGCTGGATGCCCCCGATCTGCCCACGCTGCTCAGAATGGTAATACGAGGCAGCCGTGGTTCAACCTGCCCGGTCAGTCATCTCACGCGCGCCGCACGGTAAGCGCGGCCACGTCACTCAAGGCATCACGTGGACCTTCAGCAAGTTCGTGGTCGTACCTGAACCGACCGGCACACCCATCGTGATCACGACGCTCTCGCCGGACCGCGCCAAGCCGCGCGTCGAGAGCACCGCTTCGACCTGATCGATGAGCTCGTCGGTCGTCGCGCTGGGCGCGATCATCACCGGCGTCACGCCCCAATAGAGCGCGAGCCTCCGGAACGTCACTTCATCGGTCGTGAGCGCGACGATGTCCGCCTCCGGACGATAGTCGCTCATCAAGCGCGCCGCGCCGCCCGACTCGCTGACGACCGCGATCGTGCGCGCCTTCAGCGTGCGCGCCGACACCACCGCCGCGCGCGCGATCGCGTTCGCGCTGACCGCGAGCTCGATCTGCGGCGAGTCGATGTTCTGCCGGTAGTACGCCGACGCCTCGATCTCGCCGATGATGCGCGCCATCGTGCGCACCGCCTCGATCGGGTGCGCGCCGCTGGCGGTCTCTCCGGACAGCATCAGCGCATCCGTCCCGTCGAGCACTGCGTTCGCGACGTCCGACGCCTCCGCGCGCGTCGGCCGCGGCTGCGAGATCATCGACTCCAGCATCTGGGTCGCGGTGATCACGATCTTCCCGCGCAGGTTGGTGCGCTCGATGATCCGCTTCTGGATCAGCGGCACCTTCTCCGGCCCCATCTCCACGCCGAGATCGCCGCGCGCGACCATGATGCCGTCCGACGCCTCGATGATCTCGTCGAGCCGCTCGATCGCCTGCGGCTTCTCGATCTTCGCGATCACCGGGATCCGCACGTTGTCCGCGGTCAAGAGGCTCTTCGCCATCAAGACGTCTTCGGCGCGCCGCACGAACGACAGCGCGACGTAGTCGACCCCGTGCCGCATCGCCCACGCGATGTCGGCCTTGTCCTTGTCGCCGACCGCCGGCGCCGAGACGTCGACGCCCGGCAGGTTGATGCCCTTGTTGTTCTTCAGCACGCCGCCGGCGACGACTACGCAGCGCACGTCGTGACCGTCGACCGCCTCGACGCCGAGCTGCAGGTAGCCGTCGTCGAGCAGGATCTGATCGCCGACCTTCACGTCCATCGGCAGGAGCTGATACGTCGTCGACACGCGCTGCTGCGTGCCCATCACCGGCTCGGTCGTGATCACGAGCTGCGCGCCCGGCTCGAGCGTGATCTGTCCGCCTTCGATCTTGCCGACGCGGATCTTCGGGCCCTGCAGATCGAGCAGCGCCGCGACCGCGCGGCCGCGCCGCTCCGCTTCGCCGCGCACGATCGCGAGCGTGCGCTCGTGATCCGCGTGCGAGCCGTGCGAGAAGTTGAGCCGCGCCACATCCATGCCCGCCTCGATCAGCTCTCCGATTCGTTCGGGGGTCGCCGACGCAGGGCCCAAGGTGCACACGATCTTCGCGCGACGCATCGCGGGGCATTCTTCCACGCACTTCGCCGCGCGACCACGCGGTGCGGCCTCCGAATGTGAACGAGTGATGGTCTGTCAGCTTTGACGCTTGCACGCCCCGCGCGGCGCGACGTATACCGCCGGCCCGATGCGTGGCTTCGTCATCGCTGTGATCTGCGCGACCTCCGCGTCGGCGTGCACCGTCCAGCGCGATCAGCCCAACCTCGTCGGCCAAGACGTCCACCTGACGTTGATCCACACCGCCGACATCCACTCGCGGCTGTTCCCGTACACCTTCGTCCCCAACACCTTCGACCAGGGCTACGGCCTCCTGCCGGTCAACGGCCCGTTCGGCGGCATCGCCAAGATCGCCACCGTCGCGCATCGCATCCGTGCGACCGCGGCGCGCTCGCTCTGGCTCGACTCCGGCGACTGCTTCGAAGGCGCGCCGGTCTTCAACAAGTACAAAGGCGAGGCCGAAGTGCGCGCCTTGTCGATGGCCGGCCTGGACGCCGAGGTCATCGGCAACCACGAGTTCGATCTCGGCGCGGTCAACCTCTTCTATCAGATGAACAACTGGGCGCAGTTCCCGCTCCTCGCGGCGAACTATCACTTCGTCGATCCGCCGATGCCCGGGCAGAAGTCGCTCAAGGACATCGTCGCGCCCTACGAGATCTTCGACGCCGGCGGCGTGAAGGTCGGTGTGATCGGGATGGGCAACACGTCGTCGCTGACGTCGATCTACGAGCAGGGCAACTCGCTCGGCTTCGTGCCCATCGACTCGAACGAGGCGCTGCAGGAGCAGGTCCGGCAGATTCGCGGGTCGGTCGACGTCGTCGTCGTGCTCTCGCACCTCGGCCTCGACGCCGACGAGAACCTCTCGCCGTCGCAGGTCCCCGACGAGAACCAGTCGCTGCCGCTCGCCGGTGTCGACGTGATCCTCGGCGGTCACCTCCACATCGTCACCAACCCGCCCAAGGTCTTGCAGTCGGACACGCACGGCAACCAGACGGTGCTCGTTCACTCCGGCGCGTTCGCGAAGTACGTCGGTCGCCTCGATCTCACGATCCACATCGGCACCGACAACAATGACCCCGACAAGCGCTCGAAGATCACGGGCTACACGTACACGAACATCCCGATCGATTCGAAGATCCCCGACGACCCCGACGTCGCGAACCTGTTGTGGCCGTACTCGGTCGCGCTCGCGCGCGACATCGATCTCAACGGCGTGTTCGCGTACACGAACCCGACCGGCGGCGCGAACATCAACCGCGCCGACAACACCGGCGGCGACTCGCAGCTCGGCAACCTCGTCGCGCGCGCGATGCAAGTGCAGACCGGCATCGAGGCGCAGTTCGCGCTGACCAACTCGCTCGGCATCCGCGACAACTTCTATCCGGGTCCGCTCACGATCGAGCAGATGTTCAACGTGTTCCCGTTCGAGAACTCGATCACGGTGATGTACCTCTCCGGCACCGAGGTACAGGAGCTGATGGACTTCAACGCGCGCAAGAGCGCCGATCGCGGTTGCAAGACGCAGTCGCAGGTCGCGGGGATCTACTCGGACATGGTCTGCAAGGGCACGTGCCCGCAGACCGATCCCAACTTCCCGGCGCCGACCGCGTGCGCGAAGAACATCTACATCGGCGAGAACTGCCGCGGCGACGATCCGAACGGACCGATCATCCCGGGCAAGTGCGCGCCGCTCGTGCCGAGCGCGCTCTATCGCGTCGCGGTGAACGACTACATCGCCAACGGCGGCTCCGGTTACACCGTGCTCAAGCGCAACTCGTCGAAGCAGTTCACGACGATCAGCCTGCGCGACTCGCTCACGGTGTACCTGCACTCGCAGCCGCCGTGCGCCGACAACGTCGTCGATACGACCGACAAGCAGACGCCGCAGCGCACCGTGAAGGCGCGCTGGGGCGCGATTCCCTGCCTCGACGAAAAGATCGAGGCCCACGACGGCCGCATCCGCCCGGTGTTCGAATGAATCGCGCACTCCTCTCACTGCTCGTCCTCGCGGCGTGCGTCGATCATCAGCCCGACCTCTGGAAGGGGACGACCTCGCTCGAGGTCCAGTTGATCGCGCCTGCTGATCCTGGCTCGCAGACGAATCGCCTGCCGCCGAACACCACCAACGCGACCATCAAGGTCACCGCGAAAGACGATCAAGGCGCGATCGACACCACGGTCAATCGCGACGTCGATCTCTACATCCAGTTCCTCGGCACGTTCACGCCCGATCACGTGAAGGCCGTCCCGTTCCAGAAGATCACGCTGACGAACGGCGTCTCGCAGCCGGTCACGATCGATCTGCCGCCGACCTTCGGTCCGACGGTCTTGTGGGTCGAGGACGTCGAGGGCGCCGATCCGAGCTATTCGACCGGCACGTCGCCGCAGCTCTGGTTCCGCGATCCGTTCATCGTCGACATCCAGAAACCGGTCGACGAGACCGCGGTCAACGCGCTCGAGGACTCGCCGCTCGAGAACAAGAACGTCGTCGTCACCGCGTCGCGCTACGGCGCGATGGGGCGCCTCGTCGTGAGCGGGGTCTACGCGCAGGGCTACACGCTCGACGACGTGAAGTGCGCCGACGCCAACGGCACGCCGCCGTGCGTCGCCGGCGATTACGACCACGCCTTCATCTATTCGTTCAGCCGCGCGTCCGATCAGATGGGCCGCGTGATCCGGCTCGGCGAGAACGTCGTCGGCTTCCAGGGCGCGGTCTCGGAGTTCAACGGGCTCACCGAGGTCGGCTTCCCGCAGAGCTTCGTCGACGACACCACGCCGCACGAGAATCAGATCACCGCGCCGGTGAAGGTCGACAACACGTGGTTCACGAACAAGATCATGTTCGAGCGCAACGAGGCAGGGCTCGTCGAGGTCGACGGCGCCACGCTCTGCCCGCTCGACGCCGACTACACGACGTATCAGCAGTGGAAGCTGGATCTCGGTAGCGGCTGCAAGACGGCGATCAACGTGATCACCGCCGGCGTCGTCAACTTCGACCCGACGACGTACGTCGGCAAGGTCATTCCCAAGGTCATCGGCACGATGCGGCCGATCAACATCGGCTCGTTCAACGTCTGGATCCTGTATCCGCGCTTCGACCAGGACTTGGTTCTCCAATGAAACGCTTCGTTATCGTCGCCGCCGTCCTCGCGTTCGCTCACGCCGCGTTCGCGCAGCCCGAAGTTCCTCCCACCGGCGCCCCCGGCGCGACGCCGACGCCGAACGGCGGAACCAACGAGACCACGCCTCCCACCACCGCGCCTGGTGTGACGATCGACGAGCAGACGCGCGCGCTGATCGCGGACGAAGTGGCGAAGGCGCTCGCAGCGGAGCGCGCCAAGCACTTCGAGGCGTCGCTCGATGAAGACAAGCCGAAGGATCCGAACGCGGACCCGCTCGGCGACGACACCTATCTGCACGGCGCCGACGGCGTGACCGACACGCGCCTGAACATGACGTTCGTCAACGAGAACACGCTCGGCAACGCGCACACGGTGCCTCCCGTCTACGGCTGGCACTTCGGCGTTCCCAGCAAGCTCGGCACGATGTTCTTCGACAACTACGATACGCGGTACTCCGGCTACGAGACGATGTCGCACTTCGTCATGTACCGGAACTATCGGCGCGATCATCTCGAGGCCGAGGCGGGGCTCGTGATCAAGCTGACCGACGCCGGCACCGGTCAGTCAGGTCTCAGCGACGACGGCAGCTACATCCTCGTCGCCTACTGGAAGGATCCCGAGCACAAGGATCCACGCCGGATCAGCCTGACCGCGTTTCCGGTGTCGGCCGATCGCTTCCGACTCGGCTACAGCTACCGCTTGTCGTGGGGCGGCAACGACGAGTTCCGCCGCGTCGACAACACGCCGAACTCGGCGCAGCCCGGCGTGAAGCTCCAATTCGATGGGGGCGATCACTACGCGTTCGTCGGCATGAAGAGCGCGCTGGTCCTCAATCACGGCAACAACGATCTCGAGGCGCGCCTCTCGTACCTTGCCGGCGCCGGCGTCGATCTCGCGAACAACATGGTCCGCGTCGAGCTCAACGGCGGCTACTTCAACCGCGGACCGAACGAGCTGCAGGACGTGCAGTCGCAGGACGTCCAGCTCTTCGGTGCGTCTGCCCAGGTCGCGCTGCACAAGGGCATGCCGGTCACGTCGTCGCTCGACTACAAGCTCTACAAGAACGACCCCGAGCGAATCGGGCGCGTCTTCCAGCCGGTCGTGTACAAGCCGGGCGTGCAGTGGCTCGTCATGGGCGAGGGCACGGTGGTCGGCCAAACGCTCAAGGACCCGGAGAAGACCGGCTCGACGAAGATCCAGTACGGCAAGGCGGGCGACGTCAACGTTCGCGTGATGATCGATCACGTGCGCATCAAGTTCGACCTGTCGTACCGCGATCTCGCGTTCGTCTTGCACTCGGTGCCGAGCATCCCCAGCTATACGGACTTTCCGATGGCGTATAGCGTCCACCCGGATTTCTTCGGCGACGTCGGCATCGACAAGAACTGGGCGGATCGCTACACGCTCGGCATCGCCTTCGGCATCGAGCGGCCGGCGTACTTCACCTCGCCGACCGGCGTCCCGGGCGACGTGTTCTCGTCGCCGAGCGGGACCCAGACCGTCGTCGTCCGTAACAACGGCGGCTTCGACACGGACCCGTCGATCCTTCCAGCCGGCAAGGACCCGCTACAGTCGGTCGCCGTGAAGGCGACCGGGCAGATCAACTTCGGGGCGGTCTACGGCGCCCTGATCAACGTCTACTACCAGTACGATCCCAACCGGACGGAAGGCGGGCGCGATTCGGGGAGCGGCGAGTTCAACTTCACGTTCGGTCAGCTCAACCAGATCGGCGCCGACGTCACGCTCCAAGCGAAGTTCTAGACGGAGCGTCGAAGAATCGACGCATCGATGACGTGGGGCCGCGGGCTTGTGCCGCGGCCTTTCGTTTGCAACGTGCGCGCGCGATGCCGATCGCGTCGCTGGTGCCGCTGCTCCCGTTCGCGGTGACGTTGCCGAGCCCCGGGCTCGACGGGACGCCGGTCGTGGACGCACGACAGGTCGACGACGGCTGGGACGCGCAGGTCGGCGCGCTGGGCTTCGCCGATCGCGAGGCGAGCGCGGGCGCGCTCGCGGTCGGCGCGGTCGCGGCCGCCACCGCCGATCACGACGACATCAACGCGCACTTCCACGTGCGCGGCGTCGCGGCGACCGGCGGCAGCGTCTCGTTGAACGCGGGTGGCGTGTCGCGGATCAGCGCGACCCACTGGGCGCACGCGTCGTACGACTTCCTGCCCACCGCCGACGGCGACGGCACCGGCGTGTTCGCGATGTCGCTCGAGCATCACCTCGACGTCGGCGCGGTGCCGAGCTTGTTCGCGAGCCGCGACACCGCGCGCGCCGGCTTCGAGCGCGAACAGCTCGGCTTCGACGTCACCGGCGTGTCGTTCTTCTGGCAGGGCAATCGCCTCGACATCCTCGACGAGGGCGGCGCGTTCGCGACGACCTGGAGCGACGAGACGCCGAGCGAGATCGAGCTCGGCCTGCACGCGACGATGGTCCGCTATTGCGGCACGTGGTGCATGGATGTTTTCCAGATCCGCGCGCAAGGCGGCGGCGAGATCGCGGGTGCCGCCGGCGGCGTCGTGATGGACCTGACGCCGCTCGCGCTGCGCAACCTGCACGCGAGCGACGACGTCGCGATCGATCTCGCGGGCGGTTTCCAGCTCGGCGGCGGCGCGCGCCGCGACGTCATGGGCGCGTTGATCGATCTGCCCGATCTCGCGCTCGGCGCCTACGACGTGGGCCTGCGCGCGGGGAAGGTCGGCGTGCGCGCGCACCGGCAGATGTACCTGACCCTCGACGATCAACTGTCCGTCGAGGATCGCGTCGAAGGATCGATCGATCTGTCGACCGACGACACGAACATCGCGCTGCGCGGCTTCGCGGCGCGCACGACGTGGTGGACCGACGCGCAGGACCCGGGCTCGACCGCGCTCACCGGCGGCGGCGAGCTCGCGATCGCGCGCGAGGACCGCGGCTTCGCGTGGGACGCCTCGCTCGGCGTCGCGCGCAGCTTCTACGTGAGCGCGGACGGCGCGCCCTCGCTCGGCGCGCGCGGCACGCTCGAGATCCGGCGCTCACTTCGTGGGAGCGGGCGCCGGTGAAGGCGTCCCGGGCTGCACGACGATCGTCTTGCGATCGCCGTCCTCGGCGCTGAGCAGCGTCACCACGCCGCCCGCGAGCCCGCCGAACAGCAGGAACAACCCTCCGGCCTCGGCCTCGTTGCCGTGGGAACGGCACGTGAGGTCGTCGTGGTAGCAGTCGCCCGGCGGGTGCACGAACGCGAGCAGGAGCAGGCCCGCGACGATCGCGCCACCCTCGGTCGCGTACGCGATGTGACGCGCGCGCTCGTTGTCCGGGAAGCAGGCCCCGAGCACAGAAGCGATCGCGAGTGCTGCCGCCCAGCGCAAGTGCCGATAGTCTACCGCCGCGCCCAAAAAGGATCACGGGTAACGAACGGCTATCCGGGAATCGTGAGGCCCGACCGCGGGAGGCTCACGATGAGGGATCCCTTTCGCCGCCGCAGCGGTACCATCATCACATGGCGCTCGCATCTCGCCCACGTCCGGCGGATCGCAGGGCGACCCGACCCGGAGGAATGGGAATGCAATTCTCGGTGACCTTCCGCCACATGGAGCCGACTGAATCGCTGAAGGCGTACGCGCGCGACCGCATGGACCGTGTCCGCAAGTACCTCCCGGATCCCATCTCGTGCCACTGCGTGATGAGCACCGAACGACACAATCACCGCATCGACGTCAGCTTCCAGCTGCACAACGGGCTCACCGTCGCCGGCCACGAGACGACCGAGAACATGTACTCGTCGATCGACCTCTGCATCGCGAAGATCGAAAGGCAGGTGCGCAAGTACAAGGGCCGCCTCGAGGAGAAGAAGGTGAGGCCGCACCAGGTCGAGACGCTGCCGTGGTCGCACTCGATCGTCGAGGAAGCGTTCCAGCACATCAACGGCTCGAACGGCGAGGCGCCGCCGATGCCGGTGCCCGAGCTGCCGGCGCCGCCGCAGTTCAAGGTGGTCAAGACCGAGAAGTTCCACGCCCAGCCGATGGGCGTGTCGGACGCGATCGTCCAGCTCAACCTGCTGGGCGATTCGTTCCTCGTCTTCCGCACCGACACCGACGGGCGCGTGGCCGTCGTCTACAAGCGGGAGGACGGCAGCTACGGGCTGATCGAAACGCCCGCGCAGGCGTGAACCCAGGGCGCGGGGGCGTGGTAACGTCCCCGTAACCTGATGAAGATCGTCGACCTCCTCAGGCGCGAGTTGATCGTCCCCTCGCTGAAGGCGACCGACAAGCGCGGCATCCTCGAGGAGCTCGCGGCGCACGTCGCCTCGCAGAGCCCCAAGATCGATCGCGGAGCGTTGTCGCGGGTCTTGATCGAACGCGAGCAGCTCGCGTCGACCGCGATCGGCGAGGGCGTCGCGATCCCGCACGGCAAGTTGCCGACGGTGAGCGAGATCGTCGCGTGCCTGGGCCGCGTGCCCGGCGGCGTCGACTTCGACTCGATGGACGGGCAGCCGACGTATCTGTTCTTCGTCCTGGTCGCGCCCGACAACTCGACGGGCGCGCACCTGAAGGCGCTCGCGCGGATCAGCCGCGTCTTCAAGGACGCGGAGTTCCGCAAGCGGTTGCTCGCCGCGCCCGACGCGGAGTCGATGTACCGCGTGATCAGCGAAGAGGACGCCAAGTACTGATGACCGCGCCCGCGATCGTGACCATCGAGCAGCTCCTGGCCGCCGAGGCGCGCCTCGAGCTGACCGTGGTCGCAGGCGCGGCGGGCGTGAAGCGCGCGGTGTCGGCGCCCCGGATCCAGAAGCCGGGGCTCGCGCTGACCGGCTGGCCCGAGCAGCTCCACGCCGAGCGCATCCTCGTGCTCGGCGCGACCGAGATCGAGTACCTCGTGCGCGTCGACGGCGCGGCGCGCGCGCTCGCGATCGCGACCGTGCTCGCGTCGAAGCCCGCGTGCGTGATCGTCGCGCGCGATCTCGAGGCGCCGAGCGAGCTGGTCGAGGCGTGCGAGTCGGCGCGCGTGCCCTTGCTCAAGTCGACGCTCCTCACCGCGGACTTGATCGCGGGCGTGACGGGGTGGCTGCAGGATCGGATGGCGCCGCAGACCTCGATCCACGGCGTGCTGCTCGACGTGCTCGGCATCGGCATCCTCTTGCTCGGCAAGAGCGGCATCGGCAAGAGCGAGACCGCGCTCGATCTGGTCGTGCGCGGGCACCGGCTGGTCGCCGACGACATCGTCCACATCCGTCGCAAGGGCGAGAAGGGCCTCGCGGTGTTCGGCCAGGGCTCGGGGATCATCCGCCATCACATGGAGATCCGCGGCCTCGGCATCATCAACATCAAGGACCTGTTCGGTATCGCCGCGGTCCGCGAGAACAAGAAGGTCGAGCTCGTGATCGAGCTGGTCGAGTGGAACGAGGAGGAGGAGTACGACCGCCTCGGCCTCGACGATCAGTTCATCGATCTGCTCGGCGTCCAGCTGCCCAAGCTGCGCGTGCCGGTGCGTCCCGGCCGCAACGTCGCGACGATCATCGAGGTCGCCGCGCGCAACCAGCTCCTCAAGATCCAGGGCCACCACTCGGCGCGCGAGTTCCAGGAGACGCTCAACCGTGCGATCGCGGAGGCGCGCCCGACGCCGGCGCGCGCCGTCGACGCGGACGCGATCGAGTAGCGGGATCAGACGATGCATATCGTGATCGTCACAGGCATGAGCGGCGCCGGGAAATCGACGGCGCTGCGGGCGCTGGAGGACATCGAGTTCTACTGCGTCGACAACATGCCGCTGCCGTTCGTCGGCTCGCTGGTCGAGCACCAGGCGCAGGAGGGCGACTGCGACAAGCTCGCGATCGCGATCGACGCGCGCCAGAAGCGACACCTGCCCGAGTGGCGCGACAACCTCGCGGCCCTGCGCTCGGCGGGACATCGGCTCGAGGTGATGTTCCTCGACGCGACCGATCCGGTCCTGTTGCGCAGGTTCAGCGAGACGCGCCGGCGCCACCCGCTCAGCGGCGACGATCTGCCCGAGGGCATCCGCCGCGATCGCGAGATCACGCTCGACCTGCGCCAGGGCGCGGCGGTGATCGACACGTCGAACCTCAACATGCACCAGCTGAAGGCGATCATCCAGGATCGCTACGGGCGCGCCGGCAAGCTCGCCGTCACGCTGGTCTCGTTCGGGTTCAAGCACGGCCTGCCGGTCGAGTTCAACCTCGTCTTCGACGTGCGGTTCCTGCCGAACCCGCACTTCGAGCCGACCCTCGCGCACATGACCGGGCGCGACGCCGAGGTCACCAAGTTCGTCTGCGGATCCGCGGAGGGCACCGAGCTGCTCGATCACGTCGAGGGCTTGCTGCGCTTCGCGTTGCCGCAGTTCCAACGCGAAGGAAAGCTGTACGTCACGATCGCGGTCGGATGTACGGGAGGCCGCCACCGTTCGGTGGCGCTCGTCGAAGAGCTGCGCCGGCGGCTCGGCGACGAATGGGACATCTTGGTCCGGCACCGCGACGTGGACAGGGGAGAATAGAAGTGGCCGACAGCGCCGAGCGCACCTTGCAGATCACGAACGAGCTGGGCATGCACGCCCGTGCGGCGACCAAGTTCGTCCAGCTGGCGGCGAAGTTCCCGTGCGAGGTGATGGTCTCGAAGGAAGGCCACGAGGTGAACGGGAAGTCGATCATGGGCGTGCTGATGCTGGTCGCGTCGAAGGGATCGACGATCACGATCAAGGCGCGCGGCGATCGGTGCGAAGAGGCGGTGGCGGCGCTCGCGCAGCTGGTCGTCGACAAGTTCGGGGAGGACCGATAGTTGTCCGACGGCGCGCGACCGGAGATGCGGCGTGAAGGCATCGCGGTGTCTCCCGGCATCGCGATCGGACGCGCGTATCTGGTCGGGCGGGACAGCGTCAAGGCGCCGCGCCATCACGTCGAGGCCGAGGAGGTCGAGGACGAGATCGCGCGCCTGCACCGCGCGATCGTCGCGTCGGATCGCCAGCTCGAGAAGGTGAAGCAGAAGCTCGCCAGCGAGAACGAGAGCGACTTCCACATCATCTCGGCGCACCAGATGATGCTGCACGACGAGCACCTCGTCGACGCGGCGATCGGCTACATCCGCGAGGAGAAGATCAACGCCGAGTGGGCGCTGCGCAAGGCGGTCGACGACATCCGCGCGGTGTTCGACGCGATCGAGGACACGTACTTCCGCGAGCGCGCGAGCGACGTCGAGTTCGTGTTCGAGCGCATCTTGCGCAACCTGCTCGGGCGCGAGACCGGGCCGCTGTCGCCGCCGCCCGACGCGATCGTCGTCGCGTACGATCTGTCGCCGGCGGACACCGCGCAGCTGCATCGCGCGGCGGTCGCGGGCCTCTTGACCGACGCGGGCGGCAAGACCTCGCACACCGCGATCATCGCGCGCGCGCACGAGATCCCCGCGGTCGTCGGGCTCGAGGACGTGACCGAGGTCGTCGAGACCGACGACCTGTTGGTGATCGACGGCTCGACGGGTGTGGTGATCGTCAACCCCGCGCGCGAGACCGTCGTCGAGTATCGCGAGGAGCAGCGGCGGCAAGCGGCGGCGGGCGCGGTGCTGCTGTCGAACCGCGATCTCCCGGCGCGCACCAAGGACGGCGTCGACGTCGCCTTGTTGGCGAACATCGACGGGCCCGAGGAGATCGAGAGCGCGATCGAGCACGGCGCGACCGGCGTCGGGCTCACGCGCACCGAATATCTCTTCATGACGTCGGATCGCGTGCCCGACGAGGACACGCACTATCGCCAGGCGGTCGAGGTGATCGAGCGCATGCGCGGGCGTCCGGTCACGCTGCGCACGTTCGATCTCGGCGCCGACAAGCTCGCCGGCTTCTTGGAAGGCGAGGTGCAGGAGGCGAACCCGGCGCTCGGGCTGCGCTCGATCCGCCTGTGCTTGACCGATCTCGGCCGGCCGCTGTTCAAGACGCAGCTGCGCGGCCTGTTGCGCGCGTCGGCGCACGGCGCGCTGCGGATCATGTTCCCGATGATCTCGGGCATCGGCGAGCTGCGCGCGGCGAAGGCGGTGCTCGAGGAGGTGAAGGAGGAGCTGCGGCGCGAGCAGGTCCCCTTCTACGAGGCCGTCAAGGTCGGCATCATGATCGAGATGCCGTCGGCGGCGCTGACGGCGGATCTCTTGGCGCGCGAGAGCGACTTCTTCTCGATCGGCACCAACGATCTCATCCAGTACACGATGGCGGTCGATCGCGTGAACGAGATGGTCTCGTATCTGTACGAGCCGCTGCACCCGGCGTTGCTGCGCTTGATCGCGAGCGTGGCGAAGGCCGGTCGCGCTGCAGGGATCAGCGTCACGGTCTGCGGCGAGATGGCCGGCGACGCCGTGGTCGCGCCGGTCTTGGTCGGCTTGGGGATCCACGAGCTGTCGATGAGCGCGGTCTCGATTCCGGAAGTGAAGGGCGCGCTGCGCTCGATCACGATGAGCGAGGTCGAGCGCGTGGTCGAGCGCGTGTTGGATCTGCCGACCGCGCAGGACGTGCGGGAGGCGGTGGTCGGATATCTCGGCGGGCTCGGCGTGAAGACCGGGAGCTCGTGAAGGCGCTGCTGCTCGTGCTCGTCGTAGGCGCGTGCGGGCCGAAAGGCGCGCCGCCCGAGCCTTCCGCGCGGCCGGTGCCGGTGCAGATCGACTGGCCGGATGCGTCGACGACTACGACTAGGACTACGTCGCCGTCGCCGTCGCCGTCGAAGTAGACGACCACGACCACGTCGACGTCGACGTCGACGTGAGCGTAGTCGCTAGCAGGCTGCTGAAGAACTCGGTTCCCTCTCCCCGTTCGCCCTGAGCGAGGGCCCGAAGGGCCCGAGTCGAAGGGCGGCGGTGGGAGAGAGAGGTGCGCGGCCAATCCTCGTCGCAGATGACCTTCTCGACCGTGTCGCCGGACAGCAGAGTGCCTGCTGGGCATCCGATCCGGGCGATCAAGCAGCTGGCGGACGCGAAGCTCGCGGAGCTCTCGCCGGTGTTCGACGAGATGTATTCGTCGATGGGGCGCCCGTCGATTCCTCCCGAGCGCCTACTGAAGGCGTGCCTGTTGATCGCGCTGTTCTCGGTGCGCAGCGAGCGACAGTTCTGCGAGCGGCTCGACTACGACCTGCTGTTTCGCTTCTTCCTCGACATGAACCTCGACGACAAGAGCTTCGACGCGACGAGCTTCACGAAGAACAAGGAGCGGATGCTCGAGTTCGATGTGGCGCGGCTCTTCTTCGAAGGCGTCGTTGCGATCGCGAAGCAGCGTGGCCTCATGTCCGCGGATTTCAGCAGCCTGCTAGCGGCAGACGCGGCCGGGGCCGTCGGCGATCGTCGCGCACTTGCGGCCGTCGCTGCAGTCGGTGTCGGCGGCGCAGCGCTTCTCGCACGAGGCGAACTGCGGGCCGGACGCGCCGGCGATGCCGTAGTACTTCACGCACTCGAGGCCGGCGGCGCAGGCGTCGTCGACGCCGCACTTCTCGCCGATGCCGGGCGCGGGCGCGTTGGCGACGGACGACCCGGAGGCCGAACCGCTGCCCGACGTGTCGCTGCTCACATCGGAGCCGGAGCCGCCGGTGGGCTCGGTCGGGGTCTTCTTCGACGAACAGCCGCACGCGGCGACGACACTGAGAAGCACGGCGACGAGGCTCGTACGCATGGCGCCGACGATACTACACTCGGGAGCGATGCATCGCGCCGCCGTCCTCCTCGCGATCATGATCGCGGCGAGCACGGCGCGCGCCGGCGATCCGCAGCGCCAGTGGCGCACGATCGAGACCGCGCACTTCGTCGTCACGTACTACGCGCCGCTCGACGAGGTCGCGCATCGGGTCGCGGTCGTCGCGGAGCGCGCGCACCGCAA
The DNA here is from genome assembly GCA_035493675.1 of Kofleriaceae bacterium. Taxonomy (GTDB): domain Bacteria; phylum Myxococcota_A; class Polyangia; order Haliangiales; family Haliangiaceae; genus JAIOQA01. Next base: position 20,423 of record DATJIA010000077.1, on the reverse strand, counting down.
CCTCGCGCCCGCGCTCGATCACGAGCCGAGCGAGAAGACCCAGATCCTGCTGGTCGACGACACCGACGGCGCGAACGGCTTCGCGAACGTCTTGCCGCGCAACGAGATCACCTTGTTCGCGACCGCGCCGACCGGCAGCTCGAACCTCGCCGATCACGACGACTGGTTGCTCGGCCTCGTCTCGCACGAGTACACGCACGTGATCCACCTCGACACGATCGGCGGCCTGCCCGACCTCGTGAACCACGTCGTCGGCAAGGTCTGGGCGCCCAACCAGATCCAGCCGCGCTGGATCATCGAGGGCATCGCGACCTACGAAGAGACCAAGCGCACCGCCGGCGGCCGCAATCGCAACACGACCTTCGACATGTACCTGCGCGTGCCGACCCTCGACGGCACCGCGCTGTCGCTCGATCAGGTCACCGGCCTGCCGCTGTACTTCCCGCAGGGCAACGCGGCGTACCTCTACGGCTCGCACTTCCTCCGCTACGTCTTCGATCGCTACGGCGATCGCGCGCTGCGCGACATGAGCCACGGCATGGGATCCGATCCGATCCCGTTCGGCATCAACCGCCAGATCGATCGCGTCGTCGGCAAGCCGTTCACCGAGCTGTACGACGACTGGCGCGCCTACCTGCGCGATCGCGCCGCGCTGCAGGTCGAGGCCGTCGATCGCAACACGCGCCGCGAGGGGCGCGCGCTCACGACCAGCTCGACCGCGAACCTCGCGCCGTTCTACACCTACGACGGCAAGGAGCTGATCTGGTCGCAGTCCGACGGCTGGTCGCAGCCGCGGCTGCGCGCGATGCCCGTCGGCGGCGACGCGACGAAGGCGCGCGACGTCCTCGCGCAGGATCGCATGGGCGGGTTCGCGGTCGGGCCCGACGGCGACATCGTCTTCGAGCAGACCCAGCAGTGGCGGCTCGTCTACAACTTCCAGGAGCTGATGCGTTGGGACGCGCGCACGAAGCGCATCGAGCGCCTCACGCGCGGCGCGCGCGCGCGCGATCCCGCGATCGCGCCCGACGGCGAGCACGTCGCGTTCAGCGAGAACGGCGCGTCGCGATCGTGGATCGCGATCACCGCGCCGCGGCCGGGCGCGCCGATCGAGCCGCTGTGGCAGGGCGCGCGCTTCGATCAGGCGTACTCGCCGGCGTGGTCGCCCGACGGCAGCAAGATCGCGTTCAGCGCGTGGCGCGCCGGCGGCTATCGCGACGTGCTGGTCACCGACGTCGCGACGAGGATCACGACCGAGGTCACGCACGATCGCGCGATCGACGGCGATCCGGCGTGGAGCCCCGACGGCAGGTGGCTGTTCTTCACGAGCGATCGCACCGGCATCACGAACGTGTACGCGCGCGAGCTCGCGACCGGCGCGACCTGGCAGGTGACGAACGTGACGAGCGGCGCGTTCGAGCCGAGCGTCTCGCGCGACGGCAAGCGGCTCGCGTATCACGCGTTCGACACCGGCGGCAAAGGCCGCGGCGGCTACGACATCTTCGAGATCGCGATCGATCCGACCGCGTGGACGCCGGCCTTGCCGTACGTCGACGATCGCCCGCCGCCCGCCGCCGTCCCCGACGACGAGGTCGCGGTCACCGCGCCGCGCACGTATCGCGGCATGGAGACGCTCGCGCCGCAGAGCGTGACGCTCGGCCTCACGATCGACAGCTTCGGGCGCGCGCTCAACGTCCAGACCGGCGGCGGCGACACCGCCAACCTGCACGGCTGGGATCTCGCGGCGACCGTCGGCATGGAGCGCGGCGACGTCTCGGTCGGCGCCGACTACGGCTACGGCGGCTTCCGGCCGTCGCTGCGCGTCGCGGGATCGCGATCGATCGTGCTGCGCTCCGGCTTCCGGATCAACGGCGCGAACAAGGCGTACCTCGCCGAGGTGTGGGGCGGCACGATCTCGCTCGGCCTGCCGTCGGAGGTGCGCAGCGATCGATCGTGGAGCGCGGGCCTCGACTACGTCGTCGACTACGAGCGCATGGTCGACTCGCCGTTCGTGCAGTACGACCCCAACGACACGGTGCCGCACCCGCCCCAGCTGCCGATCCTGTTCAGCGGCGTCGCGGCGCGCGTCTCGTACGGCGATCTGAAGGGCTTCGCGTACACGCTCGGCCCGCAGCAGGGACAGGACGCGAGCGTCACGCTGCGCTTCGATCACCCGGCGTTCGGCGCCGACTACAAGAGCGTGACCTTGTCGTACGCGTATCGCTGGTTCCATCAGCTGCCGTGGTCGCGCGACGCGGCGTTCGCGCTCCGGCTGGTCGGCGGCTTCCACGACGGCGATCTGCCGCGGCCGGGCTACTTCTCGCTCGGCGGCAACCCGCAGCAGGACATCCCGCGATCGATCCTCGAGTCGTCGCGCGCGGCGTTCACCGGCTACCTGCACGGCTACAAGCCGCGCTCGGTGACCGGCTCGCAGTTCCACCTCGCGAACCTCGAATTCCGGCAGAGCCTCGTCGACGTCGAGCGCGGATTGGGTACGCTGCCGCTCTACGTGAAACGCCTCCACGCCGCGCTGCTCGTCGACGTCGGCACCGCCGTCGAGCGCTCGTTCGTCCCCGGCGAAGACGTCAAGGTCTCGGTCGGCGGCGCGTTGCGCATGGACGCGCTGTTCGGCTACTTCGTGCCCGGCGCGTTCGAGCTCGGCTACGCGCACGGCCTGACCAGCGACGGCATCGGACAGATGTGGCTGCTGCTCACGGGAACGATATAATGAGCCGCGGAGGAGAGGGGCAGGGCCGAGGCCCGAAGGGCCGAGCCGAGCAGACCGCGCGAAGCGCGGCGCAAGGACCCGGGGAAGCACCCCGACGGAGCGGCCGGCGTGTCTGAAGAGAGGGAGCGCGAGCACGCGCGCATGGTCGGCGCGGTGATCGCCGGCGAGGTCGCCGCCGAGATGGCGCCGCCGCTCGGGGAGCTGCGCGATCGGCTCGGCTTGATCGTCGATACGTTGGATCGTCACGTCGCGCTGTCGACCGGACCGACGCCGTTCCCGTGGAACGCGCTGCAGCAGCTGCGACAGCAGCTCGCGCAGGCGTACCTCACGTGCGCGAGCGTCGCGCGGCTCGCGGGAGAGCTCTCGCTCGCGCTCGCCGCGGTCGGCGCGCCGATGGGCACCGTCGAGGTCGATCACGAGGTCGAGGGCGCGGTGCACCTGTCGAGCCGCCGCCTGGCGTCCACGACCGAGCTGCTGGTCGACACCGGGTCGGTGCCGCCCGCGCGCGGCGCGCCGGGCGAGCTCATGCTCGCGGTCGCGCAGCTCGTGCTCGTCTGCGCGGACAGCGCGGCGAAGGTCGCGGGCAGCGCGCTGTCGGTCCGCACGCGCTACGACGCCGCGACCAACACGGTCGTGATCATGGTCGCCGACAACGGCGGCGGCGCGCCCGACGCCGCGGGCCCCGCGCTCGCGCACGTCGCGGCGGTCGCGTCGCGCGCGGGCGGCTCGTGCGTCGGCACGTCGCAAGAGGGCATGGGCAGCGCGTTCGAGCTACGGCTGCCCGCCGCGTAGCGCCTTGCACGCGTACAGCGCGCGGCGGATCGCGGGCTCGTCGAGCTCGCCGATCAAGACGAGCTCGGTGCGCGTCGCGTCGCCGCCCGGGGTCGCGGCCAAGCGCGCCCCAGCTTTCTCGACGAAGACCGCGCGCCCGTCGTCGGCCGAGACGACCCAGCCCTTCGCGCGCGCCAAGCGATCGCCGAGCTCCCCGAGCGCCTTCATCACCGCGTCGATCACGAACGCGCCGTCGTCGGCGAACGCGATCGCCGCGAGCTGGCCGCCGTGATGATGGCCGTGCCCGTGATCGTGCGCGTGCTTCGCGCGCGCGCGCGGCGCGCGGAGCGTGCGTCGCTCGAGCATCCACGACGTCATCGCGAGCGCGCCCGCGTGATCGATCGGGAATGCGGCGCGCTCCGCGTGCGGCGCGATCGCGTCCAAGCGCGCGTGCACAGCGGCGACGGCCGCGGCCGGCGCGACGTCGAGCTTCGACAACAAGACCCGATCGGCGATCGCGAGCTGCTCGCGCGCCTCTTCGCGCGCGTCGATCGTCGGCGCCCCGGCCTCGCCGTCGACGACGGCGACGACCCCGACCGGCTCGATCTTGTCGCGCGCGATCGCGGCGAGCGGCCCGCCCGCGAGCGTCTCGAGGATCGCCGCGGGCTCCGCGATGCCGGTCGTCTCGAGCACGACGTGCTCCGGCCGCGACCGCGCGATCACGTCGGCGATGCCGTCCCACAGATCGTTCTTCGTATCGACCTTGCAGCACACGCAGCCGCCGGCGAGCTCGAGCACGTCGCCGCCTTGGCCGAGGATCAAGCGCCCGTCGATCGCGATCCGCCCGAGCTCGTTGACCAGGACCGCGATGCGCCGCCCGCCCGCCGCCGACAACATGCGGTTGAGCGCGGTCGTCTTGCCCGCGCCGAGCCAGCCGGTGAGGATCGTGAACGGGACCTTCACGCTCGCTTTGCCAACAACCGCTCGACCTGCTTGACGAGCGTGTCGCGCAGGAACGGCTTCACGACGAACTCGTCGGCGCCCTGTCCCTCGGCGACCGCTTCCATCGCGAGGTACGACGCGCTCATCATCAAGATCGGCACCGCGCGCGTCGCGGGATCCGCCTTCAAGCGGCGCGCGACCTCGGCGCCGTCGATCTTCGGGATCGCGAGATCGATCACGAGCAGATCGGGGCGGTTCTCGGCGACCGCGGCGATCGCCTCGGCGCCGTCGCGCGCGATCGTGATCGTGTGGCCGCGCGCCTCGAGCGCCTTGGTCACCGTCCGGACCACGTCCGCTTCGTCGTCGACCACCAGGATCCGCCCCATAGCCCCGCCTACTCGTCGATGATCGATTGGATGCACGCCTCCGCGATGGGAGCGTCCCAGTCGCGGCGGTTGTCGAAGTACATGCGGATGCGCCCCTTGCGATCGATCAAGAAGCTCTCCGGCACCGCGGTCGTGCCCCACGAGGTCGTCAGCGGTCCGATCGATCCTTCCTCGTCGGGCTTGTCGAGGAAGACCTGGAACGGCGCGCCGTGCGGCAGCGCCTTCGCGACCGCGCCCCAGTCGAGATCGCTCGCGATCGTGACGACCTGGAAGTCGGGGCTCGTCAGATCCTCGGCCATCTTGATCAGCGACGGCTTCTCCTGCTCGCACGCGCCGCACCACGACGCCCAGAAGTGCACGAGCACGACCTTGCCCTTGTACTCGCTGAGCTTGACGGGCTTGCCCTTCGACGACGTCACGGTGAAGTCGGGAGCAGGGCGCGGGATCACGCCGAGCTGCTTGTTCTTGGGGTTCGCCTTCATCCCGTTGCACGCGGCGACCGCTTCGCGCGCGGCGGCGGGCTGCACCATCCACACGAAATATCCGACGAGGAGCGCGGACGCGACCGCCACGAGGCCGAGCGCCGCGATCTTCGGTCCGTCGAGCTTCATGGAGGTGTTGGGCATACGAGTACAACCGGAGCTGCCTATCCACCTTATCCCGTCTTCCGATATCCTGGAAGACGATGTCCTTGCGCGGACAAGTCGGGACCATGGCGCTCGAGGACGTCCTCGAGTGGGCGGTCCGGCGCAAGGTGACGGGAACGTTGACCTGCGAGCGCAACGGCCGGGTCCGCGCGCTCGCGGTGCAGAACGGCGCGGTCGAATGGGCGTCGTCGTCGATGCCCGAGGAGCAGCTCGGCCAGATCCTGCTCGCGACCGGCGGGATCACCGAGGACGGGCTCGCCGACGCGCTCGGCGTGCGCAACGAGACGCAGGTCCCGCTCGGCCGCATCCTGCTGATGGTCGGCGCGGTGCGCGAAGAGGACGTGGTCACCGCGCTCGCGGCGAAGATCCGCGAGAGCGTCTCGGATCTAGTCACCTGGACCGACGGCTCGTTCGAGCTCGATCCGCGCCCGCCGCTCGGCGGCGGCGTGTCGGCGCCGATCAACCTCGACGTCTGCCTGACGATCGCGCGGCGCCGCGTGCAGCGGTGGTCCGCGATCCGCGCGGCGATCCCCGACGATCAGGTGCAGTTCTACGCGCGCCGCACCGAGCCGCCCGAGATCGACTCGCCGATCGACGCCACGCGCGTGTGGGCGCTCGCGATCGCGAGCGAGACCGCGGCGCGGATCGTCGCCGCGTGCGGCGGCGAGCGCTACGCGGTGCTCGATCACCTGGCGCAGCTGATCACGGAGGGCGCGCTCGGGATCGATCGACGCACCAAGCCGCGCACCGAATCGGCGACCGAGCTCGCGCAGGGCGCGCGCGCCCGCCTGCGCACCGGCGATCGCGCCGCCGCGCTCGAGATGGCGGAGCGCGCCAAGCAGCTCGCGCCGACCGACCCCGATGCGCGTTCGGCGCACTCGGCGGCGGAGCGCGCGCGCGTCGCCGAGGTCGCGCGCACCTTGCTGGCGAAGCACCGCGTGCCGCGCCTCCGCCGCAGCCCGGCGGAGATCGCCGAGATGGAGCTCACCGACGTCGAGCGCAGGCTGGTGCACCGCATCGACGGCCGATGGGATCTGCTGTCGTTGATCCGGACCGCGAGCGTGCGCGAGTCCGAGGCGTTGCTCGCGATCGCGAAGCTCGCCGAGCGCGGTGTCGTCGAGCTTTCGAAGCCTTAGTGCGCAGTTCATGCTAACGATCGAGTTGTTGTGAGCGTTGCGACGATCACCGACGCCGGGTCGATCGAGCGGGCCAGCTTGTTGCCGCGCAGCGGGATCGGCGTGCACGGGCCGTGGCTCGTGATCGCGCCGCCGGGCAACCCGATGATCCGGCTCGACGCGCGGCTCCTGGATCGCGTGGAGCTGATCGGGCGCTCGCCGACGAGCGCGCTGTTGGTGTCGGGGCTGGCGACCGCGGGCGTCGTGTGCAGCGCGGTGTCGCTGATCCCGGGCGGCGTGTTCGCGTGCGCGGGCCTCGCGTACCTCGCGCACGAGCGCTTCAGCGAGGCGCGCCGGCGATCGAAGAGCCGCGACCTGCTGCTCGCGCTCGGCGATCTCGAGGTCGCGCTGCACGTCGTCGACGGGGCGGAGGCGGCGAAGCACATCGCCGATCAGCTCGCGCCGTACACGCGGCAGGCGCCGATCACGCGCCCCGACGTCTACGAGGACGCGCGGCGGCGCCTCGACGCGCAGGCGCACGGGCGCGGCGAGAAGGTCGCGCGGCGCGAGGTCGAGAAGGCGCTGGTCGTCGGCGGCGACGTCGTGCACGTCGCGGGCGGCTTCCTGCAGGTCGGGCAGGTCGCGTTCCGGATCGACGAGGTGCGCGAGTACGCGCTGCGCGGCGCGAACCTGCCGCTGCCCGGCGGGCGCTTGCTGCAGGCGGCGATGGGCCTGCTCGTCGTCGCCGCGGAGGACCGCGCGAAGACCGGCGAGGATCTCGAGGCGCTGTCGAAGCGCATCGCGGACTACGAGGCGTGGTCGGGCCGCTCAGCGGGCCGGTAGGGTCGCGGTCGCGCCGTCGGTGCCGGAGAAGGCGAGGTCGCCGAGCGCGAGGCCGGCGGCGGTGTCGTCGGTGATCGCGAGCCCGATCAAGCGCGGCGCCGCGGGCGCTTCGTCGTAGCTCGGATCGATCGGGATCCAACGATCGCCGATCTGCGCGAGCGCCCAACGATGGCGGACGAGGCGCGCGCCGTCGACGCGCCAGCCGGTGACCAGCTTCGCGGGCACGCTCGCGCGCGACGCGAACGCGACCGCGTGCGCGTTGCAGTCGCCGTCGTCGGCCGCGAAGATCGCGTGCGCGAGGGAGCGCAGCTGATCGTCGCGCGCGTCGATCGGCGCGAGCGTGATCGTCCAGGTGTCGCCGTCGGCGGCGATCGACTGTCCGATCATCGCGGGCGGCGGCGCGCGCGTCACGCCGTGCAGGACGATCGTGATCGGCGAGCGATCCGCGGGCGCGGCGCGATCGAGCGCGATCGCGGCGCCGTCGACGACCTCGGGCGGATCGAACGGCTGCGCGATCGTCGCGTCGTCCGCGCGCGCCGCGACGACGCCGTCCGACGCGGCGATGCGCAGCGGATCACCGTTCTGATCCAGCGTGACCGTCGCGCTCAGCTCTGCACCGTCGACTCTGATCCGGACGACGGACGACGGACGACGGACGACGATCTCTGCGTGCGCGACCGCGAAACCGCGCCCCGTGAGCATGACCTCTCCGTCGAACGCGCCGCGCTCGCGCACGACGATCGGCACCAGCTCCTCGGGCACCGCATCGCCGCCCGCGCGCCTCGCCGCCTCGCCGTCGAGCTCGATGCGCCAGCCGTCGAGCTCGCGGGTCGCGCGGCCCATGCGCGTCGGCCCGTCGCTGTGCTCCTCGCGCCACGTCACGCGATCGGCGACCAGCGCGCGGTCCGCGTGGATCGCGATCGAGGTCTCGGTGATCGCGAGCGCGCCGGCCCGCCGCACGCGGATCGATTCGTGCCGCTCGAGCGTCACGCCGCCCGCGTCCCACGCCTCGCGCTCGCGCGCGTCGCCGATGCGCGCGCCGCGCCACGCCAGCGTGAAGCCGCGCTCGAGGGTCCGCGGGCGGGGCGCGTCGAGATCGTCGCGCGGGCGCGCCGCGGTCGCCCCGCCGCACGCGGCGATCCCGACCAGCACGATCGCACGACGCACGCGACGATCGTACACTGCAGGCGTGCGGCGTTCCTGGATCTTGATCGGTTGCGGCTACACCGGCGCGCACCTCGCGCGCCGGCTGGCGCCGTCCGGCGACGAGCTGATCCTGGTCCGACGCGACCTCGCGTCGATCGAGCCGCTCGCACAGGAGCTCGGCGCGCGCGCGGTCGCCGCGGATCTGGCGAAGCCCGAGACCCTCGCGCCCCTGCCGTGGCGAGACGCGCTCGTCGTGCATCTCGCGCCGCCCGCGCTCCCCGACGGTGCCGCCGAGCACCACCTCGCGACCCTCGCGAACGACGCCGCGCGCATCGTCTATGTCTCGTCGACCGGCGTGTACGCGCCCGCGCAGGGCGCGTGGGTCGACGAGTCGTGGCCGATCGCGCCGGCGACCGCGTCGGGCGCGGCGCGGGTCGCCGCCGAGCGCGCGCTGCTCGCGGCGCACGAGCGCGTCGTGATCCTCCGCGCCGCCGGCATCTACGGCGCCGACCGCGGCGTCGCGCAGCGCCTCCGCGACGGCACGATGCGCATCATCGGCGACGGCTCCGCGCACACGAGCCGCATCCACGTCGAGGATCTCGCCGCCGCGATCGAGGCGGCCGCGCGCGCCGATCATCCGTCGCCGATCTACAACGTCGCCGATCGCGATCCGTGCCCCGCCGCCGAGCACGCCGACGGCGCCGCCGCGATCCTCGGCCTGCCGCCGCCGCCGCGCGTCGCGCCCGACACCGTGCCCGCCGAGGTCGCCGGCATGCTGCTCGCCGATCGCCGCATCGACGCGCGCAAGCTCGAGCGCGAGCTCGGCTGGGTGCCGCGCTACCCGAGCTGGCGCGACTCACTTCACTGACAGCAGGCCTTCTTCTTCTTCTTGCCGCGGCGGAACAACAACCCGCCGATCCCGACCGCGATCACGACGATCACGAACGTCTCGAGCCCACCCGCGCTCGAGTCGCAGCAGCCGGTCGGCTTCTTCATCGGCGGCACCTGCGCGTCGGGCATGGGAGCGCCGTCGACCTCGGCGATGCCGAACTGCTCCTTCACCGACGGCCACAGCTGCAGCTCGCAGACGTCGTGCTGCACGGTGCCGGCGGGACACGAGAGCGGGCCGGCCATCTCCGAGAAGCGGAACACCTTCGTCCACGGCCCGACCGGCGACGGCCCCGACTCGCCGAGCGCGAGGAAGTCCGGATCCCAGTTCGCGCCGCAGCCGAAGATCGCGCCGTCCTCGCGCTGGCCGAGGCACTCGAGCTGCGGCTGACCGGCGAGCTCGGCGAACGTGCCGGTCGCGGTCGGCGCCTGCCACGAGCCCATCTGCGACGCGGCGACCACCGAGCCGTCTTGCAGGAACACGACCGCGCGGATCGGCGACTTCGAGTCGAGCATGAACGACCACGTCATGCCGCCGTCGGTCGATCGATAGAGCTTGTCGCCCATCGGCGGGCTCGCCGCCTGCGAGATCAGGAACAACAGATCCGGGTCGGTCGGCGACACCGCCATCACGAACACCATCGGCGACGACGTCGACAGCGTGATGTCGGTGGTCGGCAGCTCGGTCCACTTGCCGCCCTGATCGTCGGTGCGCAGCACGCGCGCGCGCGGCCCGGCGGTGCCGCCGTCGGGCGCGACCTGCGTGACCTCGTAGCCGCTCAGGTACACGCGCTGCGGATTCGACGCCGCGACGCGGATCGACTTCCACCACGTCGTCGGGGAGAGCAGCCCCTTCGAGGCCCAGTGCTGGCCGCCGTCGGTCGACAAGAAGACGTCGTTCGGCTTGCCGCCCTCGGTCTGGCCGATCCAGACCTCGTCGTTCGGGCCGAGCGCGATCGCGTCGACCCACTTCTGCGGCGTGATGTTCTCCACCTGCGCGATGTCGAACGTGCAGCCGCCGTCGCGCGAGATGCGCACGCCCGCGGGGGTGTTCGCGTAGATCGTGCCGTCGGCGGCGATCTTGTAGTCGGGATCGTAGAGATCGCTGTTGTCGCCGAAGATCGCGTTGTCGCAGACCCAGTAGAAGTGCTTGCCGTCGTCCTTGCTGAGCAAGAGGCCGGGAGTCGAGCCGAGCACCAGATCGCTCGTCGTGCCCTTGCGGAACGAGATCGTCTGCGTCGTCGGGAAGCGGACGTTCGCGTACGCCGGCGCGGCGGCGAGGAGGACGCCGACGGCGAACAACAGGCGACGCATGAGCCGACGTTACCTCACGAACGCCTAGCGCGGCAGCCGATCCAGCACGCCCCAGTGCGACAAGCCCCACATGATCAGCAGTCCCCAGAGGCCCGCGGCGACGTCGTCGAGCACGACGCCCGCGCCGCCGCCCATCTTCTCGTCGATCGCGCGCGCCGGCGGCGGCTTGAGCTGATCGAGCAAGCGGAACAGGACGAACCCGATCCCGAGGTTCCACCAGTCGTGTCGATCGACGGGGAACATCGTCACCATGTAGCCGGCGACCTCGTCGATCACGATGCGCCCGGAGTCGTGCGTGCCCCAGAAGCGATCGGCCTCGCTCGCCGCGACGATGCCGATGATCGTCACCGCGATCGTGATCGCGAGGAACGGGCCCCAGCTCAGATCCGCGAGCGCCCACACGAGCGGCACCGCCACGGCGGTGCCGGCGGTGCCCGGTGCGTACGGCACGTACCCCGCGCCACCTGCGGTCGCGATCACACGCGCGATGATCGAGGCAACCCGCGGTCGCGCGCCGTGCGTCTCATGTTTCGGCAAGGTGTACGTCCTCGCTATCACTTGGCCGAGGTGGCACTCGGTGGTAAAGGTCTGAAATCCCGCCGTGGATCGCCTCGTCATCCTAGCTCCAGCACTCGCCGGTGTCGCCTTCATGGCGCTCATGTTCGGCGTGTACTGCGTGCTCTGCGCGACGGGACGGACGCCGGTGATCGAAGGGCTCGATCGTCGACGGTTCACCGAGCTGTTCGGGCCGTTCCTGACTCGCTACATCCTGTGGTTGATCCGTCCGATCGAGCGTGCGCTGCTCGCGACCAACGTCTCGCCGAACACGCTCACGTGCATGTCGCTCGCGGGCTGCGCGATCGCGGGCGCCGCGATCGCGACCGGGCACCTCGCCAGCGCGACGTGGGCGTACGCGCTCGCCGGCATCCTCGACATCCTCGACGGACGCCTCGCGCGCGCGACCAATCGCTCGTCGATCGCGGGCGCCTTGTTCGACTCGGTCGCCGATCGGTGGGGCGAGATCTTCGTGTTCACCGGCTGCGCGTGGTACCTGCGCGACTCGCTGTGGCTGCTCACCGTCATGGGCGCGCTCGGCGGATCGATGATGGTCAGCTACACGCGCGCGCGCGGCGAAGGGCTCGGCCTGAAGCTCGACGGCGGCACCATGCAGCGCGCGGAGCGGATCGTGCTCGTCTCGCTCGGCACGTTGATCGCGGCGTGGCTCGAGGCGTCGCCGGCGACCGACGCGTGGGGCGAGCCCGCGCTCGGCATCGCGCTGTGCGCGGTCGGCACCGCGTCGGCGACGACCGCGGTCGGCCGCTGGATCCGCGGCTACCGCGAGCTCGTCGCGCGCGAGCAGATGCCGACTCCGATCGTCGCCCTGCGCGCGACTCCGAAGCCCAAAGCCCAAAGCCCGAAGCCCAACGCCCAACTCACCGGCTGATCATCGATCGATCATCCGGGGCGTCGTCGCCCACGACGCGACGCCCAGCTGCGACGATCCGTTCTCGCCCCAGCACGCGATCGCGCCGCTCGCTTCGAGCGCGCACGTGTGTCGGTTCTCCGCGCGGATCGAGCTCCAATCGTGCGCGGCGCCGACCTGCGCGGGGCGCGTGACCGCGGTGCGCGTCCCGGTGCCGATCTGTCCCCACTCGGCGTCGCCCCAGCACCAGATCGCGCCGCCGCCGTCGCGCGCGCACGTGTGCTTCGCGCCTGCGGTGACCTCGACCCAGTCGACGCCGGTGCCGACGCGCGACGGCGCGGTCGCGGGCTCGCCGAGCGCGCCGGCGCCGAGCTGCCCGCTCGCGTTCGAGCCCCAACACCAGAGCGATCCGGGCGCGCGGATCCCGCACGTGTGCGACGCGCCCGCGGCGATCGAGGTCCAGTCGCTCTCGGCGCCGACCTGCGCGGGCGCGGCGTGCGCGGCGAGCGTGCCGTCGCCGAGCTCGCCGCTCTCGTTCGCGCCCCAACAGTAGAGCGCGCCGCTGCCCGCGATCGCGCAGACGTGCGCGGTGCCGATCGCGACGCCCTTCACCGCGCTCGATTGCGGCGAGATCAAGGTCGGCGCCGGCGTGCCCGCGCCCCAACACCAGAGCGTGTCGTCGGTCCCGAGCGCGCACGTGCGCGTCCATCCCGCCCACACGTGCAGCCACGTCGATCCGCCGAGCAGGACCGGCGTCGTGCTCGCGTTGCCGACCGCCGAGCCGAGCTCGCCGACCGAGTTGTCGCCCCAGCAATAGATGTAGCCCTGCGCGTCGAGCCCGCACGCGTGCCACGCGCCGAGCGCGAGCTCGCGCCACGTCTGCGCCGGCGACGGCGCCGCCATCGACGCCGCGGTCTGCGTGCCGTCGCCGAGCTGCCCGTACGCGTTGTCGCCCCAACACGCGCGCAGCCCCGACGCGAGCGCGCACGTGAACTGCCCGCCGACGGCGATCGTGCTCCACGCGCCGTTCACGGGAGAAGGCGCGTCGTGCTCGGTCGGCGCGCCGTCGCCGAGCTCGTCCCATCCGCCGTGCCCCCAGCACCACGCGCCGCCGCTCGCGCTCACGCCGCACGCCTCCGCGCCTTGCCCGAGCGCGAGCTCGCTCCAGCGATCGCCGGCGCCCGGTCCGCCCGCGACCTGCGCCGGCGTGGATCGATCGACGCGGCCGCCGTCGCCGATCTGCCCGAAGCGTCCGTCGCCGAAGCAGCGCGCCGCGCCCGCGTCGTCGATCACGCAGGTGTCGTCGTAGCCGGCGACGATCGCGGTCGCGGAGCTCGCGATCTGCGCCGGCGTCGCATGATCGATCGTCGTACCGTCGCCGAGCTGGCCGTGGCCGTTCCAGCCCCAGCAGTAGACGGAGCCGTTCACGCGCGTCGCGCACGTGTGCGCGCCGCCGGTCGCGACCGCGCTCCACACGCCGGGCGCGTCGACCATGATCGGCGACGGCCCGTATTGATAGCCCCAGCACCACAGCGTGTGCGCGGCGTCGACGCCGCACGCATGCACGTGCACCATCGCGATCGACGTGAAGACGTGGCCGCCGCCGACCGGCGACGGCAGCGGCGTCGACCCGGTCACGCCGCCGCCGGCCTCGCCGTAGCCGTTCCAACCCCAGCACCACGCGCTGCCGTCGGCGTGCAGGCCGCAGGTGTCGATCAGCCCCGCGGCGATCGATCGCCAGTGCGTGCCCGGCGCGATCGCGATCGGCTCGCGATGATCCATCGTGTCGCCGGTGCCGAGCTGCGCGTAGCCGTTCCAGCCCCAACAATACAGCTCGTCGCCGCGCAGGCCGCACGCGTGATCGAGCCCGGCGCTGATCGCGGTCCAGTCGCGCGCGTCGCCGACCTGCGCCGGCGGGGCGTGGTGGATCGTCACGCCGTCGCCGAGCTGGCCGTAGTCGTCGAGCCCCCAGCACCACAGCGTGCCGTCGGTGCGCACGCCGCACGCGAAGTTGCCGCCGACCGCGACGTGCTTCCACGGCGCTGCTTCGGCCGTGGCATCGATCGCGGCGTCGGGGGCGCCGGTGGAGATCCCGTTGGGATCGAACCGACACCCCGCGACGACGATCGCCACGACCACCGCGCGACGCCCCATCGAAAACCAGCGTACCACCTGCTACGTTGCGTCGCGCGTGCTGAAGATCGCGACCTGGAACGTCAACTCGATCCGCGCGCGCCACGATCGCGTGGTCGCGTGGCTCGCCGCCGAGCAGCCCGATGTCTTGTGCATGCAAGAGATCAAGGTCGAGGACGCCGGCTTCCCGCGCGACTCGATCGAAGCCGCCGGCTATCAGTGTGTGCTGGTCGGGCAGCGCACCTACAACGGCGTCGCGATCGCGTCGAAGCTCCCGCTGACCGACGTGACGATCGGCCTCGACGACGGCGTCGACGACGACGAGAAGCGCTTCATCATCGCGAGCGTCGGCGATGTCCGGGTCGCGAGCATCTACGTGCCGAACGGCGGCGGCGGCGCGGAGCGCTTCGAGTACAAGCTCGAGTGGCTCGCGCGCCTGCGCCGCTGGCTCGACACGCACGCCGATCCGTCGAAGCCGCTCGCCTTGTGCGGCGACTTCAACGTCGCGCCCGAAGATCGCGACATCCACGATCCGAAGAAGTGGGAGGGCGCGGTCTTGTGCACGCCCGAAGAGCGCGCGGCGCTCGCGAACGTGCGCGCGTGGGGCTTCGAGGACGTCTTCCGCAAGCACCACAGCGAGCCCGGCTTCTTCAGCTGGTGGGACTACCGCGGCGTGTCCTTCTTCAAGGACCAGGGCCTGCGCATCGATCACGTGTGGGCGACGCCCGCGCTCGCGTCACGCTCGATCGACTGCACGATCGATCGCGCCGCGCGCAAGGGCCAGAACGCGAGCGACCACGCGCCGGTGACCGCGACCTTCGCCTAAGGGCAGAGCGTCGACGGATTCGCCTTCGTGACCTCGAGCCTGGGCTGCACGAACGCGGCGCCCGGGATCTGATCGCCGACGTCGCTCGGCCACTTGCAGTCGGTCGTCTCGCCGCCGGTGCCGGAGTAGAGGACGAGGCTGTCGGGCGTGCCGATCATCAGCGCCGTGCCGTTCGCGCCCGTCGACGCCTGCGCGGGATCGATCGTCGTGCGCGTACCGGGCGCGGGGTCGCTGAAGTAGTAGTCGTTGGCGGCGTCGGTCGCGCCGCTGCGCGTGACCTTCACCGACGCGACCGGATCACCCGCGTGCACGAAGATGCCGACGTAGACGCCGCGATCGACGAAGGTCGCGCCGGTGAGCCCGGCCGCCGCGGTCCACTTGGTGTCGAGCGTCTTCGTGATCGCGAACAGCGGGACGTCGGTGACGGTCTTGCCGAGCGCGAGCGGGATCACCGAGCCGCTCAGGCGATACGTATCGACGCCGGTCGCGTTGTCGACCGCGAGGCCGATCGCCGCCGCGTTCATCGGCGTGATGTCGGCGATGCGGAAGCGGCCGCACTCGTCGACGGTGACGCCGCCGTTGGGCAGCTCGGTCGCGCCCTTCGGATCCTGCGCGAACGCGATCGCGTCGTAGGGGTGCACCGCGAGCGCGCACGGTCCATCCGCCGTCGGCGATCCCGGATCGCACAGCCCCTTCGGCTGCGCGGCCTCGATCGGCAGCGACATCTCGAGGTCCGCGAGCTGCCCGCACACGGTCATCTTGCCGGCGGCCGGCTGCGGGCACGTGATCGGCTGCGCGCAGTCGAGGAGCTCGGACGCGTCGACGCCGCCGGCGTCGGCGCCCGCGTCAGCCGGGCTCGCGTCGGGTGGGCGCGCATCCGGCGCGGCATCGGCCGCAGCATCGGGCGCCGCGGCGTCCGCCGCCGGCGACGCCTTCGAGCCACACGCCGCGACGATCAACAACAAGGGGACAGCACTTCGCATGTCCCCGTATGTGTCGCGTGACGACCGGTCAGGGTCACCGACCGATCGGCAGCGCGCGGCAAATCAGGGCGTGATGTCCGCGTTCGAGCGCGGCAGGATGCGCCGCTTGTCGAAGCGGTAGAACATCACGCCGCTCACCGACGGGTGCGTGCCGGCGTTGGTCGCTTCGGTCGACCAGTCGGAGCCCGCGTACATGTCGTTCCACACCTCGACCGGCGTGTTCGACGCGCCGTTGACCTGCCAGAGCAGCGTGTCCTTGCACGACGCGTTGTCGGCGGCGCAGTCGTACGGGTTCACGACCGCGGTCACGTCGTTGATCGTGACCAGCACGCCCTCGTACATCTCGTCCGAGGCCTGCGCGAGCGTCAGCGACACCGGCGTGATCGGCGTGCCGGTGGTCTTCGACTGGATGATCGTGCCGTCGATCTCGGTGTTCAGGAAGTACTCCGAGATGCTGCCCGCGATCGTGACCTGGTCGCCGACCGCGACCGTCGGCTTCGAGCCGACGAACGCGTAGACGCCGGCGTACTTGCCGTCGGTCTGGGTCGGGTCCTGGATCATGAAGCCCTTCGCGTCGACGCCGGTGACGATCACGTCGGCGATGATCACGGAGTTGCCCGCGGTGATCGTGCCGTTCTGGATCGACATGATCGTCGACGGCAGCGGCAGGCAGATCGAGTCGGTGTTCTTCTGCGCCGGGCACGGGTCGCACGCGTCGCCCTTGCCGTCGGTGTCGCCGTCGGCCTGGTCCTGGTTCGCGGTCTCGGGGCAGTTGTCGACCATGTTCGGGATCGTGTCGCCGTCGAGGTCGTCGCCGACCGGCGTCGGATCGCACGCGTCGCCGACGCCGTCCTTGTCGACGTCGGCCTGCGCGCCCTTGTCCATCGGGCGGATGGGGTTGAACACGGTCGGGCAGTCGTCGCTCGAGTCGGCGACGCCGTCGCCGTCGCCGTCGGTCGCGGTGACGCCGTTGAACTCGCCGGTGCGCGAGGGCGCGCAGGTCGGCTCCTCGGCGGGCGCGTCGTCGCAGAAGATCGCGGGGTACGCGTTGTTGTGATCGTTGGGCGTCGTGCTCGGGTTGACCATCGTGTTGATCGTCGCGAAGGTCGTGCCGCCGAACTCGCGGCTCGCGCAGATCGCGAAGCTCTTGCCGCACACGCTGACCGCCTCGCACGAGCTGTCGAGCGCGGCGACGACGTCGGCCTCACCGCTCATCGCCTGACCGCCGCGGAGGACGAGCGCGACCTTGTCGGTGGTCGCGCCGATCACGGCGCCGTGGAGCTGGCCCGGCTGCGCGGCGAAGACCGCGATGTCGGCGAGCTTGCCCGCCGCGAGCGAGCCGAGCTTGTCGTCGGTCGCGGTCGCCTTGGCCGCGTTGATCGTCGCCATGCGCCAGAGATCCTCGTCGGAGAACGCGTTGCCGAGCTGGTTCTGGCTCCACGACTTCGCGCACACGAGCTCGCGGTTCATCGTCGCGGAGCCCGAGTAGGTCCAGTCGGTGCTGATCGCGACGGTCCCGCCGAGGCGCGCGAGCACCTGCGGCTCCGCGGTCTCGCCGTACAGCGAGACGTTCGAGCGCGGCGCCCAGATCAGCTTCGAGTGATCGTGCGCCATCGTGTAGTAGTCGGCGGCGTCGAGCGCGATCGCGTGGATGTGCGCGACGTTCTTCTCGGTGAAGTCGCGGCCGCCGCCGGTCGACTTCGCCTGGCACAGGAACTCGGTGTGCGCGTAGTCGTTGATGCCTTCGCTCGTGTGGGTCACGACGCCGTGCTGGAGGTACACGCCGAACTCGGTCTGGTCGTAGCTCCAGCCGCAGTTCGCGGGCACGGTGCCGGTGTTCGCGGAGTCGCCGAGCATGAAGACCTCGAACAAGAGGCCCATCAGGCCCGCGTTGGTGTCACGCGCCTCGGGCTCGTCGAGGTTGCGCGCCATGCCGGTCGCCGACGTCGACTCGGCCATCGAGGTCGTGCCGTTGATCACCTCGCGCAGCTCGTTCCAGCGCATGCCGTACGAGGTCTTGCCGGTGCCGTACTTGTTCGACGGCGTCGAGACCGAGTGGCGCCAGTCGTTGCGCTGGTTGTAGCGAGTGCCGCCCGCGACCGTCGACGGCAGCGGCCAGCGGTCGTTGTAGTTGAGGTGGCTGTGCGGGTTGATCAGGCCCGGCGAGATCACCGCGCCGCCGCAGTCGATCTTGATCGCGTTCGCCGCCATCGCCTGCGCGTCGTAGTCGCAGCCGACGTACGTGATCGTGTCGTTCACGACCAGGACGCCGCCGTCCATGTACGTGGTGCCGTCCGCGAGGACGTTGCCGCGCAAGAGCACGGCGCCCGAGCCCGCGGTCGCGTCGCACGTGCCGCTCGCCGGCGCGGGGACCGGGTTCGGGCACTGCACGACGCCCGACGGCATCGCGTCCGGAGTGCCCGGCATCGCGTCCGGGGTGCCCGGCTTCGCGTCCGGCTGGTTGGCCGGCG
This sequence comes from Kofleriaceae bacterium, assembly GCA_035493675.1. Classification (GTDB taxonomy): domain Bacteria; phylum Myxococcota_A; class Polyangia; order Haliangiales; family Haliangiaceae; genus JAIOQA01. The sequence continues at coordinate 1,810 of DATJIA010000077.1, read as the reverse complement.
CGTCCGGGTTCTGGTTCACGGGGGCGTCGGCGTTGTTGTTGCTGCTGCGCCCGCAAGCGGCGAGAGCGACGGCAAGGACGAGGGAACGGCGCATGGAGGCGGCCTCATAACACGGCAATGAGACGACCCTGCAAGGAAAACGGTGACGCGATGCGGCGGGAATGACACGGCTCGTGACCGGGTTCACCAGATCGCACGCCGTCGTCGAACGTGAGGATCCAGATGAGCAGAACGACCCGCCGGACCGATCTGTGGACCGTGATCGAGGTGCTGCAGCGCCGCCTCGAGCGCCAGGGGCTGTCGAACGAAGTCGTCGACGCCGCGATCACGCGCGCCGTCAGCGACGCGCTTCGTAAGTAGCTATTCTTTTCCGCGCGGCAGGTCCGCGAGGGCGTTCTTGGTGTCGAGGTACTTCTCGAGCTTGCCCTCGATGTAGTCGACCGCCTTGCGGCGCCACAGGAAGCCGGGATCCTCGCCGCGGAAGCGCACGATGCCGGGCGCCATCGACAGCTCGCCCTCGATCTTCACGACCAGGTACTTGCCCGAGAACTTCGCACGGTTTTCGTCGAGCCACGACACCTTGATGCCGTGCCGATTGGTCAAGTACTCGCCGAGCACCTTCAGGCGCGCGCGGGCCTCGTCCTCGGGCAGCGAGTGCTTGTAGTCGATCTCCATCGGTTCACCTTCTACTTCTCGTCGTCGGGCTGCTTGCCCGCCGCCGCTGCGTCGAGCGCGGCGCGTTGATCGGCGGTGAGCTGGGCGTAGCACGTCCGCATGGCGTGCTCGTCGTCGGCGGCCGCGAAGCAGTCGCGCGCGGGCGCGGCCCACTTCTCGTCTTCGCAGGCGCGCACCATGCCGTCGCGCATCGGCGCGATCAGGCCGTCGACCTGCTTGCGCGCGTCGTCGGCGAGATCCTTCTGCGCCGCGAGATCCGCACGCGCGACCATCGCGAACTTCGCGCCGACCGCGGAGCAGGGCGCGCCCGGTCCGGGATCGGAGTGGCGCTTGCACGCGAACGTGCCAAGTGTGAAGACCGCGATCGCGCTCGGGAGCAGACGTTTCACGAAGGCGGTTTTTGTACCATGCGCGCGATGACAGCGGAACGATCGGGATGGCTGGTCGCCGTCGCGGTGGCGGCGGTGGTCGCCGTCGTGGAAGCGCCGATCGTGCTCGCGGGTCGCACGTGGACCGACCGCGCGTACCAGACCGAGGTCGTGCCGTCGCGCGCGGCGGCAGGATCTGCGTGGGCGGCGGGGCGCTTGCCCGAGTGGTGGGACGGAAGCGGGCTCGGCGTGCCGCTCGCTGCGGAGCCTTCGCATGGCGCGATGTATCCGCTGCTCGCGATCGCGGGCGCGGGTCCGGATCTCGCGGCGATGGATCTGCTGATCGTCGTGCACGCGATGCTCGCGGCGATCGGCGTCGCGATCTGGGCGCGCAGGCGTGGCGTCGACGAGATCTCGGCGGTGGTCGCGGGCGCCGCGCTCGCCGCGAGCGGCGCGTTGCACGCGGCGCTCTTGGCCGGCGGGCTCGGCGTCGCGTGGCTGCCGTGGATCGGCTGGGCGGCGGAGCCGGTCGATGATCCGCTCGCGCGTCGCGCGAAGATCCGGCGCGCGTGTCTCGTCGCGGCGTTGATCGGCGCGGCCGGGCTCGCGGGTCCGCCGGCGGCGCTGATCGACGCGGTGATCGTCGCGATCGTCGTCGGGCGATCGCGGTGGGCGGTGATCGGCGCGGCGGCCGGCGTGGTCGCGTGCGCGTGCGCGTGGCTGCCGGCGATCGTGCATCGCCTGGGCGACGTCGCGTCCGCGGGCGT